>NZ_BAABVY010000008.1:0-398941 GCF_040365715.1 Acidovorax sp. FG27
CCCAGCTACGCAGCCAACCGCCCGACCAGGCGTAGTAGCCGGCGTTGGCCAGCAGCAGGGCGATGAAGGCGAGGCGCAGCATGCGTCAGGTCGGCGGCAGGGCCCGGCCGGCCGGGCGCACGCTGATCTCGGCGCTGGTCACCGACTGCATGCCGGCGGGGGTGAGCACTTGCAGCGCGCCATCCGTCCCCACGCCGTGGGCGGTGCCGGCCTGCCCGTCGCTCAGCGTGACGGCGCGGCCCCGCAGCACGTCGCGCGCGGCAAAGCGCGGCTGCACCGGCGCGAAGCCGTAGCCCTCGAACGACTGCAGCATGGCGACCAGGGGCGCGGCGATGCGGGCCAGCGCGGCGGGGGCGTCCAGGGAGGCGTCCACCTCGCCCAGGAAGGCCGGCGGGGTGTTCATGCCGTCGCCGGAGCGCGCCAGCAGGTTGATGCCGATGCCGATGACCACGTAGCGGGTTGCGGCCGGCAGCGCGGCCGGGCCGCCAGCGCCCTGCGGGGCGACGAAGCTGGCGGTTTCCACCAGGATGCCGCCCAGCTTGCGGTCGCCGTCCAGCCACAGGTCGTTGGGCCATTTCAGGCCGATGCGCGGCGTGCCGCTGCCGGGGGCGGGCAGCTCGGGCTGCAGGCTCTCGGCCACGCTCACGCCCACGGCCAGCGACAGGCCCGACCAGTCGGCCGGCGCCAGCGGCAGGCCGAGCGAAAAAGTGAGGGACGGCAGCGCGCCCGCGCTGGTGGCCGCCACGCCGGTCGCCTGGCTCTGCCACGGCCGGCCCAGCCGGCCCCGGCCGGCGGTCTGCGCTTGGGCGACCAGCAGCGTGGGCTCGGTGCGGCCGGCACGGGCACGGCGCATCAGCTCGGTGTTGGTGGAGTCGATCTCCGGCAGGATCTCGACGGTGAAGCCGGGCAGCCGGGGCGCTACGGCCTCCCAGATGGCTTCGGCCTGCCAGCGCACGGGGGCGCGGGTCACCGGCGCGGGCCCCGGGGTTGGGCGGGGGCGTTCGCCTTCCGGGTGCTGGCCTTGGCCGGGGCCAGCCCGGGCGGCGCCCAGCCGCGCTTGGGGGCCAGCAGCGTGCCGCGGCAGGTGGCGGCGCCGCACCAGCAGGGGTATTCGGCCTTGAGCTTCGGGGTGTAGCGCTCTTCCACGATCAGGCCGTAGTCGTAGCTCAGCTCTTCGCCCGCGGCGATGTTGCGCAGCGCGGTGATGAAGATGCGGCCGTCCCGCTCGTCGGCGAAGCAGTTGGGCGCGCAGCTGTGGTTGATCCAGCGCGAGGAGTTGCCGCCGTAGTTGGCGTCGATCACGCGGTCTTCGTCGACGTGGAAGTAGAAGGTATGGTTGGGCTGCGCGGGGTCGTGCGGGTGCCGGTCCTGCGCCTCCTGCCAGCTGATGATCTCGCCCACGTACTCGACCAGCACCTCGCCCTCGGCAATATCCTGCACGGCGAAGACGCCCTTGCCGTGCACGCCCGAGCGCCGGGTCTGGATGCGCCGGCCCGAGGCGACGGGTGCGGCGACGGGCGGGGCGATGCGGGGCATGGCAAAACTCTGTTAGTTTGAATAGGCACACATGCGTGCGCGTGCGCGCATGAAGAAGCGGAATTGTAGAAGCGCCTGAAATGGCGAGACCCACAAAATGACCAAGACCCTGGTAATTGCAGAAAAACCCTCGGTGGCGCAGGACATCGTGCGCGCGCTCACGCCCATCGCCGGCAAGTTCGACAAGCACGAAGACCATTTCGAGAACGACCGCTACCTGGTCAGCAGCGCCGTGGGCCACCTGGTGGAGATCCAGGCGCCCGAGGAATTCGACGTCAAGCGCGGCAAGTGGAGCTTCGCGCACCTGCCGGTGATCCCGCCGCACTTCGACCTGAAGCCCGTGGACAAGACCAAGAGCCGCCTGAACGCGGTCGTCAAGCTCGCCAAGCGCAAGGACGTGACCGAGCTGGTGAACGCCTGCGACGCGGGCCGCGAGGGCGAGCTGATCTTCCGGCTGATCGAGCAGTACGCCGGGGGCGCCAAGGGCGGTCTGGGCAAGCCGGTCAAGCGGCTTTGGCTGCAGTCGATGACGCCGCAGGCCATCCGCGACGGCTTCGAGCACCTGCGCAGCGACCAGCAGATGCAGGGCCTGGCCAACGCCGCGCGCAGCCGCTCCGAGGCCGACTGGCTGGTGGGCATCAACGGCACGCGGGCGATGACGGCGTTCAATTCGCAGGGTGGCGGTTTCTTCCTGACCACCGTGGGCCGGGTGCAGACGCCCACGCTGTCGCTGGTGGTGGAGCGCGAGGAAAAGATCCGCAAGTTCATCAGCCGCGACTACTGGGAGATCCACGCCGGCTTCCATGCCGAGGCGGGCGAATACCTGGGCAAGTGGTTCGACCCGAAGTGGAAGAAGAACAGCGAAGACCCCGAGGCGCGCGCCGACCGGCTCTGGAACATCCACGACGCCCAGGCCATCGCCGAGGCCGTGCGCGGCAAGGCGGCCACCGTCACCGAGGAAAGCAAGCCCACCAGCCAGGCTTCTCCCGCGCTGTTCGATTTGACCAGCCTGCAGCGCGAGGCCAACGGCAAGTTCGGCTTCTCGGCCAAGACCACGCTGGCGCTGGCGCAGAGCCTCTATGAACGCCACAAGGCGCTGACCTATCCGCGTACCGATTCCCGCGCGCTGCCGGAAGACTATCTGCCGGTGGCGAGAGACACCTTCGGCATGCTGGCCACCAGCGGCATGCGCCACCTGGCGCCGTTCGCGCAGCAGGCGCTGGACGGCAGCTACGTACGCCCCTCCAAGCGCATCTTCGACAACGCCAAGGTCAGCGATCACTTCGCCATCATCCCGACCACGCAGGCGCCCAGCGGCCTGTCGGAGGCCGAGCAGAAGCTCTACGATCTGGTGGTGCGCCGCTTCATGGCGGTGTTCTTCCCCAGCGCCGAGCATCTGGTCACCACCCGCGTCAGCCAGGTGGTGGGCCACAGCTTCAAGACCGAGGGCAAGGTGCTGGTCAAGCCCGGCTGGCTGGCCATCTACGGCAAGGAAGCGGCCGGCGAGGTGGAAGACGGCAAGGCCGGCGACAAGGGCCAGCCGCTGGTGGCCGTGCAGCCCGGCGAGATGGTGCGCACCGAATTCGCCGAAGCCAAGGGCCTGAAGACCAAGCCGCCCGCCCGCTATTCCGAAGCCACGCTGCTGGGCGCCATGGAAAGCGCGGGCAAGCAGATCGACGACGAAGAGCTGCGCTCGGCCATGCAGGAAAAGGGCCTGGGCACGCCCGCCACGCGCGCCGCCATCATCGAAGGCCTGCTGACCGAAAAATACATGCTGCGCGAAGGCCGCGAGCTGATCCCCACCGCCAAGGCCTTCCAGCTGATGACCCTTCTGCGCGGCCTGGAGGTCGATGAGCTCTGCCGCGCCGACCTGACCGGCGAGTGGGAATACAAGCTCTCGCAGATGGAGAAGGGCCAGCTCAGCCGCGAAGCCTTCATGCAGCAGATCGCCGCCATGACCGAGCGCATGGTCAAGAAGGCCAAGGAATACGACCGCGACACCATTCCCGGCGACTACGCCACGCTCTCGGCCCCCTGCCCCAACTGCGGCGGCGTGGTGAAGGAGAACTATCGCCGCTATGCCTGCGTCGGCAAATCGGGCGATGGCAGCGATGCCTGCGGCTTCTCGTTCGGCAAGTCGCCCGCGGGTCGCACCTTCGAGACCGCCGAGGCCGACCAGTTGCTGCGCGACCGCCGCATCGGCCCGCTGGAAGGCTTTCGCTCCAAGGCGGGCTGGCCGTTCACGGCCGAGGTCGCCATCGTGCGCGACGAAGAGGCCGGCAATTTCAAGCTTGAATTCGACTTCGGCGACGACCGCGCGGCCGAGGAATCGGGCGAGCTGGTGGACTTCGGCGAGCAGGTCAGCCTGGGCGACTGCCCCATCTGCGGCGCGCCGGTGTACGAGCACGGCGCCAACTACGTGTGCAGCAAGTCGGTGCCCACGGCCGCGCAGCCCACGCCCAGTTGCACCTTCAAGAGCGGCAAGGTCATCCTGCAGCAGCCGGTGGAGCGCTCGCAGATGAGCAAGCTGCTGGCCACCGGCAAGACCGACCTGCTGGACAAGTTCGTCAGCATGCGCACCCGCCGCGCCTTCAAGGCCCACCTGGCCTGGGACGCGGAGGCGGGCAAGGTGAACTTCGAGTTCGCGCCCAGCAAGTTCCCGCCGCGCCCGGGCGCTGCCGCAAAAACCATAGCATCCAAGACAGCAAAGACGGGCGCCGCGGCCAAGAAGACCGCCAAACCCGCCGCCGCCAAGAAGGCCCCGGCCACCAAGACCGCCGCCGCCAAGGCGCCCCGCAAGGCCGCCGCCGGCAAGGCGCCCAGCGCGGCGCTGGCCGCCGTGATCGGCGCGGAGCCGGTCGCCCGGCCCGAGGCCGTCAAGAAGATGTGGGACTACATCAAGGCCCACAACCTGCAGGACCCCAAGGACAAGCGCACCATCGTCGCCGACGACAAGCTGCGCGCCGTGTTCGGCAAGGACACGGCCGGCATGTTCGAGCTGGCGGGCATCCTGGGCAAGCACCTGCAAGGAGATGGCGAATGACCGTCATGACTTCGGCACAGGCGCCACGGCGCCCACGCTCCGCCTTCTCCGTGGCCGGCGGCAGGGCGGCCCTGTGGGCCTGTGCCCTCGTCATGCTCGGTGGCTGCGGCACCGTGGCCCCGCGCCCCGCCAATGACCCCGCCACGGGCACCGGTGCCCAGTCGGGTGAGAGCGGGGTCACGGTCTTCGGGACGATCGACATGGGCGCGGGCGCGGTGCGCTCGTCGCGTTGAGCGCCCATCGCGCCACCCGCACGAGCGCCGAGGCTGGCGCTCGCCCCCCGCCCGCGCTGCGGAAAGTCACCATCCCGCGCCGCTATGTCGCCCCAGCGTCATGCACCTGCCACGGCCCACTTCTAGAGTCGTCCGTTTTTCCAGAGGAACGACGATGCTCATGAAAACCACCCTGATGGCCGCCGCGCTGTGCCTGTCCACCCTGGGCCTGGCCGCATGCGGCGGCAGCGGCAACGACGACGACGCGCGGCCCCAGGTGATCGCCCACCGCGGCGCCAGCGGCTACCTGCCCGAGCACACGCTGGGCGGCTACGAACTGGCGATCCGCATGGGCGCGGACTTCATCGAGCCCGACCTGCAGATCACCCGCGACGGCGCGCTCATCGCCATGCACGACGACACGCTGAACCGCACCACCAACGTCGCTTCGCTGTTCGCGCAGCGGGGTGGCGGCTACAAGGTGGCCGACTTCACGCTCGCCGAAGTCAAGACTCTTACCGTGGTGCCCACCGGAACGGCCAAGACCAGCTACCCCGGCTTCACCCCCAGCGCGCCCAACCCGTACGGCGTGCCCACCTTCCAGGAGGTGGTGAGCTTCGCCCGCCAGCAGACCGGCACGGCCGGCCGCACGGTGGGCCTGTACCCCGAGGCCAAGCAGGCCGACCCGGCCATGGAAGACGGCATCTTGAAGACGCTGGCGGACAACGGCTTCGACGCCCGCAGCAAGCTCTTCATCCAGTCGTTCAGCGATGCCACGCTGCGCAGCCTGCGCGCCAAGCAGGTCGCGCAGAACAACAAGATGCCGCTGATCCTGCTGGGCGTGGCCGCGGCGGCGCCGGACGGCTCGCCGCGCGTCGGCATCGTATCGGGCAGCACCGTGCGCACCCTGACGCTGGCCGAGGTCGCCGGCTTCACGGAAGGCATCGGCCTCTTGATCAACAACACCACCTATCCGATCAGCAAGGCCTACATCGACCAGGCCCACGCCGCCGGCCTGAAGGTGCACGGCTGGACCTTCGCCCAGGCCGACGCAGCGAAGGCCGCGGCCGAGTTCCGCAACTATCTGGAGATGGGCATGGACGGCATGTTCGCCAACTATCCCGATCTGGCGATGGCGGCGCGGGATGCGTTCATGAAGAAGTAGGCCGGCCGAGCGCCCGCTGCCCGCCACCGCTTTCCGTTCGGCCTTGTCAGGTCACCGTGCGTTGGCCGGGTCCGCCTCTGCCTCTGGCCAGAGCTGCGGGAACATGAAGCGCAGCGCATGCTGGGGCAGGCCAAAGCGCACCCTGCCTTGCGGCGAGTCGGACTTGAGCAGCCCGCGTCTGACCAGCGCACCCAGTGCATCCGTTGCGCTCCGGTCACTCATGCCGAGCATGGCTTTGAATTCGCCGCGTGGCATTTCTTCGCCGCTCAGGAACAGGTAGTGCAGGCCGCGCAGGGCTTCCTGGCGGACGCCTTGTTTGAGCACGGTGGCTTCGTAGGCCAAGCAGGCCTCGATCCGGCTCTTGATGGCGCCGAAGTCCAGCAGGCCAGCCATGAAGCGGACTTGGTCCAGGCAGATGTCCAGCACGTAGTCGGCCCACGCGATCAGGGCTTGCTCGCTCAGGTTGCCACGCCCGTCCAGGTCGCCCCGGCGCGGACTGTCGGCGTCGGCCAGCAGCGCGTAGTAGCGCTCGGTACTGCGGGCGAAGCCGCGCAGGGGCGACCAGAGCCCGCCGGTGTAGCCCATCGCCGTCAGCCAGGTGTGGGTGTGCAGCCGCATCACGCGGCCATTGCCATCCACGAAAGGGTGCACCCAGCCCAATCGCTGGTGCGCGCAGGCCAGGGCCACCAAAGCCGCCTCGCCCCGGCGCACGCCGCCATAGAACGCAGCCCAGCGTTGCAGAAACAACGGCACTGAGGCATGCGTGGGGGCCACGTGCTGGCCCACGCGCACTTCGCGCTCACGCAGCGCACCAGGGGCGATGGATTCGCGCTCGGACGTGAACAGATCGGTGGCGGGCAGGCGGGAGAACAACGCATCGTGAATGTCCCGCACTGCCTCGGGCGTGTACAGGCGGGCAGCGCCCTCGGTTCCGGCATAACGCTGCTCCAGCACCTGTTCCGCCTCGATATGCGCTATGGCCAGACGCTGCTTGGCGGCCAGCACGGCATCTTTGGAGAAGTCTTGTCGCAGGGCCTGCTCGATTTCATGCGGCCGCGTGTGCTGCCCCTCGATGCGGTTGGTGTAGTACGAGTTCATGCTGCGCAGCAGGCTGCGCAATTCCGGGGGCACACGCATGCCCGCCAGGGTGGTGGCCAGCCGCGACAGGTCATGCGCCTTGGCAAGCAGGGCTTCCATCCGGACGTCGCCTGGAAGCAGGGGCTCGAACTGGTGAATGTCGACATACATCCTGCTATTTTGCCAAGATTCAACAGCCTATAACCAATTGTCGAAAAAGGGTTTTTTCCAAAAATTCCAACTAAATTGCCAAGTTGTTTGCCAAGTGGATGGCGCAGCAGAGGGAGGCTGATGTGTCAGACCACCAGCCGCGAATGCCCCACGCCCCCGCCCTTCACCACCCGCACCTGCGCCGGGATGCGCTCCTTGAGCGCCTCCACGTGGCTGATGATCCCGATCATCTTGCCGCTGGCGTTGAGGGAATCCAGTGCCGTCAGCGCGACCTCCAGGGTGTCGCCGTCCAGTGAGCCGAAGCCTTCGTCGAGGAACAGCGAGTCGATGGAGGTCTTGTGGCTCACCAGGTCCGACAGGGCCAGTGCCAGCGCCAGGCTGACCAGGAAGCCTTCGCCGCCCGACAGCGTGCGGGTGTCGCGGCAGGTGTCGCCCTGCCAGGCGTCGACGATCTCCAGCTCCAGCTCGCCCGTGGGCTTGCGGCGCAGCAGGTAGCGGCCGTGCAGGCGGGCCAGGTGGCGGTTGGCCAGTTGCAGCAGGTGGTCCAGCGTGAGGCCCTGCGCGAACTTGCGGAACTTGTCGCCCCTGGCCGAGCCGATCAGGCCGTCGAGCCGCTGCCACAGGTCGGTGTCGGCGGTCTGGCTGGCGATCTGTTCCAGCAGCGCCTGCTGGTTGGCGCGCAGGCGGGCGTCGTGGGCCAGCAGGGCCCGGTGCGCGCCGATGCGCTCGTTCAGCGCCGTGCGCCGGGCCTCGAGCTGTGCCAGCTGGTCGGCCACCGCTTCGAGGGACTGCGTGGCGGGCGCCTGGGCCTGCAGTCGGGCGTGCTTCGCCTCGGCGGCCTGGCACAGGGCGTCGGCCCGCTGGCGGGCGGCCTGCAGGGCGCCCGCCAGCGCGGCCAGCCGTTGGCGCTCTTCTGGCGGCAGCAGCGCGGCCTCGAAGGCGGGCAGGTCGGCGAAGGGGCTGGCCTGCAGCGCGGCCTGCCAGGCGTGGGCGGCCGACTGCAGCGCGGCGGCCTGCTCGGCGCGCACGGCCTCCGCCTGCGCCTGGCGGCCTTCCAGCGCGGCCAGGGTGCGCTGCAGGCCGTCGATGGAGTCGGCGCTGGCCTGCAGCTGGGCGGCAGCGTCTTCCGCCGGCAGGTCGTCGATGTCAGCGGGCGCGGTGGATGGCGCATCGCCCTCCGCGGCTCCGGCGGCCCCGGTGGCCCATGCGGCGCCGCGCTGCGCCCACTGTGCGGCCTGGGCGTGCGCGGCGTCGCAGCGGGCCTGCAGGCGGGTGATGCCCTGCGCCAGCGCCTGCAATTCGCTCTGGGCGTGGCACCAGCGCTGCCATTCGGCGTCGCGTGCCTGCAACCACGCGGCGGATTGCGCGGGTTCGCCCGGCAGCGCGTAGCCGGCGCCCTCCACCGCGGCGCGCAGGTCACGCTGCAGCGCCTGCGACTCGGCTTCGGTGGCGGCGAGGGCATCGCCCAGCGCGGCCAGGCGGCCCTGCGCGGCCTGGGCGGCCTGCAGCAGCAGCGCCAGCTGATGCGCGGCGCCCTGCACCGCGTGATCGCAGCAGCTGGCGGCGGCCGTGGCCTGCTGCACCTGCTGGCTGGCCGCTTCGGCCTGTTGCAGGGTGTCGTCCCATTGCGCCAGGGCGTCTTCGGCCGCTTGCAGGCCAGCGTCCAGGGCGGCGGCGTCCTGCCAGCTTTCGGCCGCCCACGCTGTTGCCGCCGAGGGCGAAGGGTGCAGGGCCGCCGTGCCGTCCGCCCACTGGCGCGTCCATTCGTCGATGCGCTCGGCCAGGGCGGCCTGCTGCTCGCGCCGGTCGGCCAGCTGGGCCTGGCGGGCGGCCAGGGCCTGCGCCACGGCCTGGCCTTGCTCGGCCAGCGCGTCCAGCTCGGCCTGCTTGCGCCGCAGCGCGGCTTCGGTGCCCGATACGTCCAGCGCCTGGTAGGCGTCGATGGCGGGGTGCTCGGTGGCGCCGCACAGCGGGCAGGGGTCGCCGGGCTGCAGGGCCTGGCGGTGCTGCTCCAGGCTCTGGATGCGGCGCTCCTGGTCCAGCAGCTTCTGCTTGTCGGCGACCTGCTCGCGGGCGGCTGCGTACTGCCCGCGCAGGGCCAGCCGCGCCGCCTCCTGCTGCGCCAGGGCGGCCTGCAGGTGCCGGGTCTCGTCCACCAGCGCCTGCTGCCGGGCCGCTGCCTCGCGGCGCTGCCGGCCCAGCGGCACGATCTGCCGCCATGCGGCTGCCTGGCCTTGTGCCTGGCGCAGGCGCTCGCGCAGCGCGGCCAGGGTGCCGCCGTCCAGGCGCCCGGCCAGCGCCGCCTGCGCGGCCTGCAGGGCCTCCTGGGCGGCGGCCTGGGCCTGCCGCTCGGCATCGACCCGCGCCTGCTGCGCCACGGCCTGCTCGCCCTGCCGGGCGATCTCGTCCTGCAGCGCCTGCAAGGCCATGCGCTGATCCGCCAGGCGGCCCTGCAGCACGTGCCACTGCGCGAACTGCTGGCGCCAGGCGCCCAGGCGCTCGCCCAGGTGGGCGTGCTGCGGGTGGGCGCTGCCATAGTCGGCATGGCGCTGCTGGGCGATCCGCGCCTGCGCCAGCTCGCCGTCGGCCGCCTGGGCGACGCGGCGGGCCAGCCCGGCGGCGCGCTGGTGGTGCCGGCGGTGCGAGGCTGCTTCTTCGCGTTGCTGCTCCTGCAGCGCGGCGATCAACGCATCACTGCCCTGGCAGGCAGCCAGCGCCTGCTGCCAGGCCGCGTGCGGGGCGCGCAGGGCCTGGGCGGGCTCGCTGTGGGCCAGGCGTTGCAAGTCGGGGGCGGCGGCCTGCAGGGCGTCGGCCGCCTGATGCAGCTGGCCCCGCGCGGCGTGCGCGGCCTGCGCGGCGTCGGCCAGGTCGGCATGCCACTGGCGCTGCGCGGCGGCGGCGTCCCAGTCGGCCTGCACCCGGGCCAGCTCGGCCGTCCACGCCTGCACCTCGGCCTGCATGGCGGCGCTCTGGTCTGCGGGCAGCAGCTCCACGCCGTCGGCCCGGGCGCGCAGCTGGTCGAGCTGCTGGCGGGCGTCGCGGGCACGCTCGAACACGCGGGCGGAGATCTCGCCGTAGATCTCGGTGCCGGTCAGCTCTTCCAGCAGTTCCGCCCGCTCGTTGGCGCTGGCGTTGAGGAAGGCGGCGAACTGGCCCTGCGCCAGCAGCATGGAGCGGGTGAAGCGGCCGTAGTCGAGCCCGGTGATGCCGGCCACGCGGCGCAGCTTGTCGTGGCTCTGGCTGCTGAGGATGGTGCCCGCGCCGGTCGCGGGGTCGATCTGCGCCAGCTCCACCTTCGGGTCCTGCAGCGCGCCGTCCACCTTGTCGCGCGCGCGGCGCTGGCTCCAGAAGGCGCGGTAGGTGGCGCCCTTCACTTCGAATTCGACCTCGGCCAGGCAGTCGGCCGTGTGGCGCGTGATGATGTCGTTGGCCGACTTGGAGACGCTGGAGAGGCGCGGCGTCTGGTGGTAGAGCGCCAGGCAGATGGCGTCCAGCAGCGTGGACTTGCCCGCGCCCATGGGGCCGGTGATGGCAAAGAGGCTGTTGCCGGCGAAGGGCGGGCGGGTGAAGTCGATCGCCCATTCGCCCTTGAGTGCATTCAGGTTCTTCAGGCGCAGCCGCAGGATCTTCATGCCGCCCCCTCGGCCAGGCCGCGCACCACCTCGCGGTAGCGCTCGTCCAGCGCGGCCTGCACCTCGGGCGGCAGGCTCTCCTGCGCCAGGCGGCGGGCGAACACGTCGGCCGGGGTCAGCTCGTCCAGCGTCTGCGGCGCGGCGCCCGCGGGCAGCACGGCAGCGCCGGCGCGCTGGCGGCGCACGCGCAGCACCTCCACCGGCAGGCCCTCGGTGAGCGTGGCCATGCGCGCCGGCAGGTCGCTCAGGTAGTCGTCCTCGGCCACGGTCACTTCCAGCCACACGGGCTGGCTGGGCGTGCCTGCACTGGCCGCCGCGGCGATGAGCGGGCCCAGCGCCTGCAGGTTGCCGGTGACGGCCACCATCGGCTGAAAGCAGGGCACGGGCAGCGGCGTGACCGCCTTGAGACCCGTGGCGTCCAGGTCCACCAGCAGCACCTGCTTGGCCTGCCGCGCCTCGTCGAAGCCCAGGGGAATGGGCGAGCCGCTGTAGCGGATGTGCTCCAGCCCGCCCACCTTCTGCGGCTGGTGGATGTGCCCCAGCGCGACGTAGTCGACCGGCGGGAACGCGGCGGTCGGAAAGGCGTCCACCGAGCCCACGTAGATCTCGCGCACCGATTCGCTGCTGCTGGCGCCCACGGTCGTGAGATGGCCGGTCGCGATCAGGGGCACGGCATGGCCGCCTTCGCACAGCAGGGCCGCCTGCTGGGCGACGCCAGCCGCGTGCACCGCCTGGTAGTGGCCCTGAATGGCGGCCTGCAGGGCCTGCTGCTTGTCTTGCGCGCTTTGCCCGGCCTGGCTCTGCAGCACGTCGCGCGGGCGCAAAAAGGGCACGGCGCACACCACGCAGCCGGGCACGCCCTGCCCGCCCCGCCGGGGCAGCACCACGACGTGATCGGCCGGGCTGGCGCCCCCGTCGGCCACCACGGTGGCGCCCAGCAGGTGCAGCAGCGACCGGCTTTCGCCCAGCGTGGCGACGGAGTCATGGTTGCCGCCGATCAGGAGCAGCGCCACGCCGGCGCGGTGCAGCTGCCCGACCAGGTGCGCATAGAGCTCCCGCGCATGGCTGGGCGGCGCGCCGGTGTCGAAGATGTCGCCCGCGATCAGCACCGCGTCGACGGCCTGGGCATCGACCTGGGCCAGCAGCCAATCGATCAGCGCCCGGTGCTCCGCCTGGCGGCTCTTGCCCATGAAATGCTGGCCGAGGTGCCAGTCGGAGGTGTGGAGGATGCGCATGGATGGAGAGGTAGGGACGTGAGGCGAGCGGGCTCATCTGCTCCACTATTGATAGCGCAATGCATTGATTTAACAAGCGCTACAGGCCATTTTGATTCCATTTTAGGCGGCTGCGGATCACCGGCCGGCATCGGGCTTCTGGCCGGTGCAGCAACGAAGACGAAGGGCGCGTCCATCGCACGCCCCGGCCTCGACAGGCTCAGCCCGAACGGACTGTGGAATGGAATGGGAATGGCGCTTTCCGACCGCCCTTTTCGCTGCACCCCGCCGCCCGTCACGCGGGGTGCCTGCGCGACATGGCGCCGGCCAGCGCGCGGCTAACATGGCCCCCGCGTTTTTTCCATCACCCTGCCCGGAGAGAGACACCCCCATGTTCAGCCATGTCATGGTCGGCGCGACCGACCTCGAGAAATCCCGCCAGTTCTACGACGCCCTGCTGGGCACCCTGGGCGTGGGCCCTGGTGTGGCCAACAAGAACCGGTACTTCTACCGCAGCCCCACCGGCGTGTTCGCCATCACCACGCCCCTGAACGGCGAGCCGGCGACGCACGGCAACGGCAGCACCCTGGGCTTTGCCGCGCAGTCGACCGAGCAGGCCGACGCCTTCCACGCCGCGGGTCTGGCCCACGGCGGCACCGAGTGCGAAGACCCGCCGGGCTGGCGCGAGGGCCCCGGCGGCAAGCTGTACCTGGCCTACCTGCGCGACCCGGACGGCAACAAGATCTGCGCGCTGCACCGCCCGCCCAAGGCCTGATCGGGCGAGGGCACCCCGACCGGACGGCACGGACGGCACGGACGGCACGGACGATTCTTTTGCTATGAAGCCAATAGCAGGCAGCGCTGAAACCACCGGCGCGGGAAGGCAATTTCCCTCTCAATTTGCTTGCGTGCGGGCCAGGAAGTCCGCCACCCGCGCCGCCACGGCGGCCGGCTGTTCGCGGTGCGGCGAATGCGCCTGGCCGGGCAGCATGCACACCTGCGCCGGCCCCGCCGCCCAGTGGGCGATGCGGGCAGGCTGATCGGGCGAGCCGTACTCGTCCCGCTCGCCGTGCAGGGCCAGCACCGGGCAGGTAACGCGGGCCATGGCGCCTTGCAGCGACCAGCCGGCGAAGGCCGGATCCAGCCACCGGTCGACCCACGCGGACAGCACCCAGCGCGCCCGCTCGGTGCTGCCGCCGTGGTAGCGGGCCAGCCGGTCGAGCTGCCCGGGGCTGGCGGCAAACTGCGCCTGGGCCTCGCGAATGCCCTGCAGCGTGCGCGCCTCCACGCAGGCCTGAGCGGCGATGGTCACCAGCGCCTCGCAATCGCCCGGCGCCGCCGCCGCGCAGTGCGCCGCCATGCCGCCGCCCACGCTGTGCCCCAGCGCCACGAAGCGCCCCACGCCCCAGTGGGCGCGCAGCGCGGGCAGGCCGAGCGCCGCCTCCTCGGCGACGAAGTCCGGCGGCGGCACGCCCGCTCGGGGGTCCGACCGGCCGAAGCCCAGCCGGTCGTAGGCGATGACGTCGCGGCCGGTGGCCTGGCACAGCACGGCGGGGAAGTCGCGCCACAGCTCCACGCAGCCCAGCGAATCGTGAAACAGCACGATGGGCGCGCGCGGCCCGGAACCCGCGGCTTGCGATGCTGCGGCGGCAGGGCTCCACCGCCGGCTGAACAGGCGGCCGGCGGGCGTGGCGATCCAGGCGTCCTGCGGCGGGGGGATGGCGGTGTCGTGGTCTTCCATGGCCGCCATTGTGGGCGCCGCCCCGGCCGGCCGAACGACTGCGGGATACTCCGGCCCTGCCTTCGCGCGCCCGTTCTTCATCTTCTTCACGCCCCGAGGACCGCCCTTGCCATCCGCCAGCCCCAGCACCTTCGACGAGGCCTACTATCAGCGCTTTTATTTCGACAAGAAGACCAGCGTGGTGGACCCCGCCCACATGGAGCGGCTGGGCACCTTCGTCTGCAGCTACCTGCACTACCTGCGGGTGCCGGTGCTGCGCGTACTCGACGTGGGCTGCGGCATCGGCCTGTGGAAGGGCATCGTCGAAAAGCACCTGCCCGCCGCCCGCTACAAGGGCGTGGAATTCAGCCCCTACCTGTGCGAGCGCTTCGGCTGGCAGCGGGGCTCGGTGGTCGACTATGCGGCGCCCGAGCCGTTCGACTTCGTCATCTGCCAGGGCGTGCTGCCCTACCTGAGCGAGCCCGACCTGGCGGCGGCGCTGCGCAACCTGGGGCGCCTCTGCCGGGGCGCGCTCTACCTGGAAGCCGTCTCGCGCGAGGACTTCGAGCGCGACATCGTCGACGAGGACCTCACTGACGGCCGCGTCTTCCGCCACAGCGCCGCGCTGTACCGCCGCGGCCTGCGCGAGCATTTCGTGGAGCTGGGCGGCGGCCTCTGGCTAAGCCGGGAGGCGGAGGTGCCGCTCTTCGAGCTGGAGCATGTGGGCGCCGCCTAACCCACTTCTCGCAGACCGCATCGGGGCTCCCTGGGGACCCTCTGCACGAGAGCTTCCCTAGAATCGCGTCATGCATTCCGCCATCGCCCAACACCTGCCGCGCATCGCGGCCATCTGCCAGCGCTTCGGCGTGCGCAGGCTGGAGGTGTTCGGCTCCGCGGCCCGTGCTGAAGACTTTGACCCGGAGCGCAGCGATGTGGACTTCCTGGTGGAATTCGCCGCCCACGCGCCCGTGGGATTGCAGTCGTTCTTCGGCACCAAGGCGGCGCTGGAACAACTGCTGGGCCGCCCCGTGGATCTGGTCGAGCCCGGCGCGGTGCGCAACCCCTACGTGCTGGCAAGCATCAACCGATCGCGAGAGCCGGTGTATGTCGCAGCGTGATCCGCGCGCTTTCCTGTGGGACGTGCAGGAGGCTGCGCAAGCCATCCAGCGCTTTTTGCAGGGAATGGATGCCGAAGCCTACGCCCGCAACGAGATGGCCCAGGCGGCGGTCGAGCGCAAATTCGAAATCATTGGCGAGGCGCTGGGCCAGTTGGCTAAAACCGACGCTGCACTGGCCGCACGCATACCTGATCTGGCCCAGATCGTGGCGTTCCGGAACCAGCTGATTCACGGCTATGCCACCGTCCATGTCGGCACCGTGTGGAACGTGGCGCAGAGCGCCTTGCCGCCATTGCTCGCACGCACCATTGCGCTGATGGAAGAGCTGGATTGATCGATTTCCCTGATGATGGCGCGGGTCAAGCCGTGCCACCCCACGTTCCCCACGCCGTCTCCCGCCTGCGCACCGCCCGCCTGGCGCGCAGCGCCAAGCCCTTCCTGGCCCGGGGCGGCCCCCGGGGCGAGCGCTGCCCGGGTTGCCGCCTGGTGCCCAGCCACTGCCTGTGCGGCCTGCGCCCGGGGGTGCCCACCGCGGCCGGGGTGTGCCTGCTGATGGCCGACATCGAGCCGCTCAAGCCCAGCAACACCGGCTGGCTGATCGCCGACGTGGTGGCTGACACCTGGGCCTTCGGCTGGGCGCGCACGCAGGTGGACCCGGCCCTGCTGGCGCTGCTGCGCGACCCGCAGTGGCAGCCCTACGTGGTGTTTCCGGGCGAGTTCGTGGAGCCGGCGCGGGTGGTGACGCAGCTGCGGGCGGCAAGCCCCGCCGGCACCGGCGGCGTGGCGGCGCCCGTCCGCCGGCCGCTCTTCGTGCTGCTGGACGCGACCTGGCCGGAGGCGCGCAAGATGTTCAGGAAGAGCCCCTACCTGGACGCCCTGCCCGTGCTGAGCCTGCAGCCCGAGCAGCTGTCGCGCTACCGGCTGCGGCGCTCCACGCGGGGCGACCATTTCTGCACGGCGGAGGTGGCCGGGCTGTGCCTGGAGCTGGCGGGCGAGGCGCGGGCCGCGCAGGTGCTGCAGGCGTACCTGGACGTGTTCACCCACCACTACCTGCAGGCCAAGCACCAGCTGCCGCCGCACTGGGACGGCGCCGAGCATGCGCAGCTGCGCGCGGCGCTGGCGGGCTGCGCCCTGCCTGGCGATGCGCCCGCCGGCCGGCCGATCAGCCCACCGGACGGCCCCGTGCCGGCCTGACGGGCGCGGCGGCGAAGGGCCGGCTGAGGTAGCGCGAACCCCGCTCGCCGAAGCGCCAGGGCACGTCCACCGCCTTGGAGATGCCGATGCGCGGCCCCACCGCCACCTCGGCGCAGGCGCTGGCCGCAGCGCCCAGCGCCGGCTCCAGCAGCTGGAACGGTGCCTGGGTCAGCGACTGGCCATTGCACCGCGCATCGATGCCCAGCGCCTGCGCCAGCCGCCCGGGGCCGGCGCACAGCAGGCGTGCCTCCTGCAGGCCGCGCCGGGCGCGCATCGCGTCCAGCCCGTGCGTGGGCTCCAGCGCGCGCAGCAGCACGCCGGCGCCGTGGCCGGCCTCGCGGCAGACGGTGTTCAGGCACCAGTGCAGGCCGTAGGAACGGTACACGTAGGCGTGGCCGGGCGGCCCGAACATGGCGGCGTTGCGCGCCGTGGGGCCGCCGAAGGTGTGCGAGGCGGCGTCGGCCTGGTCGTAGGCTTCTGTCTCCACGATGCGGCCGCCCACGCCGGCGACCAGCAGGGTGACGCCGATGAGCCGGCGCGCCACCTCCTGCGCGGGGGCGGCGAAATCGATGTCGGCGGGCACCAGCTCCTCCGGGGCCGGCGCCGGCGCCAGCACGGCGCGGGGCGTCACGGCGACGTCAGCCCGTGCCGTTCGTGCCATTCGGCCAGCGAGGCCTTGGGGTATTCCTGGAACGAGTCGTCCTGTGCCTGGATGTGCGCCTCCACCCAGTGCGGCCTGGAGCCCAGCATCATGTGCGTGACGGCGGGCGGCGCCGGCAGGGGCGTGTCCACCGCGCCGGCATGCGGGTGCAGCAGGTCCGGCCAGCGCGGGTCGAACATCCAGAGCGCCGTGCCGCACTGCCGGCAGAAATTGCGCTCGCCCGGGCTGCGCGAGCCGTCGGGCATGCGCGCGCGGTACACGGACAGGTGTTCTTCCCCCTCGACCTCGAGCGTGCGCCGGTCGGCGCCCAGGTTGATGGCGAAGCCGCCGCTGCCCGCCGTCTTGCGGCAGATGGAGCAGTAGCAGCGCATGAAGGGCACGGGTTCGTGCGCGGTGACGCGGTAGCGGACGGCGCCGCAGTGGCAGGAGCCTTGGAGCAGCATGGCGGGAGCCTCCGATGGAAGAAGTGGGCAGGGCGCGAGCGCGGCGGCCCCGGCGGCACGGGGCGGCGCGCACCTTTGGCCGACATGCTGGCATGGGTGGCGCCGCCTGCCGCGTCGGCCGACGGCGCATCTGCTGCCCCGGGGCCGGGCAACCACACGAGCTTACAGACCGCGCGCGATCCGACGGTAGGATGGCCGGCCACGCTGCCGCGTCATCGACGCCTCTACCGCTCCGACCCCGTCACCCCCATGCAACGCCGCTCCCTGATCCTCACCCTGCCCGCCGCCCTGTTCGCCACGCTCGGCGCGGCCCGGCTGGCGGCGGCCGGGCCCCGCTACACGGTGACCCGCGAGGAGATCGAGGAGGCGGTGGCCGGGCGCTTCCCGCGCCGCTTTCCGCTGGCAGGACTGCTGGAGCTGAACGTGCAGGCGCCGCGTATCGCGCTCAAGCCCGAGCGCAACCGGCTGGCCGCCGACATGGCGGTGGACGCGGGCGGCCCCCTGCTGCGGCGCAGCTACCCCGGCCGGCTGGACGTGGAATTCGCCCTGCGCTATGAGCCCTCGGACCGCACCGTGCGGGCGCACGACCTGCAGCTGAACGCGCTGGAATTTCCCGACCTGCGCCCCGACGCCGCCGCGCTGCTGTCGCAATACGGCCCGCAGCTGGCGCGCGAGTCGCTGCGCGAGGTGGTGCTGCACACCCTGCGCCCGCAAGACCTGGCCTTGCCCGACGGCCTGGGCCTGCAGCCCGGCGCCATCACCGTCACGGCGCGCGGCGTGGCGGTGGAGCTGGTGCCCAAGCCGCTGTCCTGAACCGGAAGCGGGGCTCGCCGCTGGCCGTTCGCTATTAAAACAATAGCTACCCGCGCTGATGGAATGGGCGGTACCGCCCGAAAAGGCTTCAAAAACGGGTGGATTTCCACGAGCACGCGCGCCCTCGTCCTTCACCCGGGCCGCGCCGCTTCGGCCATGCTGCCGCTATGACCGCCCCCGCCGAACACCCCTCGCACGCCGCGCCGCGGCAGCCGTCCGCAGCCCCGCAACCCGAACCCGCCAGCCGCGCCCGCCTGGCGGGCCAGGTGGCGCTGGTCACCGGCGCCGCGCAGGGCATCGGCCTGGGCGTGGCCGAGCGGCTGGCGCGGGAAGGCGCGCACATCGCCCTGCACGTGCGCGAGGAGGACGAGCGCTCGGCCGACGCCCGCCGTGCCATCGAGGCCCACGGCGTGCGCTGCCAGGTGTTCGCCGGCGACCTGCGCGACGTGCCCCGCATGCAGGCCATGGTGGCGCAGGCGCACGACGCCTTCGGGCGGCTGGACGTGCTGGTCAACAACGGCGGGCTGGAGCTGCGCGCCGACTTCCTGGACACCACCGAGGACGACTACGACACCGTGCTGGAGGTGAACCTGAAGGGCGCGTTCTTCACCGCCCAGGCCTTCGCCCGGGCGCTGCGGGACGCCGGGCGGCCGGGCCGCATCATCCACATGAGCTCGGTGCACGAAGACCTGCCGTTCCCGCACTTCACCTCGTACTGCGCCAGCAAGGGCGGCCTGCGCATGCTGATGCGCAACATGGCCATCGAGCTGGCGCCGCTGGGCATCACCGTGAACAACGTGGCGCCGGGCGCCATCCGCACGCCCATCAACGACGACCTGCTCAAGCAGCCCGACAAGCTGGCGGCCTTGCAGGCCCAGATCCCGCTGGGCCGCATGGGCGAACCGCGCGACGTGGCGGGCGCGGTGGCCTTCCTCGCCTCGCCCGACGCGGCCTACATCACCGGCGCCACGCTGGTGGTGGATGGCGGACTTTTGTGGAACTATGCGGAGCAGTAGGAACCGCATAGCCATGAGCGCCACGATCGCACCGCCGTCCCCCGCTGCCGCTGCCCCCGCCCAGTCCGGCTCCAGCGCACCGCGCACCACCGGCCGCCACCCGGCCTACCGCATCAACCTCTCCCGGGTGCAGGTGCCCGGCGCGCCGCCCTGCGACCACTGCACGCCGGCCGACCGCTACCAGGAGCTGTTCATCGCCGTGCAGAGCCAGCAGGTCTTCGGCGACAGCAAGACCTTCGTGGACTGCGCCCCCCGCGGCGAGCCCGAGGCCATCCTCGCCGCCTACCGCGCCGAGCATGCGCGCCCGGGGTTCGACCTGGGCGCCTTCGTGCTGGCGCATTTCTCGCCGCCCGAGATCAGCAACGACGACTACGTGGGCACGCCCGGGCTGTCGATGGCCGAGCACATCGAGGCCCTCTGGCCCGTGCTGACGCGCAGGCCGCAGGAACACCCCGAGCGCGGCACCGCCCTGCCCATGGCCCACGCCTACGTGGTGCCGGGCGGCCGCTTCGCGGAGCTCTACTACTGGGATTCGTACTTCACCATGCTGGGCCTGGCGGCCAGCGGCCGCCAGGCGCTGCTGCACGGCATGACCGAGAACTTCGCCCGGCTGATCGACGCCTTCGGCTTCGTGCCCAACGGCACGCGCACCTACTACCTCAGCCGTTCGCAGCCGCCGCTCTTCGCATCGATGGCCGAGCTGACCGCGCTGGCCGGCGGCCCGCCCGTGTCGCACTACCTGCCGCAGATGCTGAAGGAGCATGCCTTCTGGATGGACGGCCTGCACGTGCTGCACCCGGGCGACGCGCGCCGCCGCGTGGTGGCGCTGGCCGGCGGCGAGGTGCTCAACCGCTACTGGGACGACCGCGACACGCCGCGAGAGGAATCGTGGCGCGAAGACGTGGAAACCGCCTCGGGCGCGGACCGCCCCTCGCCCGAGGTCTACCGCGACCTGCGGGCCGCCTGCGAGTCGGGCTGGGACTTCTCCACCCGCTGGCTGCGCGCCCCGGACCCCGCCGACGAGGCCACGCTGCAGCTGTCGCAGATCTGCACCACCGACTTGCTGCCGGCGGACCTGAACGCGTTCCTCTACCGCATGGAAGTCTCCATCGCCAAGGCCAGCCAGGCGAGCGGCGACCTGGCCACGGCGCGCCACTTCCACGACCTGGCCGCGCACCGGCGCGAGGCGGTCAACCGGCTGCTCTGGAGCGAGTCGGAAGGCGCGTACTTCGACTACGACTGGAAGACCGGCACGCTGCGCGGCTGCCTGACGGCCGCCACCGTGGTGCCGCTCTACGCCGGCATGGCGACCGACGCGCAGGCCGCCGCGGTGGCCCGCACCGTGGAGGCGCGCCTGCTGGCGCCGGGGGGCCTGGCCACCACCGAATGCGCCAGCGGCCAGCAGTGGGACCGCCCCAACGGCTGGGCACCCCTGCAGTGGATGGCCGTGCGAGGTCTGGAACGCTACGGCCACAAGGCGCTGGCGCTGGAGGTGCGCCGCCGCTGGATCGACACGGTGCGCGCCGTCTACCAGCGCGAAGGCAAGCTGGTCGAGAAATACGCCCTGCGCGCCACCGAGCGCGATGCGCCCTGCGGCGGCGACGGCGGCGAATACCCGCTGCAGGACGGCTTCGGCTGGACCAACGGCATCGTGCAGTGCTGGCTGGACCCGCGCTACGACACGGTGGCGGCCGCGCAGGCGGTGTACTACGGCCCGGCGGACGACAGCCTGGGCACGGACGACCTGGACGAGGCTGCGGCCGGCTGACGCCAGGGCTGCAGGGGCGGCCCGGCGCGGGCCACCGTCGGCCTCGGACTACGTGGGCAGGGCCCGGCCTTTTCTAGCATGGGTCGCAGAGCCAGCCCGGCGCGGCCCGAACGGTAGCGCGCAGGCCCTGAGCCCCGGGCCCTGCCCGCTCGCTCCTTGAGCCGGCCGAAGGGCTCCGCCCTCTCGCCCCAGCGCTGGCCCACGCCACGCTGTTCCCACTCCTCCACACCCCGATAAAGGACTCCACTGCATGGATATCGCCTCCGCCACCGCCTGGCTGCACGCCGAAACCTTCTGGGGCATGTCGGCCGCCAGCCTGCTGATCGCCGCCGTGGCCGCCGTCGTCACCTACCTGGTGCTGACGCTGCTGCAGGGCTGGGCCGTGGCCCGCGCCCGCCGCGTGGCGAGCGAGCACGACGCCCACCGCGGGCCGGCGCAGCTGTTGATGGAGGTGCTTTCGGGCACCAGCCACCTGCTGATCGTGCTGGCCGCCCTGCTGGTGGGCGCCGGCATGCTCGATCTGCCCGGCCGCTGGCCCGCGCGGGTGGAGCAGCTGTGGTTCCTGGCGGTGGCGCTGCAGGTGGGCCTCTGGGGCACGCGGGCGACCGCGCTGGTGGTGGAGCGCTACCGCGTGCACCACGGCGCCACCAGCCCCACGCAGATCAGCGCGTCGGCCACGCTGATGTCGTGGGGGCTACGCACGCTGCTCTGGGCGACCGTGCTGCTGGCCATCCTCTCGAACGTGGGGGTGAACATCACCGCCTTCGTCGCCAGCCTGGGCGTGGGCGGCATCGCCATCGCGCTGGCGGTGCAGAGCGTGCTGGGCGATCTGTTCGCCTCGGTCGCCATCGCGGTGGACAAGCCCTTCGAGGTGGGCGACTTCATCGTCGTGGGCGGCGTGGCCGGCACCGTGCAGCAGATCGGCGTGAAGACCACCCGCATCAGCGCCCTGAGCGGCGAGCAGGTGGTGATGAGCAACACCGACCTGCTGAAGCAGACCATCAACAACTACCGCTACATGCGCGAGCGGCGCATCGTCTTCAACTTCCGCGTGCCCTACGGCACCAGCGCCGAGGCGGCCGAGGCCATCTCCCAGGCCGTGCGCCGCATCATCGAGGCCGAGCCCAACGCCCGCTTCGACCGCGCCCACCTGCAGGCGTTCGGCGAGACGGGCCTGACCTACGAGGTGGTCTACATCGTGCTGGACCCGGGCTACAACGTCTACATGGACCTGCAGCAGAAGATCAACCTGGCGCTGATGCGCGCGCTGCAGGCGCTGGACGTGCCCTTCGCCGTGCCCGAGCGCCGCGTGCACGTGGCCGACCTGCCGCCCGGGTGGCAGCCGCCGCCCGCGCCCGGGCCGATGCAGGTGGGCACGCAGGCGTGACGGCGCCACGTTCACGGGCGCGTGGCCGCCCATTGCTATCGATTAAATAGCGCCTTGCGCCCGTAGAATAAGCGCCAGAGCCCTTTTTTGGCCTGAACACCGGGCGGTTCGCCGCCCGTCCCCTGCCCCCACCGCCACCCGCCCGGACCCCGCCATGCCCAAAGACACCGCACGCCAGAAAGAACTCAAGAAGATGGAGCTGTGCGAGCCCTGCGCCGGCATCCAGCGCAACTGGCGCAAGGCGCCCGGCCATGCCGAGCTGGTGCAGCGCGGCAACCGCAAGGAAGAGCGCGAGGACGGGCGTGTCGTCACCATCACCCGCTACCGCTGCGACCGCTGCGGCACGGCGTGGGAGTACGAGAACGACAAGGCCGACCAGCACGTGGGCTGGTCCGTGGTGGGCGGCTGACCGGCTGCGGCCCCGGCCGCCCCGGTCGATGGCCTCGCCTGCGCCCCGGGGCTCCGGGGGCCGAGGCCAGGGCCGGTTTTCAGCCAGCGTCCTACGCCCGCGCCGCACGCATCCGCCTACAACGCCGTATGCGATTTTTCAGCCCTCGCTCCGACGCATCCACCCCGGCCCGCACCTCCGCCGACGCGCCCGCGGCCGTCCCTTTGCAGCCCGCGCCGCCCCTGGTGGTGGTGATCACCGGCGCCTCCAGCGGCATCGGCCACGCCACCGCGCTCGCCTTCGCGCGGCAAGGCGCCAAGCTGGTGCTGGCCTCGCGCAGCGCAGACACCCTCTCGCCCGTGGCGCTGGCCTGCCGCGCCGCCGGCGGCACCGCCATCGGCGTGCCCACCGACGTGACCGATGCCGCCGCCGTGCAGGCCCTGGCGGACAAGGCCGTGCGCCACTTCGGCCACATCGACGTGTGGGTCAACGGCGTGGGCGTGGGCGCCATCGGCCGGTTCGACGACGTGCCGCTGTCCGCACACCGCCGCGTGATCGAGGCCAACCTGCTGGGCCACCTGCACGGCGCGCACGCCGCGCTGCGCCACTTCCGCCAGCGCGGTCGCGGCCTGCTGGTGAACATGATCTCGGTCGGCGGCTGGCTGCCCGCGCCCTATGCGGCCGCGTACACGGCCAGCAAGTTCGGCCTGCGCGGCCTGTCGGAGAGCCTGCGCGCCGAGGTGGCCGACCTGCCCTGGGTGCACGTGTGCGACATCGCGCCCACGTTCGTCGATTCGCCCGGCCTGGACCACGGCGCCAACTACACCGGCCGCACCATAGACCCCGCGCTGCCCATGGTGGACCCGCACCGCGTGGCCCGCGCCGTGGTCGGCCTGACCCAGGTGCCGCGCCCGCGCGACGTGACCTTTTTGGGCCTGGGCGCGCTGCCCGGCCGCATGGCGCATGCCGTGGCGCCCGGCGGCGTGGCCCGCGCCATGCGCTGGGTGGCCGACTGGGGCCTGGCGCGCGCCGAGCCCGCGCAGCACAGCGAGGGCAATCTCTTCGCCCCGTCGCAAGGCACCGGCGTGGCCGGCGGCCGACGCGAGCGCATGGCCAGCGGCGCCGCCCTGGTGGCGGCCCTGGGCGTGGCCGGCATCGCCTGGGGCTTCTGGGCGGGGCGGCGCAAGCCTTGAGCTGGCCGAGGCCGGGCCATCGACGCCGAGGGTGGCGTGTCGGTCCCCTGGCCCTCGCCTTTTCCTACACGGCGCACGCCTGGCGCTGCCTACGATGGCCCGGACCGCCGCAGCCGCGCACAGCCGTCTGCCCGCCTTCCCACCCCATGCACCCAGGAGCCGCCATGTCCCGCCTGCCCTCCACCGGATCCGCCGCCGCGGCCGACGCCCCCAGCATCCGCACATCGCCCGTGCAGCCGGCCACGCCCTCGGCGGGCGCCACCCAGCCGCCCGGCCAGCCGTTCACGCTCTACGCGTCGGCCGGCCGTGTGCTGTGCAGCAACAAGCGCGACAAGCTGGTGGACCTGGGCATTCTGGAGACCGATGGCGACGAAGGCGCCGGTGAGGGAACCTGGCGCTATCAGCTGGACGGCGACGACACCATCGCGGCCAGCGGCTTCGCGTCCGCCGAGGAAGCGCTGGCCGACCTGGCCGGCGCCATGACCTTCCTCTTCCTGGACGGGCAGTTCACCGCCCTGGCCGACGTGGGCGAAGGCGGCCGGCCGGAGCTGGCCGACGCCACGCAGATCCACATCACGCTCGACCCGCTGGGCCACGGCTCGCCGGCCATCGCGGCAGACGTGTGACGCGCCCCTCGAGCAGGGGTGACCCGCGCCCCCCCAGTGGCCTCAGGGGCCCGACCCGCTTCCGTCAGCGCCGCGGCACGGGCGCCTGCAGCACCGTGGCGTCCGTGTGCACCAGCTCCAGCGGAAAGCGCTGGCCGGCTAGGTAGTCGCGAATGCATTCCAGCACCAGCGGGCTGCGCAGCCGGTCGGCGCAGCTTTCGATCTCGGCCAGCGTCATCCACACCGTGCGCACGATGCCGTCGTCCAGCGAGCGCCAGGCATGGGGCTCGCTCACGCTGCCGGCGAAGGCGAAGCGCAGGTAGGTGATGTCGTCGCCCGTGCGGGTGCGCGTGAAGCGGTTCAGGTACACGCCCACCAGCGCGGCGGGGGTGAAGTCGCGGGCGGTTTCCTCCAGCACTTCGCGGATGCAGCCCTGCTGGGGCGACTCGCCCGGGTCCAGGTGGCCGGCGGGGTTGTTCAGGCGCCGGCCGTCGGCGGTGTCTTCTTCCACCAGCAGGAAGCGGCCGTCCTGTTCGACGACGGCGGCGACGGTGACGTTGGGTTTCCAGCGGTGGGGCATGGCGGCATTATGACCAGCGCTCCAGCGCCGCGCAGCACCGGTGTCAGGTGCGCGGCGGCGGCGCCACAGGCCGCAGCACGAGCCACAACGCAGCGGCGATCAGCGCGCCCCCGGCGGCATGCGCCCAGGTGGCCGCCTCGCCCAGCACCAGCCAGCCCCAGGCCACGCCGAAGGGCGGAATCAGGAAGGTGACGGTGAGCGCCCTGACCGGCCCCACGTCGGCGATCAGCCGGAAATAGAGCACATAGGCCCAGGCCGTGCAGAGCAGGCCCGTGGCCAGCAGCGCGGCCCAGACGACCGGCGGCGCAGCCAGCCACGCGGCGGGCAGGTCGGGCTGGCGCCAGACCTCCCAGGCCGCGAACGGGGCCAGCGCCAGCAGGGCGCCCCACTGGCTGCCCAGGGCGACCAGGCGGCTGTCGAGGCCGCCCCGTGCGCCGATCCAGCGGCGGGTGAGGAAACCCGCCGTGCCGTAGCAGGCCGTGGCGACCAGGCAGGCCGCGATGCCGCCCAGCGCCTCGGGCGTGAGCGCTACCGGCCCGGCCTGCGCCAGCACGGCCACGCCGGCCATGCCCAGCAGCACCCCGGCCAGGCGCGCCGCGGTGATGCGCTCGCCAAAGGCCAGTGCGCCGACCAGCACGCCCATGAGCGGCGTGGTCGCATTCAGGATGGCGCTGTAGCCGGCCGGCAGCACGCGGGCAGCCAGCGCGAACATCAGGAACGGAATGCCCGAATTTACCACCCCCAGCACCAGCGCCGCACCCAGCTTGCCGTGGAAGGCCGGCCGCAGCCGCGCCACTGCCACCAGGGCCATCAGCCCCGCCGCCCCCAGCAGCAGGCGGCCGAAGGTGGTGGGCACGGCGCCCAGCACCGGCACGGTGATGCGCACGAAGAGGAAGCTGCCGCCCCAGAGGGCTGCGAGGGTGACGAGGCGAATGAGGCTGGCGGTGTTCATGGAGGATGTGGCGAGACGGGCGAACGGTGCAGTCAAGCACGCAGATTGTGCGAAGCAGGGTGAGCTGGCACAAACGATTTATGCTCTACATCTGTTTAGCCACACTGAACGACGATGCGCCTGCCGCCCCTGATCGCCATCCGCTTCTTCGAGGCCGCGGCCCGTCATCTCAGCGTGCGCCGTGCCGCAGCCGAGCTGCACGTGACGCCCGGCGCCGTTTCGCAGCAGGTGCGCAAGCTGGAAGACTTCCTGGGCTGCGCCCTGTTCGAGCGGCAGGCGCGCGGTCTCGCGCTGACGGCCGCAGGGCGCGACTACCAGTCGGCCTGCGGCGAGGCGCTGGCGCGCATCGGCCAGGCCACGTCGCGCCTGCTGGCGGCGCACGAGCGGCGGGTGGTGCTGGTCAGCTGCACGCCGAGCTTTGCCGCCCAGTGGCTGGTGCCGCGCCTGCAGACCTTTCTACAGCAGGCGCCGCTGCTGGACGTGCATGTGAGCACCACCGAGCGCCTGGTGGACCTGCAGGCCGAGGGCGTGCAGTTCGCGGTGCGCCATGGCCGCGGCCCCTACGCCGGGCTGCAGGCCGAGCGACTGCTGGACGACGAGCTCATCGCCGTCTGCAGCCCGCGCTTGGTGGCGCCCTGCCGCACGGCCCGCCTGCAGGACATCACGGGCGAGAGGCTGCTGCACGACGGCCAGCGCGACGACTGGCGGCTGTGGTGCCAGGCGCAGGGCCTGACCGGCGTGCAATGGGTGGATGCCGCGCAGGGCGTGGTGTTCGCCCATTCCAACGGCGCCGTGGAAGCCGCGCTGGCGGGCCAGGGATTCGCCCTGGTGCGGCGCACCCTGGTGGCGCGCGAGCTGGCAGCGCGGTCGCTGATCGGCGTGCAGGGCGACGCCGCGCTGCCAACGCCCCTGGCCTATCACCTGGTCTACCCGCCGGAGACGCTCATCGACCCGGCGCTGCGGCAGTTCCGCGACTGGATCGTGGCGCAAGCGGCCGAGGAACGGGGCGCACCGGGCGCGCTAGCCTGAACCTTCCCGCACCATGTACACCGCCCCCTCGCCATAGCCGGCCAGCCGCTCGCGCTGCGCCGCGTGGGCGAGGGCCTGCACGGCGAATCCCTGCCGCGCCCAATAGGCCTGCGTGCCCTGCACCGACACCAGCGCCGCCCGCCGCAGCCCGTCGGCCCGGGCGCCCTGCCAGGCGGCGGCCAGCAGCCGCTGCGCCAGGCCCAGGCCGTGGAACGCGGGCAGCACGGCCATGTCGTGCAGGTAGAGGGTGCCCTGCGTGGATTCGGGCCCGCCGCCGAAATCGCCGTGCAGCGGCGTGACCTGGCCGAGCGTGCTGCGGTAGGCGGCCAGGTAGGCCACCAGCCGGCCCGCTGCGCCCTCGGCGCAGTCCACCAGCGCCAGCGACCGGTGCGCCGGGCTGGCCAGGCGCCGGGCATACACCGCCTCGCTTTCGATCAACCCGTCGCCATAGCAGGCGCGCTGCACCGCCAGCAGGGCGGGCAAGTCGGCCGTGCGCAAGGGGCGCAGCGTCCAGCGGGTGTCAGCCATGGGCAGGCGGAGAAGCGGCAGGGGATGGCATGGGAAGACTCGGACAAACTGCTACATTTTTAATAGCACCGTGCGCCGATGGAATGAGCGCTGGAAGCCTAAAACACCCGAAAGATGGCTGCCATTCGCCGCACCGGGCGCGCGCCAGCGGTCAGCGCGGCAGGGCCGGCGGCTGCACCAGGTCGTCCAGCGACAGGCCCTTGTCCTTCAGCAGCGCTTCCAGCACCGGGGTGAGGCGCCCCAGGCTCTCCTGCACCGCCTCGCGCACGGTGTCGACCACCACCTGGGTGCTGCGCTCGATCTCGATGTTGAGCGCATCGCCCACGCGCTTGCCCTCGAACACGGTGGCGCGGCGGGTTTCGGGAATCAGCCAGACCTCGAACCAGCCTTCCTGCCGGTTCACCTCGGCCACCGTCAGGCTGGCGCCGTGGATGGCGATGTAGCCCTTGGCGAAGACGTAGCGGCGAAAGGCCTCGGGCACGGCCACGCGCCAGACCAGGTTGTTGTCGAACTCGCGCCGCTCGGCCAGCGTGCCGGTGAAGTCGATGTGGCCCGAGAGCGGATGGCCGCCGATCTCGGCCCCGTCCTTGGCCGCGCGCTCCACGTTGACCCGGTCGCCCTCGGCGTAGCTGCCCAAGGTGGTGACGTTCAGGCTCTGCAGCATCACGTCGAAATTGGCGCGGGTGGGCGAGACGATTTCGGTCACCGTCAGGCACACGCCGTCGGTCGCCACGCTGGCGCCGATGGCGAGGCCGTCGCAGAAGCCCGCGGGGAAGTCGAGCGTGAAGGTGCGCAGGCCGGCGCGGTCGTGGATGGCGGCGATGCCGGCCGTGGCTTGGACGATGCCTGTGAACATGGGGGCGCGGGCTTTCGGGTGAGGGGCGGGCGGAGCGCGAACGCAGCAAAAGCCGCGAATTCTGCCACCCGCCCCCCGGCCGCGCAGCCGCTGCCCGCAGAGCCCGCAGCCGCGTTCAGGTCAGCGCGCGCGCAGAAAGTCCCCCACCTCCAGCAGCACCAGTTCGTTGTCGTCGGCCTGGTTGGGCAGGCGGCTGGAGCTGAAGGGCAGGTTGTTGTCGTTGCCGACGACGATGTGCGTGGCGTCCACCACGTCCACGTTCTCGATGGTGAAGAAGGGGAAGGTGAGCACGCCGTTGTCGAGCGGCTTCTTCGCCAGGCGTTTCGGGTCCTGGATGCGCATGAGGTCGATGTAGCCCAGCTTGCGCAGCGGGCCGCCGGCATTGGCGTCGGTCAGCTCGACCTTGTAGACGCGCTTGAACTTCGCCAGGTCGCCAAAGCAGTCGGCGCGCTTCACGCCCTCGGGGCAGGCATGGGCCGCCGTGCCTTCGCCGTTGTCGCGCTCGATGACCAGGCCCGTGCTGCCGTCGATCATGTTGAAGTCGCCGATGGCGTGGTGGTTGGCTTCCAGCACGTACCTCCAGTGGCGGCCGGTCCACTTTTCCGCCTTCACGTCGAATTCCAGCAAGCGCAGGTACTGCCGGCCGCCTTCCACGGCTTCATAGGCCTGGGCGGAGGCGTCCCACACCGGGCCCTCTAGCAGCGCGTACAGCTTGCTGCCATCGGGGCTGGCGGCCATGCCCTCGAAGCCCTTGGAGCGCTTGATGTCGAACGCCGGCGCCTTCGCATCCGGCGCGCCGGCGGTGGTGACGGCGGGATGGTCGGGCGAGCGCACCACGCGGCCGTCGACCAGCGTGTCGAAAACGGCCAGCACGCGGCCGTCCAGGTCGGCCTTGATGAGCCAGGGGCCGAACTCGTCGCCGATCCAGAGCGCGCCGCCCGCGAACTGGAAGCTCTCGGGGTCGAAGTCGGCGCCGGTCAGATAGCGCTCCTTCGTGCCTTCTTCGGCAATGCGAAACGGCACCTTCTTGTCGGGGTCGTGCAGGAAGACGGTCTTCAAGCGCCTGAACTCGCCGCTCTGGAAGTCCACCGCGTAGTGGTTCAGGTAGAGCATGAAGTCGGGCGAATTGGCTTTGGCGCCGGCGCCGTTGTCGGTCAGCAGCCAGAAGGTGCCGTCGGCCATGCGCTTGATGCCCGAATGGCCCTGCGCGGGCTGACCCTGGAAGGGCAGCGACACGCCGGTGGGCCGGCCGGCGGACTGGCCCTCCACCGTGCCCACCGCGTCCACCCGACGGGCGGTGGTGAACTTGCCGCTGGTGCGTAGGTCGGCCGGCGCATCGGCGGGCGGTGCGATGAAGGAGCGCGCGGGCAGCACGGCATGGCCGGCCAGCGTGGCGGTGAAGGCGGCTGGTGCCGGGGCGGCGCCTTGGGCGTGCACGGGCAGCGCGGCGGCGCACGCGAGGGCGGCGCAGGCGGCGGCGAGGGAGAAGGAATTCATGGGAAACAGCCAGGGTGAAGACCGAAAGCCCGCACCATGCCGCCCCGGCGTGACATGGCGATGACGCGGCCCCCGCCGCCCCTGGAGTGGCCGCGGGCGAAAAAAAACCGGCCCCAGGGAGCCGGTTCACGGAGCGCGAGAAGCGCGGGCGCAGGTCAGTAGCGACCGCCGCCGAAGCCGCCGTTGCCGTAGCCGACGTCCGCACGGCCGCTGGCGCGGTAGCCACCGCCGCCGCCCGCCGTGGCTTCGCGGGGGCGGGCCAGGTTCACAACGATGGAGCGGCCATCGACCGACATGCCGTTCAGGCCGTTGATGGCGGCCTGGGCGACGTCGGCCGAGACCATTTCCACGAAGCCGAAGCCCTTGGAACGGCCCGTGTCGCGGTCCATCATGACCTTGGCGGAGGAGACGCCGCCGAATTCCGAGAAGTTGCTGCGCAGGGCTTCGTCGTCGACGGAATAGGGCAGGTTGCCCACGTAGATTTTGGTGCTCATGGTGGAGTCTTTCTGAAGATGGTGCGCAACGCGGCGCGCCGTTGGAAACCGGCTGGCGGCAGGTCCGCGGCAGCCCGTGGTGAAAAAAGCGTGTGCCGGCCCAGGCTCAGCACGCAGGCGGGTGGGCCATCGAGGTCTGCAGCCAGCCCTGGGTGACGGCGAAGAGCCGGGCGGCTTCGCGCGAGGCGAAGAATCTGTCGAACCGGAAGATGCGGCAGTAGCTGCCGTTGCCTTGGGATCGCTGGACCGAGAAGGAGGCGCGAAAGCGTCCGCAGTCGGTCGGGTGTGTCGCGGGCGAAACGACGTATCGGCCCATGGAGATGGCGAGAGAGGAAATCAGGGGCAATCAGGAGTCGCAGGCCGTGGGTGGCGAACCGGCGTGAGCATCGAAAAACTCGGCGGGCTGCAGCTCGGCAGTTCCGCAAGGCGGCCTGGGGCCGCGAAAAACGCGCGGGGCGGCAGGCAGCGGGTCGTCCCGGCCAACCGCTCCGTGCGGTGACGGCGGCATGTGCCATGCTGCCGTCTGGAGGGGATTATATCACCCAGCCGAATTTAAGTCACCATTCATATGCCGCCTGGTTTTAATAGCAGCTTATACGGAGGGTCAAGCGGCCTTGTTCTTCAGCTTGCCCTTGGGCATCACGGCCGTGGTGGGCGGTGTGGGTCGGGACGAGACCGACCCCGCACCGGGCAGCGCCGGGGGCAGGCTGGTGTCCTTCTTCGGCTTCTTGGTCATCTTGTTGCTGCGTTGATCGCCTTTGGCCATGGTGTGGCTCCTGATGCAGTGGGTGAACTGGCGAGTATGCGGGCTCAAGCCTGCCGGCGCCACAGCCGCCAGCCCAGGTAGGCCACCACGCCGGCATTGAGCAGCACCACGGCGCTGGCCGCCCAGGTGGGCCGGTGCAGCCAGTGCCACAGCTCGAACGGTATGTAGAGCCCGCCGGACAGCGCGCCCAGCCATTCGCCCCAGGCCCTGTCGCGCCACAGCCCATAGGCCTCGGTGAAGCGCAGTGCCGCGTAGGCAGTGGCGATGGCGGTGAGCAGCTGCCAGTCGCCATGGCCGGACCAGCGGTCGATGCCGGCCAGCAGCAGCGCCGGGTAATGCGCGCCGGGCTCCAAGCCCACGTGGCCGATCAGGGCGGTGGCGATCTGGTGCAGGTCGCGGTGCAGCAGCCCCAGCACGCCCACGCCCGCGACCAGCGCGACGCTGCCCTTGAGCGCCTCGAAGCCGGCGATGGTGCGCAGCGCACGGCGGGCGGCCGGCGTGTCGGCGGCGGTGTCGGCGGAGGCCGGGTCGGGACGGTCGGCGGTGGAGAGCATGGTTTCTTCGGCCGGAAAAGGGCAGGAGCGCGGTGTGCTGGGGCGCAGTATCCACCGACTCCTGCGCGCCGGCGGCGTCAGCCCCGCCCTTTGCGGCCGGTCAGCCAGAGCGTGCTGGCGACGATGAGCGCGCCCCCCAGCCACCCCGCGCTGCCCAGCGTCTCACCCAGCCACAGCGTGGCGAAGAGCGCGCCCCAGACGGGCTCGGTCCCCATCAGCAGGCTGACGCGGCTGGGCGAATGCTGCCGCAGGGCCCAGTTCTGCACCGCGAAGGCCAGCACCGTGCACCCCAGCACCAGGAACAGCGTGGCGCCCCAGAAGGCCGGCGCGCGGGGCAGCGGCGGCAGGCCGCCCTGCGTGGCGGCGGCCCAGCCCAGGCAGCCCAGGCCCACCACGCCCGCCTGCACCGCCGTCAGGTGCAGGGTGGAGGCCTCGGCGTGGCAGCGGGTGAGCCGGCTCGTCACGCACACCATTACGGCCCGCAGCCCGGCCGCCGCCAGCATCAGCCATTCGCCCCGGCCCCAGCCCAGCCCGTCCACGGCCCATTGCGAGGGCCAGCCGCCCGTCAGCAGCGCGGCGCCGGCCAGCGACACGGCGGCGAAGCCGAACACGGCGGGTGCCGGGCGGCGGCGCAGCAGCAGCCATTCGGCGAACGGCGTGAACACCACGCACAGGCTGATCAGCAGCGCCGCACGGCCGGCCGGCGTGTGCGCCACGCCATAGGTCTCGCACACGAAGATCGCCATCAGCAGCGCGCCCAGCGGCAGGCCCGCGCCCAGCGCAGCCGCCCACTGCGCCCGGTGGGCCCTCCGGCAGGCCGGCGCCAGCACGGCGGCGGTGAGCAAAAAACGCACGGCCAGGAAGCCCAGCACCGGGTAATGGGCCAGCGCCCCCTGCGCCATGCCGTAGCTGGCGCCCCAGCAGGCGGCGACCAGCAGCAGCGCAAGGTCGGCGGAAGGCGCGAAACGGGCGGACGGCAAGGCATGGGTAGTCATGGCGGCCAGTGTGCGTTTGCGCTTGTCGATTGATAATCGGTCGCTTGTGCACAGCATCTGTTCTCACGCCGCATGAATGACGCGCTCGAATCCCTGCCGGACCTGGCCGTGTTCGCCCGCGTGGTGGCGGCCGGCAGTTTTTCGGCCGCCGCGCGCGGCCTGGGGCTGACGCCTTCGGCCGTCAGCCGCCAGGTGGCGCGGCTGGAGGCCCGGCTGGGCGTGCGCCTGCTGGAGCGCACCACGCGCCAGCTGCGGCTGACCGCCGCCGGCCAGGCGGCGCATGCGCGCTGCCAGGCGCTGGAGGCCGCCGCCCGCGAAGTGCTGCAGCTGGCGGGTGCCCATCGCCCCGGCGCCGAGCCCCGGGGCCGCGTGCGCATGAGCGTGCTGAAGGCCTACGGCGTGCAGCGCGTGCAGCCGTTGGTGGCGCCCTTTCTGGCCGCGCACCCCGAGGTGCAGCTGCAACTGGTGGTGACCGACCGGGTGGTGGACCTGTTCGCCGAGGACATCGACCTCGCCCTGCGGGTGACCGACACGCCGCCGCCGGGCCTGGCCGCGCGCCCGCTGGAGGTGGTGGAGCACATCGTGTGCGCCAGCCCCGCCTACCTGGCCGGTCGCGGCCTGCCCGCCGCCCCGGGCGACCTGGCGCGCCACGACTGCCTGTGGCTGGGAGAGCACCCGCACGACGCCCGCTGGCGCTTCACGCGGCAGGGCAGCGGCGCGCAGGCCGAGGCGGTGACGGTGCCGGTGCATGGCCGCCACGCCGTCAACCACAGCGGCATGCGGCGCGACGCGGCACTGGCGGGCCTGGGCATCGCCAGCCTGCCGGGCTTCATGGCGCAGGAGGCCCTGTCCGCCCGCACGCTGGTGCGCGTGCTGGAGGGCTGGCGGCACGAGACGGCCTATTCAGGCACGGCCTGGCTGCTGTACCCGGCGCAGCGTTTTCTGCCGCCGGCCGTGCGGGCGTGGATCGACCACCTGGCCGCCGGCCTGGCACCCGCCGCCTGACCGGCGGGCGCCACGGCAGGCGCACGCAGGCAGGCAGCGCCCGTGGATCAGTCCTCGTGCGTGTCGTGCGTGGCCGCGCTGCCGCGCCGCCAGTAGCCCGAGGCCCGGATCCACTTCGGGTGCACGCCGCGCTCGCCCACCAGGTGGGTGCGCAGCGCCTTGGCCACGGCCGATTCGCACGCCACCCAGGCGTGGATGTCGCCTGTGGGCAGCGCCAGCGGCCGCAGCGCATTGAGCAGGACGGACGCCGTGCCGGGCTCGGCGCCCTGGCGGTGCACCCAGTGGATGCGGGCGTCGGCGGCGGTGGGCAGCGGCTGCTCGTCGGCCGGGCCGTCCACCTCGGCCAGCACCAGCACGGGCGTGCCGGCGGGCAGCTCGGCCAGGCGGCGGGCGATGGCGGGCAGCGCGGTGTCGTCGCCGACCAGCACGTAGCCGTCGAAGGCCAGCGGGACGACCATCGAGCCACGCGGCCCCCCAACGCCGACCTGATGGCCGGGCGCGGCCTGCAGCGCCCAGGCGGTGGCGGGGCCGGCGTCGTGCAGGGCGAAGTCGATGACCAGCGTGCCGGCGGCGGCGTCGTAGGCGCGCGGGGTGTAGTCGCGCATCGTGGGGCGCGGCGCATCGGGCGCGGGGCCGCCCGCCTCGGCCGGCACCGGAAAGGCGATGGCGCCGGTGGCGTCCGGCAGGATGAGCTTGACGTGGTCGTCGAAGCCGGCGCTGGTGAAGCCCTGCAGGTCATCGCCCTCCAGCGTGACGCGGATGCAGTGCGGGGTCACGCGCTCGGCGCGGCGCACGGTGAGCGTGCGGCGGCGCAGTTCGTGGCGCACGCGCTGCGGGGCGCGGGCGCCGAGTTGCTCGGCGGTGGGGGGCGGCGTGGCGGTGGAATCAGGAATGAGGGTCATGGCAAATGGCTTTCTGCCGGTACGGGCCGGCGGGGGGGCGACAGGCGCTTCAGAGGCACTTCAGAGCCGCTCGATCTGCCGGGCGGCGGCATCGAGCGCGTCGGCGATGGCGTGGACCTGCTCGGTCTGCAGCGGCTCGCCGGCCAGCCGCAGGTGCAGCGCATGGCGCAGGTTGTGCACCGCGCGTTCGATGGGCGCGGGCCGGGCCGCGCGCGCCGCGCTGGCGCCGCGCTGCGCCGCCCCCTGCGCGACGCGGGCGAGCAGCGCCTCCACGTCGCCCTGGCGCTCCTGCAGATGGGCGCGGCCCGCGTCGGTGGCGGTGTGCAGCTTGCGCCCGCCGTCGGCGCTGACAGTGACGTGGCCCAGCTCTTCCAGCAGGGTGAGCGTGGGGTAGATCACGCCCGGGCTGGGGCTGTAGCTGCCGCCCAGCTGTTCCTCGATGGCCTTGATCAGCTCGTAGCCGTGGCGGGGCTTGTCGGCGATGAGGCGCAGCAGCACCAGCCGCAGGCCGCCGTGGCCGAAGATGCGTGCGCCGCCGCCGCCTCCCCCGCGTCGATGGCTGGGGGCGGCGTCGCGGGGTTCCCATGGGTCGATGTCGTGCATGTCTTCTCCGATATATCTGATTTATCGAAGATATATCTTTTTTGGAACGGGGCGTGGCGATCGTCGGCAAGACCGCGTAGCGAGCAGGGTCGGCGCGGCCGGCCGTGGCCGCAGCCGCACCCGTAGCCGCGCATTGCAGGGCCAGGCAGCCGAATCAGGCGACGGCGAGGCCGGCGGCGTGGCCGCGGGTGAAGGCTTCCTCGAACACCGAATAGCCCGACCAGTCGGCATGCGCGAAGGCGAGCCGGGCGGTGGCGGGCGTGGGCAGGGGCGCCACGCGCTCCCCATTCGATAGCACCCGGCGCTGATGGGACAAGCGCTCCAGGCCGATCTGGCTCAAAAAGGATTGCAGCCCGGGCGTGGGGATGGCCATGGCGTGGCCGTAGCGGGTGATGTCCATGCGGGTGGCGCGCTCGGCGATGTCGGGGTGCGGCCCGGCCAGGCTCTGCAGGATGCGGTCGCGCCACTGCGTCCATGGCTGCTCGGCCAGCCGGCGGCGGCCGTCCGGCACGTCGCCCAGGGCTTGGTAGTAGCTCAGCACGGTGGGCGCGGGGCGTGGGTCCAGCCGCTGGTGGCCGGCGTCCACGTAGCCCAGGCCGCCGGGGGTGGGGTCGGCGTAGAGCACGTTGTCCCAGGCGGGCGCCGCGCCTTCGCGGTCGGCCAGGGGGGCGTCGATGTGGAGGTTGGCCACCAGCCAGGGCGCCCACGCCAGGCGCTCGGCCGCCGCGCGCAAAAAATGGGGCGCCGGCTGCACCACCCGGGCGGCCAGGAACACGGGCAGCGCCACCACGCAGCGCCGCGCCTGCCAGCGCTCCACGCTGTCGCTGGCGTGGTGGAACACGTCCACCTCCACGCCGCGCGCCGTTTCGGCGATGCGCAGCACGCTGCTGCCGGTGCGCAGCTGCCCGCCGGCGGCCAGCGGCGCGGCCAGCCGCTGGGTGAGCCAGCCGTTGCCCTGGGGCCAGGTCAGCACGCCCTCGCGGTCTTCGGCGCCGCCCCTGTCTTCGCCCGGCGCGTGGAAGCCGTGGCGGCTGGCGAAGTAGTGGATGCCGGCCCAGGCCGACACCCGCGCCAGGCCGGCGCCGTAGTCGTCGCGGCAGCAGTAGTCGAGGTACCAGCGCAGGTGGGCATCGTCCAGCCCCTCCTGGCGCAGCCATTCATCAAAAACCATAGCATCCAGCGCTTGATGGACGGGCGCCAGAGGCTGATTTCGCTTCCATTGGGTGAGCGCCGGCATGGCGAAGGGCGCGGCGCGAGAGAGCGCGGCCACCCGCTCGGCGAAGCGGCGGTACTGCGCCAGCGTGGCCTCGCCCACGCCCTGGGTGGGCAAGAGCCCTTCCTGCCAGGCGCCCCGGAAGTACAGGCGCTCCTGCGGGCTGTGGCAGAGGTGCCGCTCGTCGTAGCGCCAGCGGCCGGCCTCGCGCCGGCGCAGGCCCAGCTCTTCCAGCAGGTCCTGCACGGCGCGGGCGTGGTCGCCCGGCACCGGCAGGTAGTGCGCGCCCAGCGGGCAGGCGATGCCGCCCACCTGCCCGCCCCGGCTGTTGCCGCCGGCCGTGTCTTCCATCTCCAGCAGCACGCAGTCGTCGACGCCGGCCAGGCGCAGCGAGCGCGCCGCCGCCAGCCCCGCCACGCCGCCCCCGGCGATGACGACCTGTGCGCGCCGCACCACGGTGGGCGCCAGCGCGTCGCCGCCCCGGGCCAGCCGGTCGCGCAGCGCGTGGCCGCGCGCCATGTCGATGCCGGTGAAGCCGCCCGCGGCGCCCTGCCGTGGCTGCTGGCAGCCGGCGGTGAGCCCGGCGCCGGCCGCGCCCAGCACGAAGCTGCGGCGGTTGAGCGGCCAGGAGGGCAGGTCGGAGAAGGCGGGGTGGGACACGGCGCGAGCGCAAGCGGTGGGCGTGCCGACTCTACGCCACGGCACCGCCGCGCCCGGCCCGCCCCCGCGCCCGCTTCATTCGGCCCAGCGCGCCTGGATGTCCAGGATCTGCGGCTTCAGCGCGATGAAGGGCGCGACCAGCGACGGGTCGAAGTGCCGGCCCGCCTGCTGTCGCAGGTAGTCGAAGGCGTCTTCCAGGCTCCAGGCTTCCTTGTACGGGCGGCGCGTGGTGAGCGCGTCGAACACGTCGGCGATGGCGATGATGCGCGCCTCCAGCGGAATGGCCGTGCCGGCCAGCCCGAACGGGTAGCCGCTGCCGTCCCACTTCTCGTGGTGCGCCAGCGCGATGGTGTGGGCGGTGCGCAGCAGCCCCGAGGGGTGCTCGCCGATGATCTCCGCGCCGATGAGCGGGTGCTTTTTCATCACCTCCCACTCCGCGGCGTCGAGCTTGCCGGGCTTGCGCAGCACGGCGTCGGGCACGCCGATCTTGCCGACGTCGTGCATGGGCGCGGCATGCAGCAGCTCTTCGGCCCAGGCCGCGTCCATGCCCAGGGCCAGCGCCAGCATCTGCGCGTAGAGGCTCATGCGGATGACGTGCTTGCCCGTCTCGTCGTCCTTGTACTCGGCCGCCCGGCCCAGGCGCTGCACGATCTGCAGGCGCGATTCGCGCAGGGCCTCGGTGCGCACCAGCGACAGGTGGTTGCGCACGCGCGCGCGCACCACGGGCGCGCTGACGGGCTTGGTGATGTAGTCCACCGCGCCGGCCTCGAAGCCCTGAGTCTCGTCCACCACGTCGTTGAGCGCCGACACGAAGATCACCGGCATGCAGCCCAGCATCGGGTCGGCCTTGATCTGGCGGCAGACGCTGTAGCCGTCCATGTCCGGCATCATCACGTCGAGCAGCATCAGGTCGGGGCGCTGCTGGCGCGCGATCTCGACGGCCTGGACGCCGGCGGTGGTGAACAGCAGCCGGTAATCGTCCTGCAGCACCTGGCGGAGCACCTGCAGGTTGGTGGGTTCGTCGTCGACCAGCAGCAGGCGCGGGCGGCGGTCTTCATGGGGCGGAGGGTTCATGGCTCGGCCGTTTCCTGGCGGGCGTGGGCGCTGCGCAGGGCCTGCAGGCAGGCGCGCGCCGCGTCGAAATCAAAGCGGTTGAGGGTGTCCTGCAGCCGGTCGGCGTCGGGCCCGGGCAGGGCCGCCAGCAGTTGGCCGAGCGGTGCTTCGGCGATCTCGAACCGGCCGAGCGACTGCGCGAGCGCGTCGATGGCGTCGCCGATCTGGCCGGGGTCGGCCGCCGGGGCCCGCGCTGCCCTGGGGCTTTCGGGGGCCGGGGGCGGCAGCGCCTCACGCACCGACTCCAGCGCCGGCACCATGGCGGCGAGCGCGTCGCGCGCCAGGTCGGCATCCGCGCTCTGCGCGGCCCGCTCCAGGCCCTCGGCGGCGGCCTGCAGGCGCACCAGGGCCAGGTTGGCGGCGGCGCCGCGCAGCCGGTGGGCGATGCCGGTCAGCCGGGTCCAGTCGCCGGCCCGTTCGGCGGCCTGCAGGTCGCCCACCAGGCTCCAGGCATCGGGCAGGAACCGGTCGATGGCCTGGCGCAGCGCCTGGGGCCGGCCCCAGGCCTGCAGGCCGCGCCGCCAGTCGATGGGCGGCGCGGTCGCGGCGAGCGACAGAGAGGTGAGCGGCAGAGGCAGCGGGGGCGCGAGCACCGGCATGGGCACGGCGGGCGCCGGCGCGGCCGTGCCGGCCTGCGGCGCCTCGGGCAGGTCCAGCACGCGCGCGATCTCCTGGCGCAGCTTGGGCGGCTCGACCGGCTTGCTGGCGAAGCCTTCCATGCCGGCGGCCCGGGCGTTGCGGCGGTCCTGGTCGAGCACGCTGGCCGAGAGCGCGATGACCGGGGTGGGCCGCAGCCCGCGCTCGGCGTCCTGGGCGTGCAGGCGGCGGGTGGCTTCCAGCCCGTCCATCCCGGGCATCTGCAGATCCATGAGGGCGATGTCGAACCGCTCGCGCGCGGCGGCCTGCACGGCCTCGGCGCCGCTCGCCGCGCAGGTGAGGGTGTGGCCGCCCCGGGCGAAGACGATCTGCAGCAGCTCGAGGTTGGCGGCGACGTCGTCCACCGCCAGGATGCGCAGCGGCGGCAGCTGCACCGTGTCCTGGCCCATCTGCACCTCCATCGCCGCCGCGCTGGCGCGGGGCAGGGGCAGCCGCACGGTGAACACGCTGCCCTGGCCCGGCGTGCTCTGCACGGTGATGCTCCCGCCCATGAGTTCGGCCAGCTGCCGCGCGATGGTGGTGCCCAGGCCCGAGCCGCCGTAGCGCCGGGTGGTGGAGGCGTCGGCCTGCGCGAAGGGGTCGAAGATGTGGCTGAGCCGGGCCGCGTCGATGCCGATGCCGGTGTCGGCCACGGCCAGCTGCACCTGGCCGTCGGCGTGCCGCACCTGCAGGGTCACGCCGCCCTGGTGGGTGAACTTGAGCGCGTTGCCGACCAGGTTGACCAGGATCTGCTGCACGCGGAAGGCGTCGCCATGCCAGAACTCGGGCACGTCGGCCGGGTAGTCGCTCTCGAGCGCCAGCGCCTTCTGGTCCGCCTGGATGCGCAGCGAGCCGACGATCTGCTCGCACAGCGCGCGCAGGCTGAAGTCGTGCTGCTCGAGCAGCACGGCGCCCTTCTCGAGCTTGGCGGTGTCCAGGATGTCGTTGAGCAGCCGCAGCATGGAGCGGGCGGCCCGGTGCACGGTGGCGAGCTGGCGCCGCTGCGCGGCTTCCAGCGGGGTGTCGAGCAGCGCCTCGGTGAAGCCGATGATGGCGTTCATCGGCGTGCGGATCTCGTGGCTCATGTTGGCCAGGAAGGTGGCGCGGGCCAGGGCCGCGGCCTCGGCCGCCTCCTTGGCGGTGCGCAGGTCCTGCTCCATGGCGCGGCGCTCGCTCAGGTCGGTGGCGAACTTGACGATCTTGGTGGTGCGGCCCTGCGCGTCGAGGATGGGGTTGTAGGTGGCCTGGATCCACACCTCGCGGCCGCCCTTGCCGACCCGCTGGTACTCGCCGGCGTCGAGCTCGCCGCGCGCGAGGCGGTCCCACAGCGCCACGTATGCCGTGTCCTGCACGTACTGCGGGGTACAAAAGAGCGCATGGTGCCGGCCCTGCACTTCTTCCAGCGTGTAGCCGAACAGGCTCAGGAAGTTGGCGTTGGCCGTGATGAGGCAGCCGCAGAGGTCGAACTCGGCCACGGCCTGCGCCCGGTCCAGCGCGCGCAGCACGCCGGAGAATTCGGCGTTGCGGGCCTTGAGCTCGGACACGTCCATCACCACGCCGTCGATGTAATCCACCCGGCCCGGCATGTCCGAGCCGCCGCGGCCGGTTTCAGACACCCACACCACCGCGCCGGAGCGTGCGATGAGGCGGTACTCGATCTGGTAGCTGCGGCCCTCCTGCACGGCGGCGGAGATCTCCGCCCACACCGCGTCGGTGTCTTCCGGATGGATCAGGCTGCCGAAGACGACGCGGCCGCTGACCAGGTCGTCCGCCATCCAGCCGGTCAGATTCTCGACCGCATCGCTGATGAAAAGCATCGCCCAGTCGCTCTGGAAGCGGCACCGGAAGGCCACGCCGGGGATGTTGCGCACCAGCGAGCGCAGCTGCGCCTCGCCCTGGCGGCGCTCGGCCTCCAGCGCCCGGCGCTCGGTCAGATCGACCAGGAAGCCGACGTAGAGCGGCAGCCCCGGCTGCTCCACGCGGCCCACGGCCAGGCGGATCATCACCGGGCTGCCGTCCTTGCGCTGCGCCTCCAGCTCGCGGCTGCTGCCGGTCATGCGGCTGAAGGCGGTCTCTCCGTGGCTGCGCCGGTAGGCCTCGTAGCTCTCGCGGTGCTGGGGCGCCACGATCATGGCGACGTCGCGCCCCAGCACCTCGTCCTCGCGCCAGCCCAGCAGGCGCTCGGCGGCCTTGTTGTACGACTGGATGACGCCGTCCGCCCGGATGGTGATGATGCCGTCCACCGCAGTCGCCAGCACGGCGCGCAGCCGCGACTCGTCGGCCATGGCCCGCCGGTACAGCACCCGGTGGCGCAGGGCGGTGTTGGCGACGCCGACCACCACCATCAGCAGCACGGACACCGCGGCGATGGCGAGCGACAGGCGCCCCTTGAACGCAGCGGTGTCGGCGGAGGGCGAGACGATCGGCCCCACCAGGCGCACGGCGTCGATGCTGATGTAGTGCATGCCGGCGATCGCCAGGCCCAGCACGGTGCCACCGGCCAGGTCGGCCAGCCAGGGCGACACGCCCGGGCGCTGCTGCAGCCAGAGCCGCGCATGCAGCGCCGCCACGGCCAGGGCCAGCGCATACGCCATGGACAGCAGGAAGCCCCAGACGTCGTAGCGGATCACCGGAGCCAGGGTGGAGGCCGACATGCCCAGGTAGTGCATGAGCCCGATGCCCGAACCCATGAGCAGCCCGCCCAGCGTGGCGCCCCGCCGCCCGGTGCCGGGCCGCGCCATCACCGACAGCGCGACCCAGGCGGCCAGCACGCTGGGCACGATGGACAGCGCCGTGATGCCCGGCCGGAACGAGCCTTGCGAGCAGAGCGCGGACGCCAGCATGCCAACGAAATGCATCGCCCAGACCCCGCCGCCCAGCGCCAGGGCGGCCGAGGCCACGGTGGCGCGGCGGCCCAGGGCGGTGGACGCCATGCGCGCCAGCCCGGCCAGGTGCACCGCCATGACCGACGCCAGCACCGCCAGCCCCAGCGACAGGGCGACCAGCCAGGGGTCGTGGCTCCACGACACCTGCGGGTCCCGCGCCACGCCGACGACGAAATACGGGTCGAACATTTGTTAACAAAAACGGATTTGCCGCAAATTCTGCCTGACGGTTTTCCTTCGCGTGCGCGGCGTTGCGAGTGCCCCACGGCGCCCGGTGGCTTGGCCGGGCATCGGGCGGGGCCGGCGTGGGCCCCCTGCGGCGCGGCGGTCAGTGCGTGACCCGGCCCCACTCCTGCTCATAGGTGTGCACCAGCACCTGGTTGGACAGCCGGGTCACCTCGGCCGGCACCCGCGCCATGTCGAGTGGGAAGTCGAACAGCAGCGGCAGCGTGGGCGCCGACAGAAAGCGCAGGCCGGCCGGCAGCGCCGTGGGCAGCCGCCAGGGGCGCCGGCTGGCGATGACGAAGCCCCATTCGCCGAAGCTGGGCACGTGCGCGTGGTAGGGCGCGGCCGTAAGGCCCACCGATTCGATGGTCTGCACCACCGTCCAGAAGCTCTGGCGCGCCACCAGGGGCGAGGTGGTCTGCACCACCGCATAGCCGCTGGCCGAAAGCCGTTGGTCGAGCAGCGCGTAGAAGCTGTTGGTGTAGAGCTTGCCGATGGCGAAGTTGGTCGGGTCGGGAAAGTCCACCACGATCACGTCGAAGGTGTCCGACCCCTGCTGCAGCCACTGGAAGGCATCGGTGTTGACGATGTGCACGCGGGGGTCGGCCAGCGCGTGGCCGTTGAGCTGCGTCAGCGTGGGGTTCTGGCTGAACAGCTGCGTCATGGCCGGGTCCAGCTCCACCAGCGTGACCGACTCGACCGACGGGTACTTGAGGATCTCGCGCACCGCCATGCCGTCGCCGCCGCCCAGCACCGCCACCCGTTTTGCAGCGCCCTGCGCGGCCATGGCCGGGTGCACCAGCGCCTCGTGGTAGCGGTATTCGTCGCGCTCGGCGAACTGCAGGTTGCCGTTCAAGTACAGCCGGTGCCCTGCCTTGCCCTGCGTGACGACGATGCGCTGGTAGGGCGAGGCGCTGCTCATCACGATGCGGTCCTGGTAGAACTTGTCTTCGGCGAAGCGCGTGATGTGCTCCGCACCCGCCAGCCCCGCCAGCAACGCGCCCGCCACCGCCGCGCAGGCGAGGGCATGCGCCCGCCAGCGGCGCAGCTCGTGCCGGAAGAGCCACAGCGCCCACACCGCCACGGCCGCGTTCATCACGCCGAACAGCAGCCCCGTGCGCACCAGCCCCAGGTGCGGCACCAGCAGCAGCGGAAAGGCGAGCGACACCGCCAGCGCGCCCAGGTAGTCGAAGGTGAGCACCTGCGAGACCAGGTCCTTGAGCTGCGCGTTGCGCTTCAAGATGCGCATGACCAGCGGAATCTCCAGCCCCACCAGCGTGCCCACGGCGAACACCATGCCGTAGAGCAGCACGCGGAACGCGCCGGGCACATAGGCATTCGCTACGAAAAGAATAGCAGGAAGCGCCCCACCGATGAGCGCCACCAGCAATTCGATGCGCAAGAAGTGCGCCGGCAGCTGCCGCTCGAAGTAGCGCGACAGCCACGAGCCCACGCCCATCGCGAAGAGGTAGGTGCCGATGACGGTGCTGAACTGCAGCACCGAATCGCCCAGCACGTAGGACGCCAGCGCCCCGGCCGCCAGTTCGTAGAGCAGCCCGCAGGCGGCGATGACGAAGACGCTGGCCAGCAGGGCGATGTCGATGGGGCGGGGGGTGGCTTGCAGCGCGGGTGCGGTCATCGAGCGCCCCGCGTTGCAGCGTGAAGGCGCGCCCCAAGCGGGGTGCGTTCCGACGGGTGTGGTGTCATGGGGGCCTCGGCTACGGGTTCACAGCTTCATCAGCTCGATATAGCGCTGGTAGCTGTAGCTGCGGTTTTTCTTCTGACCGGTCAGCTCGGTCGTGATGCCCAGTTCGGTCAACGTCTGGACGGCGGCATTGGCCGTCGGGAAACTGGTGCCCAGGTGCTGGCGTACCCGCTCCACGGTGAAGCGCGGCATCATCGGCAGCATCTCGAACAGGCGGTAACTGGCAGGCCCCGCCTTGGGCGCCTGCAGCAGCCGCTTGCGGTCCGCGGCCACCAGGCTGGCCATGGCGACGATGCTGCGTTCGGCCTCGGTGGCCGCCGTCTCCACGCCGCGCAGAAAGAAGCCGACCCAGCCTTCCCAGTCGCCATGCATGCGTATGCCGGAAAGGTGGCGGTAGTAGTCGCCCTGGTGCTGCTTGAGGTAGCCGCTCACGTACATCAGCGGCTCCGGCAACAGCGACCAGTGCTCCAGCAGCGCAGCGATCAGCAGCCGGCCGATGCGCCCGTTGCCGTCCAGGAACGGGTGCACCGTCTCGAACTGGGCATGCACCAGGGCGATCTTCACAAGTGGTGGCAGATCGGTGGAGGACTGGTGAATGAAGCGCTCGAGATCGCCCAGCAACGCAGGCACCTGGTCCGCGGGCGGCGGCACGAACACCGCATTGCCCGGCCGGCTGCCGCCTATCCAGTTCTGCGAACGGCGCAGCTCGCCGGGCTGCCGGCCGTGGCCGCGCGCTCCGCTGAGCAGCAGACGGTGCGCGTCGCACAGCAGGCGCACGCTCAAGGGCAGGCCGGCGGGGTCACGCAGGTTGTCCTGCACCACCCTGAAGGCGCGCAGGTAGTTCGTGACCTCTTCCACATCTTCGGTGTTGCTTATCGCCAGCCCCGCCTCGTCGTCGAACAGGTCGGCCAGGGTCGCTTGCGTGCCTTCGATCTGCGACGTCAGGAGCGCTTCCTTGCGGATCGCGCTGTACAGAAGCCAGTCCACCGACGGCACGAGCCCCGCCACGCCGGCCAGGCGAGCGAGCGCCATTTCGGCCGCATGGTTGGCGGCCTCGAACGTTCCGGGCACCAACGGCGGCTCCGTGGGTGGGAGCGCGTGCGGCACGAAGGCCCGCACCGTTTCGCCGAGCGTGGTGGAGGTGACGAAGCTGCCGGTGCTGCGCATCGTATGAAAGCACTGTTGAATGAAGCTGCGTCGTATTAAAGCACCCTTTAATTTGAGCGCAGGCTCTGCAACAAGGGAAGCCCAATGGGTCCGGTGCGGCCGAGGGGTCCGCACCAGCACGGCCCATCCAGGCGCAAGGCACAGCCACGGCTCATGCCATCGACATGCCGGTCTTTCTCACACCTCCTCCTGCGTGAGTTTCAGAACTGGTAGTTCGCACTCAGCAGGAAACTGCGCGGCGCGCCGGGCATGGCGTTGGAGCGCCAGTATTCCTTGTCCAGCAGGTTCGACACGGCGAGCGTCACCGTCCACGGTGCGGCACGCCAGCCGACCAGGGCGTCCCAGCGGGTGTAGCCGGGTACGGTGGCGGTGTTGAGCGCGTTGGTGTAGCGGCGGCTGGTGTGGGTGACGCCGACTTCGCCGTACCAGGCGCCCGCCGGGGCGTAGCGCAGGAACAGGTTGCCGTTGCGCCTGGCGGTGTTGGGCAGGTACTTGCCCACGTTGGCGGGCACGCTGACGTCTTCGGTGACCTGGGCGTTCATCAGGCCGACGCCGCCGCGCACGTACCACGACGGGGCCATGCGGCCGGCGGCGCTGAATTCGAGGCCGCGCGAGCGTTCCTTGCCGCGCAGGGCGAAGCGGTAGGGGTCCAGGTCGGGCTCGGGGCGGTAGCGGATGTTGTAGTGCTCCAGCTCGTACACCGCCAGCTGGGTGGAGAGGGCGCCGTCCAGCCAGTCGCTCTTGACGCCCAGCTCGATCTGGCGCGAGTGCTGGGGCGCTTCGTCCAGCACGGCGGTGGCGCTGGTATCCACGCTGAGGATGCCCCGGCCGCCGTAGGGCGAGAAGCTCTTGTTCCACGAGGCGTAGAGGCTGTGGTCGCGCACCGGCTGCCACACCACGCCCACGCGCGGGCTGACGGAGTGGCCGTCGGTGTCGCGCTGAAAGCCATTCAGGCGGTTGGTGCTCTCGAAGGTGTAGCTGTCGTAGCGCACGCCCAGCAGCGCCTTCCATTGCGGGGCGAGGTGGATCAGGTCCTGCGCGTAGAGGGCGTTGCCCTTGCCGACGTGCAGGTTGTGCTGGGTGGGAGCGCCCTGCGCGGGCCGCACGGCGTTGAACACCGGGTTGAACGGATCGACGTAGCCGTTGCTGTTGGCGGTGGAAAAGAGGCGCGGCGCGCGCTCTTCCTCGCTGTGGTCCAGGCCCACCAGCAGCTCATGCTGCATGCCGGCAATGTGGACACGGCCGGTCAGGTCCACCGTGTTCGAGGTGGTCTTGTTGGCGGTCTGCTGCCAGGCGTAGCTTTGGCGCACCTGGCCGCGGTAGCTGCAGGCGGCGCCGGCGGAGGTGCGGCCCTGGGTGTTGCAGTAGGTGCCCAGGTAGTAGTGGTCGAAGTCTTGGTCGGCCTCGCGGCGGCTGGCGACCCAGCGCACGCTCCAGGCGGAATTGAAGTCGTAGCTCAGGTCGGAGCGCCAGACGCGCAGGCGGTCTTCGACATAGTCGCCGGGCTGGGCGAAGCCCTGGCGGATCGACACGCCGGCCGGCATCTGGTCGTAGGCGGGGCTGCGGTCGGGCACGCGCCAGACGTTGTCGTGGGTGTACTGCCCCGTCCAGCGCAGGCCCTGGCGGTTGTCCACCAGGATGCTGGGCGAGATCATCTCGTTCTGGTTGCGGATGCCGCTGCGGAAGCTGTGGGCCTGCTCGCGGTCGGCCGTCAGGCGCACGGCGACGTTGGGGCTCACGACCTTGTTGATGTCGATGGTGCCGCCCACGTTGTCCCAGGAGCCGCCCCGCAGCGTGACGCTGCACTTGGCGTCGAACCGCGCCTGCTTGCTGACGAGGTTGATGACGCCGCCGCCGGCGCTGCGGCCGTACAGCACCGAGGCGGGGCCCTTGAGGATCTCGATGCGCTCGACGTTGGCGGTGCTGCGGCGCACTTGGCCGCTTTCACGCACGCCGTCGCGGTAGATGTCGCCCGCGTCGGCCTGGAAGCCCCGGATCATCACGCCCTCGCCGCGCATGTCGTAGCTGGTGTTCACACCCGGCACGCCGTCGAGCATGGTGGCCAAGTCGTTGATGCCGTAGCTCTTGTACTTGTTGACCTCCAGCGTGTCGATGGTCTGCGGGATGTCCCGGGGCGCCATGTAGGTCTTGGTGGCGGTGGTCACGCCTTCGGGCCGCACGTCGTCCGGGTCGTACTGGCTGCCGGTGACGTGCACGGTCGGCAACGCCTGGGCGGGGACCGGGGTGGGCGGGGCGGTGGCGTCCGCTGTCGGCACGGGCTGCGCCCCGGCCGCCGCGCTGCAGGCCAGACCGGCCAGCAGCACGGTGGCGGCGCGGGACACGGCCCGCCGTTGCATGGGGTGCGACGCACCCCCTCTTTCCTTCCTGTTCGTCATGACGCGCTCCTCGAGATGGGGTGGGCCGCATGTGTAAACGGCCCGTATCGAAAAGCGCGGAATTGTAACTATTAACGAGAACTATTCTCATTCAATACATGGCCGGCATGGGGACTGTCGCCCATCCGCCACAACCTCCCCCACCGCCTGCTGCCTGCTTGCCTGGGCGGAGCGCCCTACCCCCCGTGGATCGCCGCCGCCACGATGACACTGATGCCCAGGCACATGGCCGCCACCACCATGGCCAGCGCCTTGTTCTGCTTGACGACGATCTCGGCCCACAGGTCGTAGGGGGTGATCTTGTCGATGATGATGAAGCTGATCCAGAACACCAGCACGCCGACCAGCGCGAACAGGATGGAGCCGAAGAACGCGGCGGGCCGCAGCCATTCAAGAGCCATGATGAAGATCTCCTTCAGGTGAAGACGAACACGAAAATGAACCAGCGCCGGCCGGCCGCTGTCCGGACGGCATGAAGCGCTGGCGCGCGGCGCGGGCGGCGGTCACTTGTGCCCCCCGCCGCTGGAATAGCCGCCGAACGAGCCACCCGAGCTGCGGTAGCCGCTGCCCGAGGAGCCCGAGCAGTTGCTCATCAGCACCAGCAGGATGATCAATATGACGGCGATGACGATGATGGTGCCGCAGCCGATGCTGCTGGCTGCGGCCAGGGGCGCCGCGTCGGCCCGGTCGAAGGCGGCCTTCTGGCCATCCAGCTTGAAGGCCTGCGCCACGGTGCCCGCATCGATCTTGCTGCCGGCCGACCAGGTGATCTCGCGCGGGGTCTGCTCCATCGACAGGATGCCGCGGCCGCTGCTCGCGAAATCGCGGTTGAAGGTCTTCTGGCCGCGCTCGACCGGCCAGTAGAACTCGCCCAGCACGTAGGTGGTCTCGGCGTTGTAGCCGTACTGCTGGCGGTAGGCGGTGCCCAGGTAGGTGGCGGTCTGGCCGTCCCGCGACAGCTGCGGGGCGCCGGTGGCGGGTCGCACCAGGCTCCAGCCGTCGGTCGCGTCGACCAGGAAGGCGAAGCCCCGCTTCTGGTGGTAGAGCAGGTACTCGCTCCAGCCGAAGTGCTCGTCGTCGCCCGGCTCCACGCCCATGCGGTGCTGAAAGCCCACCACCTGCCAGTGCACGCCCTCCAGCTGGCCGACGCTGCCCAGCGGGATCAGCGGGCGCACGGGCTCGTCCTGCTCGGCGTGGCGCAATTCGCCGCCGATGCCGCTCGTCAGGTCGATCAGGCTGCGGCAGGACGGGCAGGTCACGCTCTTGGTGGAGCCGAGCTTCACGCTCACCGGCGCGCCGCAGTTCGGGCAATTGAATTGCCGGCCCGTCTCCTCCTTGGCCGACTCGTCCTTCAACCCCTGCAACTGCAACTCGCCCAGCTGCACCGACCGGCCGCGCTCGACCTTCGGCGGCGTGCTGCCGTAGTCGATGGACAGCACCTCGCCGTCGGCGCTGCGCAGCTCCACCACCGTGAAGAGCTGGCCCAGTGGCGGCAGCTTGGGCAGCTCGCCCTGCGCGGAGATGAGCTGCGCCTGCACGTTGGCCGCCACGCTGTAGGGCTTGCCGCCCACGGCCGTCGTCATGCCGACGCGGAACTGCCCCGCCGCCGGCACTTCGCGCGCCAGGTCGGCCGGACGAGTGAACACATAGGCGCCGTTGTCCTCGCCCAGCGTGGCGGTGGTGCCGTCTTCCAGGAAGGCGTTCCACTCGGTCCAGGTGCCGGCATCGCCCCGGTACTGCAGGCGGCCGATCAGCGTGAAGGACAAGGTGGCGCCGCCCAGCGCCACGCGGCCGGTGGCCATCAGCTGCAGCGGACTGTGGTCGTCGAACAGCTCGGCCATCTTGCCGATGCGCGTCAGCACCTCGCCGCTGCGCACCACCGTGCTCTGGCAGTACGGGCAGACGGCGTGGGTGGACTGCGCGCTCTTGAATTCGACCGGCGCGCCGCAGCCCGGGCAGGGGGCGTGGTAGTGCCGCTGGATGCCGCTGTCGGCCATGCGGAGACGGTTCTTTGAAGTGTTTTGAGCCTCTGGCGCCCGTGTATCAAGCGCCTTCAGCTATTTTTTTAATAGCAAAAGAACAGGCAGCGGTCAGACCAGCTTCTTGAGCAGCTCGGCCTTCTTGGCGTCGAACTCTTCCTGCGTGAGGATGCCCTTGGCCTTGAGCTCGCCCAGCTTTTCCAGCGTGGCCATCACGTCCTCGGGCTTGACGCCCTGGGCGGGCGCGCCGGCCAGGGCCGCGGCCTGCGCGGCGGCGGCCGGCTGGCCCTGCAGGCCCTGCTGCAGGTTCTGCGCCAGCACCTGGCCCAGCGCCACGCCGGCGCCCAGGCCCATGGCGTCGCCCGCGATGCCGCCGCCACCACCATTCGCCGAGCCTTCGGCGAATTTCGGAATGGCCTGCGCCGTCTGGTACTGCATGAACTTGCCCATGTCGCCCCCGACCATGCCCATGCCGATCTTCTGGTCCAACACCTTCTGCAGCTCTTCGGGCAGCGAGACGTTCTGCACCGTCATGCTTTCCAGCTTCAGGCCGATCTTGGCGAACGCCGGCTGCAGCTCCTTGGCCAGCGCGTCGGCGAACATTACCTGGTTGGCCGCCAGGTCGAGGAACGGCAGGCCGCTGCCCGCGATGGCGTTGCTGATGTTCTGCAGCACCAGGCCGCGCAGCTGGCCGTCCAGGTCGGCCACCGGGTAGGACTCGCGCGTGCCCGAGATCTCGGTATGGAACAGCTTGGGGTCGGCCACGCGGTAGGCGTAGTTGCCGAAGGCGCGCAGCCGCACGGCGCCGAAGTCCTTGTCGCGGATGGTGATGGGCTGGGGCGTGCCCCACTTCTGGTCGACCTGCTGGCGCGTGCTGAAGAAGTACACGTCGCTCTTGAACGGAGACTGAAAGAGCTTGTCCCAGTTCTTCAGGTAGGTCAGCACCGGCAGCGTCTGCGTGGTCAGCTTGTAGGTGCCCGGGCCGAACACGTCGGCCACCTGGCCTTCGTTGACGAACACGGCCATCTGCGATTCGCGCACCACCAGCGTGCCGCCGTTCTGGATTTCCATGTCCGCCATCGGAAAGCGCCAGGCCAGCGTGCCGTCGCCCTCCTCCGTCCACTGGATGATGTCGATGAACTGCTTCTTGATGAAGTCCATGAGGGCCATGTGAACGCTCCCGGTCGTTGCGTGGATGAAAGAGGGATGATGCGGCGGAACCGGCAGCCATCATAGCGAGCGGGCGGCCACCCGGCGGCACTTCGCTATCACGGCATTGCAGGCAATCAATTGGCCGCGCCAGATGCGAATCACTAGCATTCATGCATCTGTTTTGTTTGCTTGAACGATCGCCGGAGAACCCCACGATGTCCCGCCTGCGCACCGCCACCCTCCAGAACCTGCCCACACTCATGAAGACCGGCAGCTACGACCTCATCCACATCTGCGTGGCCGCCCTGGTGGCCTATGCCGTCACCGGCAACCTGATCGCGTCGCTCACGCTCAGCCTGCTGGAGCCCACCGTGCAGGCGGTGGCGTACTTCTTCCACGAAAAGGCCTGGGCCCGGGCAGCCGAGCGGCGGCGTGCGGCAGAGGCTGGCGCCCTGCCCGCCTGAGCCGCAGAGGGATCGCGTGATGCCGATGCGCTTCAACCACTGGCTGACGGAGCGGCTTGCCGACCTGGCGAACGCGCGCTGAAGCGCCCGCTGCCGCACCGCCGCGCCGGCGCGAGGCACCGGCCTGGCCGCTTGCCCAGCGACCGCGACGAAACCTCAGGCGCGCTCGTCCAGCAGCGCGCCCTGCATGCGATCGCTGGTGCGCAGCACCTGCAAGCTGGCCTCGAAGGCATAGGTCGCCGCGATCTGCTCCACCGCTTCGGACTCCACCGACACCCCCGCCTGCGCGGCCCGACCGATGCCGGCCGCCACCCCACCCTGCCCTGCCACGGCCTCGGAGCTGACCGTCTGGCGCTGGAACCCGGGCGTATTCAGGTTGGCCGTGTTGTGCGCCGACGTTTCCATGCGCAGTTGCGCCGCGCGCAGGCCAGAGGACGCAATGGCGGAGACAGTGGACATGGGAGTTTCGTGAGGTAAAAAAACGGGAGAGTGCCTGGATTATCGGCACAGCCCATGCCGCGCTTTAACGGCGTTCGATCGCATCCGGGACCAGCTCAAGCCTGCGCATGCGCTCCCTGCAGGCAACGCTGAAACGCCTGCGCCGCCCGCGTCGCCGCCGGCGACCGCCGCACCAGGCTGACGAACTGGCACCGGTAGAAAAACGCCTCGGGCCGCACGGCCTGCAGGCGGCCGGTGCGTTCGAAGGCTTCGGCGTAGTGGTCGGGCAGGAAGCCCAGGTACCGGCCTGACAGCACCAGCGTGGCGATGGATTCCTGGTCGAACGCGGTGGCCGCGCGGGTCAGGTGGGCCTGGTGGCTCAGCTCCATGTTGGGCGAGTGGTAGCCCAGGCCGGCGAACGGGTGGGTGCGCAGTGCGTCCCAGTCGAGCGCCGAGTGGTCGGTGCCGAACAGGGGGTGGCCGGCGCCGCAGTATAGCAGCATGGTCTCGCCGAAGAGGTCGGTGTAGCGCAGGCTCTGCGAGGCGCGGTGCGCGGGAATGATGCCGACCTGGTAGGTGCCGTCGATCACGCCGCGCTCGATGGCGTTGATGGAGGCGACGTGCATCTGCAAGTGCACGTCGGGCGCCTGCAGCGTGAAGGCAGCGATGGCTTCGCTGATGCGCGCGGCCGGGTTGCTGGCAGTCTTGTCGAACACGGCCACGGCCAGTTGGCCGCCCATGCGGGAGTGGATGCCGTCCACGCTGTCGCGAAAACCCTGCACGGCGGCCAGCAGGCGCAGTGTTTCGTCGTACACGCGCTGGCCTTCGGGCGTGAGGGCAAAGCCGGCGCGGCCCCGGCGGCAGAGCGTCAGGCCCAGGCGCGTTTCCAGGTCTTTCACATGGCGGCTGACGGTGCTGGTGCCGATGTTGAGCTCCAACTCGGCCGCGGCCATGCCGCCGCATTCCACCACGGCCTTGAACACCTGCAGCAGGCGCAGGTCCATGTCGGCGATCTGGCCCAGCACGGCGCGCTGGCGGGTAAGGGAAGGTGACGGTGCGTTCACTTGCATGAACCCGCAAGTAAGCGGTGATATTGCTGCATTGGAAGCATTATCGGCCGCGCGAACAATGGGACACCGCTCACCCTTGGCTCCCTGCCGGGGGGTGCGCTCGTCTGGTTCGTGCGGCCAGATGCGCCATTGCCTGTTTCCCGCCTTTCTTTCCCCTTTCCTGTTCCGCTCCGGAGGTTCCATGAGTTTCGTCTCCCTCGACACCCCCTCGGCCGATGCTGCGGCTGCCCCTCGCATGGACGCGGCCTGGCTCGACGCGCACTGGATGCCCTTCACGGCCAACCGGCAGTTCAAGGCCCAGCCGCGCATGATCGTCTCGGGCCAGGGCGCCTACTACACCGATGCGGAAGGCCGCAAGATCTTCGACGGCCTGTCGGGCCTGTGGTGCGCGGGACTGGGCCACGGCCGCCGCGACATCGCGGAGGCGATCGGCCGTGCCGCCGCCACGCTGGACTACTCGCCGGCCTTCCAGTTCGGCCACCCGGCCTCGTTCGCGCTGGCCAACAAGATCAAGGAACTGACGCCCGCCGGCCTGGATTACGTGTTCTTCACCGGCTCGGGCTCCGAGTCGGCCGACACCTCGCTGAAGATGGCGCGGGCCTACTGGCGCGCCAAGGGGCACGCCGGCAAGACGCGCTTGATCGGCCGCGAGAAGGGCTACCACGGGGTGAATTTCGGCGGCATTTCTGTGGGCGGCATGGTGGGCAACCGCAAGACCTTCGGACAGGGCATCGAGGCCGACCATCTGCCGCACACGCAGCCGGCCATGGGCTCGTTCGTGCGCGGCATGGCGGAAGACGGTGGCCGCGCGCTGGCCGACAAGCTGCTGGACGTGATCGCGCTGCACGACGCGAGCAACATCGCGGCGGTGATCGTGGAGCCGTTCTCGGGCTCGGCCGGCGTGGTGATTCCCCCGAAGGGCTACCTGGAGCGCATCCGCGAGATCTGCACGCAGAACAACATCCTGCTGATCTTCGACGAGGTCATCACCGGCTTCGGCCGCTGCGGCGCCTGGACGGGGGCGGAGGCCTTCGGCGTGACGCCCGACATCCTGAACTTCGCCAAGCAGGTGACCAACGGCGCGCAGCCGCTGGGCGGCGTGGTTGCAGCCAAGGAAATCTACGACACCTTCATGGCGCAGGGCGGACCGGAATACATGCTCGAGTTCCCGCACGGCTACACCTATTCGGCCCACCCGGTGGCCTGCGCCGCCGGCCTGGCGGTGCTCGACATCCTGGAAAAGGAAGACATGCCCGGCCGCGCCAAGGCGATGGCGCCGTACTTCGAAAAGGCGGTGCACGGCCTGAAGGGCGCCAAGCATGTGCTGGACATCCGCAACTACGGCATGGCGGCGGGCTTCACCATCGCATCGCTGCCGGGCGAGCCGGCCCGCCGCCCCTACGAAGTTGCCATGAGCTGCTGGAAGAAGGGCTTCTACGTGCGCTACGGCGGCGACACGGTGCAGCTGGCGCCGCCCTTCATCAGCACGGAAGCCGAGATCGACCGGCTGGTGAGCGCCCTGGGCGACGCGCTGCACGAGACGGCCTGATCCACCGGCCGACGCTGCGGCCGGGGCCCTGCCCCAAGTCGCGGCCGCACAGGCTGGCTGGAAACCGCCACTACCCCACTTGCTATATTTTTCATAGCTGAATGCGCTTGATTCATGAGCGCCAGCGGCATATTTCATTCATAAAAACCATGCAGAACGACAAGTCCGTCACCTCCACCGTCGGCCACCTGATCGACGGCCAGATCGTGGCCGATACCGCCCGCACCCAGCCGGTCTTCAACCCCGCCACGGGCCAGTCCACCACCAGCGTGGCGCTGGCCTCGCAGGCCACGGTGGAGCAGGCCATCGCCTCGGCCGAGGCGGCCTTCCCGGCCTGGCGCAACACGCCGCCGCTCAAGCGCGCGCGGGTCATGTCCAGGCTCAAGGTGCTGCTGGAAGAGCATGCCGACGAGATCGCGGCGCTCATCACCGCCGAGCACGGCAAGGTGCTGAGCGATGCGCACGGCGAACTGCAGCGCGGCATCGAGAACGTGGAATACGCCAGCTACGCGCCCGAGCTGCTCAAGGGCGAGCACAGCCGCAACGTGGGCCCGAACATCGATTCGTGGTCCGAATTCCAGGCGCTGGGCGTCACCGCCGGCATCACGCCGTTCAACTTTCCCGCCATGGTGCCGCTCTGGATGTGGCCCATGGCCGTGGCCTGCGGCAACACCTTCGTGCTGAAACCTTCCGAGCGCGACCCCAGCAGCACGCTCTTCATCGCCCGGCTGGCGCTGGAAGCCGGCCTGCCGCCCGGCGTGCTGAACGTGGTCAACGGCGACAAGACGGCGGTGGACACGCTGCTGCGCGATCCTCGCGTGAAGGCGGTGAGCTTCGTCGGCTCCACGCCCATCGCCGAGTACATCTACAGCGAAGGGTGCAAACACGGCAAGCGCGTGCAGGCCCTGGGCGGCGCCAAGAACCATGCCGTGCTGATGCCCGACGCCGACGTGGGCAACGCCGTCAGCGCGCTGATGGGCGCGGCCTATGGCTCCTGCGGCGAGCGCTGCATGGCCATTCCGCTGCTGGTGGCCGTGGGCGACGAGGTGGGCGACGCGGTGATCGCCGGCCTGAAGACCGAGATCGTGAAGATGAAGGTCGGCCCCGGCACGCAGACCGACAACGGCGGCAACGACATGGGGCCGCTGGTCACGCAGGCGCACTTCGAGCGGGTGTTGGCCTATGTGGACAGCGGCGTGGCCGAAGGCGCCACGCTGGTGGTCGATGGGCGCGGCATGCAGGTGGCGGGCCACGAAGAGGGCTACTTCCTCGGCGCCTGCCTGTTCGACAACGTGAAGCCCGGCATGAAGATCTACCAGGAAGAGATCTTCGGCCCCGTGCTGGGCATAGTGCGCGTGAAGACGCTGCAGGAAGCCATGCAGCTCATCAACGACCACGAATATGGCAACGGCACCTGCATCTTCACGCGCGATGGCGAGGCGGCCCGCTACTTCACCGACCACATCCAGGTCGGCATGGTGGGCGTGAACGTGCCGCTGCCCGTGCCCGTGGCCTACCACTCCTTCGGCGGCTGGAAGCGCAGCCTGTTCGGCGACCTGCACGCCTACGGCCCCGACGCCGTGCGTTTCTACACCAAGCGCAAGACCATCACGCAGCGCTGGCCCTCGGCCGGCGTGCGCGAAGGCGCGGTGTTCGCGTTCCCCAGCAGCCGCTGAACGCACTGCCGGCGCCGCACGGCGGGCATCGTCCGCCCCGCCGATGCCGCCAAAGCCTCAGCGCTTGGCGGGCGGCGCCTTGGCCGGTGCGGGTGCCGGCGCCGGTGCGGGCGCGGCCTCTGCGCGCTTGCCCTCGGCCACCTGCGGCAGCACCGTCACGGCTTCGCGGGCCTCTTCCGTCGTGTAGCGCACGCGCAGGTTCTGGGCCGGCACGCCACGGGCGACCAGCTCCTTGCGCACGGCCAGCGCGCGTGCCAGCGCCACCTCGCGTGCCGTCTTGTTCACCTGGCGCTCGCTGTAGCCCTTGATCTCCCAGCGCGTGCGCTTGTCCTGCGCCAGCTGGTCCAGCAACGCGCCCGTGCCGGCCGGCAGCTGGGTGGCGGTGCCCACGAAGCGGGCGACCGTGCCGTCGGCGGGCACCGTGGGCGCCGGCGCGACGGGCGGGACCGGCGGCGCGGCCGGGGCGGGTGCGGGCATGACCGCCGGGGCGGTGGCGAAGGCGGGCGGTGGCGGCTCCTCGGCCGCGGGGTTGGCGCAGCCGGCCAGCAGCGCCGCGGCACCCAGGCAAGCCAGCAGCGGCCGGGCGAAGAGAGAAGCCACCGGCCGCGCAGGATGGGCAGACCTGGCGCGAGCCGCCCGAGTCGTTGGAGAGGAAGTTGCGGCAGCACGTGCAGGGCACGGCGAAAGGGCGCGGTCTGAACGCATGGTCGTCGGATCGAAAGGGTGGGATGAAAGGGAGATGGCTCGCGGCTTCCAGGTCGGCCGGACCTGCCGGACGCGACCTGCCTCGCCGCCGAAAAGAGGAGATTGTGCGCCGTCCGCCCGTGGCCCGCACACCTCGCCGACCCGGAGCACAAATGCCCGGGCTGCTGCTAAAGTGGCCCGGCCCGCCTTCGCGCCTCCCGCCGTCTCTCCGCTCTCCGCATTTCCCGCCGCCGCCGATGCCCGCTCCCGTATCCGCCGACCCTGCCGCCGCCGGCCGTCCGCAACGCTCCGCGCACTGGCTGGTGCGCATGAACTGGCGCAACCGCACCTCCTTCTACGCCATGCTGGGGCTGGCCGTGGCGTCGCACCTGTGGTTCACGGGTGCCGGCCCGTGGGCCTTCGCGCTGGTGGCGGTGCAATTCCTGGGCTTCCCGCACATCGCCTACTGGCGCGCCCTGCGCTCGCCGCGCCAGCGCCACGCCGAGATGCAGAACCTGTGGCTCGACGTCGTCTTCGGCGGCCTGTGGGCCGGCGGGCTGGGCCTGCCGCTCTGGCTGACCTTCTCGCTGATGATCGGCAACTGCATCAACATGGTGGTGTTCTACGACCTGCGCGGGCTGCCCCGGCTGCTGCTGGCCGGGGGCACCGGCATCGGCGCCTCGGCGGCCGGCTGGCTCGTGGCCACCGGCAGCTGGCCGCTGAACCTGCAGACGCACACCGTGACCGCCATGCTGTGCATCGCCGCGCTCACGGTGTACTTCGTCGCCTTCGCGCATGACGGCTACATGCGCGCCATGGCGCAGCACCGCACCAACGAAAAGCTGCGCCAGCAGTTCGACGAGATCCAGTCGCTGCAGACCCGGCTGCGCGACCAGGCCCTGCGCGACCCGCTCACCGGCCTCTTCAATCGCCGCCAGCTCGACGCGGTGCTGGCGCCCGAGATGCAGCGCAGCCAGACGCAGAGCCAGCCGCTGTCGCTGCTGATGATCGACATCGACCATTTCAAGCGCATCAACGACACGCACGGCCATGCCGCCGGCGACGCCGTGCTGCAGACGCTGGCGCAGCTGCTGCAGCGCCATGTGCGCCCGCAGGACCTGGCCTGCCGGCACGGCGGCGAGGAATTCGTGCTGCTGCTGGTCGACACCCCGCTCACCACCGCCAGCGAGCGTGCCGAGGCGCTGCGCCGCGCGTTCGAATCGGTGCTGGTGGAGTTCGAGGGCGAGATGCTGTCGGCCACGCTGTCGTGCGGCGTCGCCGCCTTCCCACAGCATGCCGACCAGCCCCACACGCTCGCGGCCTGCGCGGACCAGGCCCTTTATGCCGCCAAGCTGCAGGGCCGCAACCGCGTGCAGGTGTTCGGGCCACAACAGGTGGCGCACGGACACGCCTGAGCCGCCGCCTTTTTTTGCCGATGCCGAGTCCTATGGCCGTCCGCGCAGCGGGGCGGCGCGCGGGCCGCGCAGCGTCTCGGCATCCAGGATCAGCCGGCCCTGGATGCGCCCCTTCATGCGCTTGACGCTGCTGGCGGCGTCCAGCATGTGGCGCGCCATCAGGTCGCGCACCAAGGCCGCGTCGCGCGCCCGGGCGGCCTGCACGATCTCGCGGTGGAACTGCGCATTGGTCTCGCCGAAGCGGCGGTGTTCCGATTTGGGCGTGCGGTTGCCGTACACGATGAGCTGGCGCAGCATCTCGTTGATCAGCTCGCAGGTGAAGCGCAGGAACGGGTTGGGGTTGGCCGCCGCCAGGATGTCGTGGAAGTTCACGTCTTCCCGGCGCTGGGCGAGCAGGTCTTCGCTGCTGGAATGGGGGTCGCAGCAGGCGATGCTGTGCTCGAGCGCCTCGAAGTCGGCATCGGTCAGGTGCGGCACGGCGCCGGCCGCCAGCTCCGGCTCCAGGAACTGCCGCACCGCGTAGATGTTGTCGATCGTCACGTCCTGGAAGAACAGGTAGTTCTGCAGGAACTGCAGCGTGCGGTCGAGCGGCACTTCGGCGATGGTGCCGCCGCCCGAGGGGCCGGTGGAGATGGTCACCAGTCCCTGCACCTCCAGCGACTTGAGCGCCTCGCGGATGGTGCCCTTGCTCACGCCGAACTGCGCCTGCAGCTCGACCTCGCGCGGCAGGCGGTCGCCCGGGCTCAGGTTCTTCTCGGTGATGAGCCGCTTGATCTCCTGCGCCACCAGGTCGGGGCGCTTGAGGGTCTTGATCGGCTTGCCGGCGGGCGGTTTCGTGGCCATGGTGCGTTGCAGGTTGAAGACGGGAGGAGCGCGGCGTGGTGCATGAAGGGTGTCACCGCCGGCCCGTGGCGCAGTGTATGCACCACGAACGGGCGGCGACGCGGCGGGCAGGGTTTACCTGCACCGCATTTCTTCTATTTATCACTATAAATACGAAAAACCACGTGGCACGCCATGTGCTTTGCAAAACGCTGTGCCAAGGCCCGATGGCCAGCCGAACCCACCCCCACAGGAGCCCTCCCATGCAACGTCGCCACCTCTTGCAACTCTCCGCCCTGGCTGCCCTGCCGGCATCGCTGGGCATCTCGCGCAGCGCCTGGGCGCAGTCCACGGGCGCGATCCAGTTCGGCTGCCCCGTGCCCATGTCGGGCGCCTTCGCCGCGAACGGCAAGTTCGCCGACCTGGGCATGAAGCTGGCCATCGAGCAGTACGGCAAGGCCCTGGGCCGCCCGCTGGCCTACACCGTGCTCGACACCGAGGGCAAGCCCGCCACCGCGGTGCGCAAGGTGCAGGAGGCATCGCAGCAGCAGGGCACGCGCTTCTTCGCGGGCGGCATCCTGTCGTCCGAATCGCTGGCCATGGGCAAAGAGGCCGAAAAGGCCGGCGGCATCTTTATCACCACCGCCGGCGCCGACGAGATCACCGGCAAGGACTGCAACACCGCCACGTTCCGCTGGTCGGTGCCCACCTTCGGCGCGATCGAGCAGACCGTGCGCCCGCTGTCCGACGCGCTGCCGAAGGCCAAGCGCTGGTACACCATCACGCCGCAGTACGTGTTCGGCGACGGCCTGCTGTCGGCCGCCAAGAACGTCTTCAAGGAAAAGGGCCTGGAGCACGTGGGCAACAGCTACCACTCGCTCACCGAGAAGGAATTCAGCGGCTACCTCACCAACGCGATGGCCGCCAAGCCCGACGTGCTGCTGCTGCTGAATTTCGGCTCGCAGTCGTCGGACGCACTGCGCCAGGCGGTGAGCTTCGGCATGCACAAGAACATGACCATCCTGATCGCCTGGGCCTCGGGGCTGGAGCAGTTCGAGTCGCTGGGCGCGGACCTGTGCGACGGCATCTACTTCGGCGCGCAGTACTGGCACACCGTGGACGCCCCGCTGAACCTGGAGCTGGTCAAGCGCAGCCAGGAGAAATTCAAGTCCAACCCCAACTACAGCCTGGCAGGCTCCTACATCTGCACCAAGCTGCTGATCGACGGGATCATCAAGGCCGGCACGGTGGAGCCGAAGGCCGTGGTCGCGGCGATGGAGGGCATGAAGTACGCGGGCCTCACGGGCGAGGAAGAAGTCCGCAAGGCCGACCACCAGGTGCTCAAGAACTACTACCTGCTCAAGGGCAAGCCGAAGGCCAAGATGGCCAACAAGGACGACTACGTGGACGTGGTGAGCTCCGGCCGGTCGTTCCTGCCGGTGGACCAGACCGGCTGCAAGCTGGCTTGACCGCGCCCCTGCGCGCCGCCGCCCCGTCCGCCGCGCTGCGGCGGGGCTTCATCCTTCCCTCCTGCCCCACTCCATGAGCATCTACCTGCTACAGGTCATCAACGGGATCGGCATCGGCATGCTGTATTTCCTGCTGGCGGTCGGCCTGTCCATCGTGTTCGGCCTGCTGCGCTTCGTGAACTTCGCGCACGGCGCGTTCTACCTGCTGGGCGCGTATTTTTGCTACCAAATGACGCGCTGGGGCCTGAGCTTCTGGCTCGCCCTGGCGGTGGTGCCGCTTGTGGTGGGCGCCCTGGGCTGGCTCACCGAAAAGCTGGTGCTGCGCCACGTGTACGCCAAGCCGCACGAGTTTCACATCCTCGTCACCGTGGGCCTGGCGCTCGCCGTGCAGGAGCTGGTGATCCTGCAGTGGGGGCCGCTGGGCGACAGCGTGGCCGTGCCCGATCTGCTGCAGGGCGTGGTGATGTGGGGCAGCTTCGTCTACCCGAAGTACCGGCTCTTCGTGATCGGCTTCACCGCCGTGCTGGCCGTGGGCCTGTGGTGGGTGCTCGAAGGCACGCGCCTGGGCAGCGCGGTGCGCGCAGGCAGCGAATCGACCGAGATGGTGTCGCTGCTGGGCATCAACGTGTTCCGCATCTTCAGCCTGGTGTTCGCGCTCGGCGCGGCCACCGCCGCCATCGCGGGCGTGCTGGCGGCGCCCATCCGCGGCGCGGAGCCCTTCATGGGCATCGAGGCGCTGGGCGTGGCCTTCGTGGTCGTGGTGGTGGGCGGCATGGGCAGCTTCGGCGGCGCGCTGGTCGGGGGCCTTTTGATCGGCATCGTGCAGAGCGTGATGAGCACCGTGTGGCCCGAGGGCGCGCGCCTGATGATCTACGTGGCCATGGCCGCCGTGCTGCTGCTGCGCCCGCATGGCCTGCTGGGCCGCAAAGGATGAACACCGCCATGACGATCTTGCGCAAACACTTCCACCTGCTGCTGGCGCTGGCCTTCGTGCTGGCGATGCCGCTCACCATGCAGTCCGGGTCCCTCGCCAGCGAGGTGCTGATCTACGGCCTCGCGGCCATGGGCTGCAACCTGCTGCTCGGGCACACGGGGTTGCTCTCCTTCGGGCAGGGCATCTTCTTCGGGCTGGGCAGCTACACCATCGCCCTGACGCTCACGCGCTGGCCCCTGCCGATGCCGCTGGCCCTGGCGCTCGCCGTGGTGGCGGGCGCGGTGGGCGCGGCGCTGGTGGGCTGGGTCGCGATCCGCCAGCGCGGCACCTACTTCGTGATGCTGACGCTCGCCTTCGCGCAGATGTTCTACTTCCTCGCCTATTCGATGCCCGGCCTCACGGGCGGCGACAACGGCCTGATGGACATCCCCCGCCCCTCGCTGGCCGTAGGCGGCTTCACGTTCTGGCCGCTCGCCTCGCCCTGGCAATACTACGGCTTCGTCGCCGTGGTGTTCCTGGTTGCCTTCTGGCTGCTGCAGAAAGTGTCGGCATCGGTGTTCGGCCGCACCCTGCTGGCCGTGCGCGACAACGAGGAGCGCGCGGGCGCCATCGGCTACGACCTGAAGCTGCTGAAGCTGCAGGCGTTCGTGATCTCCGGCGCCGTCACGGGCCTGGCCGGCGCGCTGCACGCCATGATGACCGGCGTCGCCCCGCTGGCGAGCGCCGAATACCACACGAGCGAGATGATCCTCGTGATGACCGTGATCGGCGGCACCGGCAACCTGCTGGCCTCGCTGCTCGGTGCGGCCTTCTACCTGATCGTGGGCGACTGGCTCTCCACCCTCTGGCCGCGCTGGCTGCTGCTGCTGGGCGTGGTGTTGATGGTCATCAGCCTCGGCATGCAGCGCGGCCTCTGGGGCCTGTTCGAATCGGCCTGGGACCGCCTGCGCGGCGCGAAGCACGCCGCGGACGCCATCCCTGCCGGCACGGGAGACAAAGCATGAGCACGGCATCACCCATCCTGCTGGAAGCCATCGGCATCGAGAAGCGCTACGACAAGTTCGCCGCGCTCTCGGGCGTCGACCTGAAGGTGCGCGCCAACACCGTGCATTCGGTGATCGGCCCCAACGGCGCGGGCAAGACCACGCTGTTCCACATGCTCACCGGCACCAAGGCGGTGAGCGGCGGGCGGATCGTGTTCGACGGCCACGACGTGACGCGCGAGCCGGACCACCGCCGCGTGCAGCGCGGCATGGCGCGCTCGTTCCAGGTGACCAGCCTCTTTCTCACGCTGCCGGTGCGCGAGAACCTGCGGCTGGCCGCCCAGGGCACGGCGCCCGCGCAGGCGCTCAACTGCTGGAGCGCGCCGGTGGGCGCCCGCTCCCGCGCCGACGTGGTGGCCCGCGTGCTGGCGCGGCTGGGCCTGGAGCGCCATGCCGATACGCCCGTGGGCAACCTCTCGCACGGCCAGCAGCGCCGGCTGGAAGTGGGCATGGCGCTGGCCGCGGGCCCGAAGGCGATCTTCCTGGACGAGCCCACCTCGGGCATGGGCATCGACGACCTGGACGACATGAAGCGGCTGATCCAGGGCCTGAAGGACGAGCACACCGTGGTACTCATCGAACACAACATGAACATCGTGATGGACATCTCCGACACCGTCACCGTCATGCAGCAGGGCCGCGTGCTGGCCGAGGGCCATCCGCACGCGATCCGCAGCGACGAGCGCGTGCGCAGCGCCTACCTGGGCAACATGATCACCGGAGGCAAGGCATGACGGGCATCCTGCAGATCGAGGGGCTGCACGCCCACTACGGCAAGAGCCACGTGCTGCAGGGCATCGACCTGCACGTGGACAACGGCGAACTGGTCACGCTGCTCGGGCGCAACGGCGCGGGCAAGACCACCACGCTCAAGAGCATCTGCGGCGTGGTGCAACCGAGCGCCGGGCGCGTGCGCTTCCAGGGCGAAGACGTGCAGGGCCTGCCCGCGCACCGCATCGCGCAGCGCGGCGTGTGCCTGGTGCCCGAGCACCGGGGCATCTTCCGGCTGCTGACGGTGGAAGAGAACCTGCTGCTGGGCCAGCGCAAGCAGTCGCCCTGGCAGTTGCCGGACATCTACCGCATCTTCCCGCGCCTGAAGGAGCGCCGCAGCAACGGCGGCGGCCAGCTCTCGGGCGGCGAGCAGCAGATGCTGGCCATCGGCCGCGCGCTGATGAACGCCCCGCGCCTGCTCATGCTCGATGAGCCCGTGGAGGGCCTCGCGCCCGTGATCGTCGAGGAGATCGTGTCCCAGCTGAAGGCGATCAAGGCCGCGGGCGTGGCCATCCTGCTGGTGGAGCAGAACCTGGAGGTCTGCACCCAGCTGGCCGACCGCCACTACATCATCGAACAGGGCGCGGTCGTGCACGAAGCCCGCAACGAAGCCTTCCTGGCCGATGAAGCGACGAAAGACCGCTACCTGGGCGTCGGCCTCGCCTAGTTCCGAACCCCATTCAGGATCACCCATCGTGGACATGAAGACTTCTCCCCCCGCGCTGCGGGCCCGCGTGAACGGCGCGCGGCTGTGGCAATCGCTGATGGACCTGGCGCGCATCGGCGCCACGCCGAAGGGCGGCGTCTGCCGGCTGGCGCTCACCGCGCTGGACGGCGAGGGCCGCGACCTGTTCGTGCGCTGGGCGCGCGAGGCCGGCTGCAGCGTGCGCATCGACGCCATCGGCAACATCTTCGCGCGCCGCGCCGGGCGCAACGACGCCCTTCCGCCCGTGATGACCGGCAGCCACATCGACACCCAGCCCACCGGAGGCAAGTTCGACGGCAACTACGGCGTGCTGGCCGGCCTGGAGGTGGTGCGCAGCCTGAACGACGCCGGCATCGAGACGGAGGCCCCGATCGAAGTCGCGGTGTGGACCAACGAGGAAGGCTCGCGCTTCGTGCCCGTGATGATGGGCTCGGGCGTGTTCGCCGGGGCCTTCACCCTGGAGCATGCGCTGGCGCAGCGCGACGGCCAGGGCACCAGCGTGGCCGAGGCGCTCGCCGCCATCGGCTATGCCGGCGAGGCCACCCCCACGCCCGCGGTGGGCGCGTATTTCGAGGCGCACATCGAGCAGGGGCCGGTGCTGGAAGCCAACCGCTGCGTGATCGGCGTGGTGCAGGGCGCCCTGGGCCAGCGCTGGTACGACGTGACCGTGCAGGGCATGGAAGCCCATGCCGGCCCGACGCCCATGGACCTGCGCCGCGACGCGCTGCTGGCGGCCAGCAGCCTGGTGGAAGAGGTGAACCGCATTGCCCTGGCGCATGCGCCGCACGCGCGCGGCACGGTGGGCGTGCTGGAGGTGTTCCCGAGTTCCCGCAACGTGATCCCCGGCAGCGTGCGCATGACGGTGGACCTGCGCGCCGCCGACGACGCGGTGCTGCTGCAGATGGACGCCGCCCTGCGTGCGGCCTGCGAACGCATCGGCACGGCCCGCCGCACGCCCATGGCGGTGGAGCAGGTGGTGTACTTCCCGCCGCAGCCCTTCACCCCCGAACTGGTGGAAGGCGTGCGCAGCGACGCGGCCGCGCTGGGCTATAGCGCCATGGACGTGGTGAGCGGCGCCGGGCACGACGCCGTCTACCTCGCACGCCTGGCGCCCACGGCCATGGTCTTCGTGCCGTGCGCGGACGGCATCAGCCACAACGAGATCGAAGACGCCGAGCCCGAGCACCTGGAGGCCGGCTGCAACGTGCTGCTGCACGCCATGCTGCGCAGCGCGGGGGTGGCGGCATGACGATGAAGTTCCTGATCGCGCGGCTCAACCACGAGACCAATACCTTCTCGCCTGTGCCCACGCCGCTGGAAGCCTTCTCGCCCCGCTACGGGCAGGAGGCGCTGCAGGACAACCTGGACATGCGCACCGCCATGGCGGCGTTCATCGACCTGGCCCGCAGCCTGAACGCCGAGATGGTGACGCCCGTATCGGCCATGGCCAACCCCAGCGGCCCGGTGCATGCCGCCGCCTACGACGAGCTCACCCGCCGCATCGTCGAGGCCGCGCCCGGCTGCGACGCCATCCTGCTGGACCTGCACGGCGCCATGGTGGCCGAGAACAGCCCCGACGGCGAAGGCGACCTGCTGGAGCGCGTGCGCGCCGCCGCGCCGGGCGTGCCCGTGGCCGTGGCGCTGGACCTGCACGGCAACATCACGCCCAAGATGGTCGCCCACGCCGACGTGATGGTGGGCTTCAAGACCTATCCGCACATCGACATGTACGAAACCGGCGAGCACGCCGGCCGCCTGCTGCTGGACATGCTGCAGGGCCGGGCGCGCTACACCGTGCGCTGGCATCCGCTGCCGATGATGGGCCACACGCTGCGCAGCACCACGCTGCAGGGCGCGATGCTGCGCGCCGTGGACGCGGCGCGCGCGGCCGAGGCCGAAGGCATTCCCGCCGCCACGGTGTTCGCGGGTTTCTCGCTTGCCGACATCGAGGCGCCCTGCATGAGCGTGGTCGTCACCGCCGATGCTGACCACCCCGCGCCGGCACAGGCCGCCGCCGACCGCATCGCCGCCGCCATCTGGGAGGAGCGTGCGGAGTTCGTCTACGACAGCGAACCGCTGGACGCGTCGCTGCGCCGCGCCCAGGCCCTGGCCCAGGGCGCGGACCGCCCGGTGCTGCTGCTGGACCACAGCGACAACTGCATGTCCGGCGGCACCTGCGATTCGATGGACGTGCTGCAGGCGGCCTTGGCCGAAGGGCTGCAGGACATCGCCGTGGGCCCGTTGTGCGACCCCGAGGCCGTCGCCGAACTCGTCGCGGCGGGCACGGGTGCCCGCGCCACCGTGCGCCTGGGCAACAAGGTGCCGCTCACCCAGCTCGGCGTGGCCAAGGAGCCGGTGGCCGTCGAGGGCACGGTGGTGGCCATCAGCGACGGCGAATACACCGTCACCGGCCCCATCTACACCGGCCAGCGCTGCGCCATGGGCCGCACGGTGCTGTTCGACACGGGCCGGGCGCGCATCGTGGTCACCGAGCGCACGCACGAGCCCTGGGACCTGGGCGTGTTCTCTTGCGTGGGCGTGGACCCGACGGCCCACCACTTCGTGCTGCTCAAGTCGCGCATGTACTGCCGGCCGGTGTTCGTGCCGCTCTCGCATGCGCTGGTCGAGTGCGACAGCCCGACCGGGGTGACGAGCTCCAACTACGCGCTGTTTCCGTTCAGGAACGTGCGCCGGCCGGTGTTTCCGCTCGATCCGGCCTGAACGGCTGGCGGGGCGGTGGGTGTCTGGAGGTCATGGGTGCTTCGCTTGGATTAAGACGAATTACTTACCAGGGTTTCTACGGCGGGCTGACTACAATCGCACTCCCCCAAGACCCCGACGCGCCCTGGAGCGCTCTGTTGGCGCGGTCTGGCAGACTTTCACATAGCTGGAGACCCCTTGATGTCCGATAACTCCCCGGTCAGCGCCACGCCAGACAAACGCGCCCTGCTGCGCCAAGCAGCCCTCGAATACCACGAGTTTCCAAAGCCGGGAAAGATCGCCATCGCGGCCACCAAGCAGATGGTCAACCAGCACGATCTGGCGCTGGCCTACTCGCCGGGCGTGGCCGCTCCGTGCGAGGAGATCGTCAAGGACCCCGCCGCCGCCTTCCGCTACACCTCGCGCGGCAACCTGGTGGGCGTGATCTCCAACGGCACGGCCGTGCTGGGCCTGGGCGACATCGGCGCGCTGGCCTCCAAGCCGGTGATGGAAGGCAAGGCGGTTCTGTTCAAGAAGTTCGCCGGGGTGGACGTCTTCGACATCGAGATCAACGAGAAGGACCCGGCCAAGCTGGTCGAGGTCATCGCCGCGCTGGAGCCCACCTTCGGCGCCATCAACCTGGAAGACATCAAGGCGCCCGAGTGCTTCTACGTCGAGCGCGAGCTGCGCAAGCGCCTGAACATTCCGGTGTTCCACGACGACCAGCACGGCACTGCCATCACGGTGGCCGCCGCCATGCTCAACGCCCTGAAGGTGGTGAACAAGGACATCGGCGAAGTGCGCCTGGTGGCCTCCGGCGCCGGCGCCGCGGCCCTCGCCTGCCTGAACCTGCTGCTGAAGGTGGGCCTGAAGCGCGAGAACGTGTTCGTCACCGACCTGGCCGGCGTGGTCTACGAAGGCCGCACCGAGCTGATGGACGAGGACAAGATCCAGTTCGCCCAGAAGACCGACCTGCGCACGCTGGGCGAGGTCATCGAAGGCGCCGACGTGTTCCTGGGCCTCTCGGCCGGCGGCGTGCTCAAGCCTGCCATGGTGGCCAAGATGGCGGCGCGCCCTGTGATCTTCGCGCTGGCCAACCCCAATCCGGAAATCACGCCCGAGGACGCGCACGCCGTGCGCGGCGACGTGGTGATGGCTACCGGCCGCACCGACTACCCGAACCAGGTCAACAACGTCCTGTGCTTCCCGTACATCTTCCGCGGCGCGCTCGATTGCGGCGCCACGACCATCACGCTGGAGATGGAGATCGCCGCGGTGCATGCCATCGCCGAGCTGGCGCAGGCCGAGCAGAGCGAGGTGGTGGCCGCCGCCTATGTGGGCGAGCCGCTGGCCTTCGGTCCCGAATACCTGATCCCCAAGCCGTTCGATCCGCGCCTGATGATCAAGATCGCGCCGGCCGTGGCCCAGGCCGCTGCCGACAGCGGCGTGGCCCAGCGCCCGATCGCCGACATGGACGCCTACCGCGACCACCTGCAGACCTTCGTCTATGCCTCCGGCACGATGATGAAGCCCATCGTCAGCGCCGCCAAGCTGGCCGCCAAGAAGCGCGTGGCCTACGCCGAGGGCGAGGAAGAGCGCGTGCTGCGCGCCGCGCAGATCGTGGTGGACGAGAAGATCGCCCGCCCCACGCTGATCGGCCGCCCGGCCATCATCGCCCAGCGCGTCGAGAAGTTCGGCCTGCGCCTGAAGGAAGGCGTGGACTACGACGTGGTGAACGTCGAGAACGACCACCGCTACCGCGACTTCTGGCAGACCTACCACCGCATGACGGAACGCAAGGGCATCACGGTGCCCATCGCCAAGATCGAGATGCGCCGCCGCCTGGCGCTGATCGCCGCCATGCTGCTGCACAAGGGCGAGGTGGACGGCATGATCTGCGGCACCTGGGGCCACACGGCGCACCACCTGAACTACATCGACCAGGTGATCGGCAAGCGTGCGGGCGTGAACACCTACGCCTGCATGAACGGCCTGATGCTGCCCGACCGCCAGGTGTTCCTGGTGGACACGCACGTCAACTACGACCCCACCGCCGAGCAACTGACCGAGATCACCATCATGGCCGCCGAGGAAATGATGCGCTTCGGCATCAAGCCCAAGGCCGCGCTGCTGTCGCATTCCAACTTCGGCTCCAGCAACCAGCCCAGCGCCGTCAAGATGCGCCAGACGCTGGACCTGCTGCGCGTGCAGGCCCCCTGGCTGGAAGTGGACGGCGAGATGCACGGCGACGTGGCCCTGGATGCCGCGCTGCGCACCCAGGTCATGCCCCACAGCACGCTGGCCGGCAGCGCCAACCTGCTGGTGCTGCCCAACATCGACGCGGCCAACATCTCCTACAACCTGCTCAAGACGGCGGCCGGCGGCGGCATCGCCATCGGCCCGGTGCTGCTGGGCGCGGCCGAACCGGTGCACGTGCTGACGGCCAGCGCCACCGTGCGCCGCATCGTCAACATGACGGCGCTGACCGTGGCCGATGCCAACGTGGCCCGATAAGCGCCGGGTGCCGAGCGAGCGCTAACTTTTATCCACCTTCCGACCGCAGAGCGCCTGCCCAATCTTTGGGCAGGCGCTTGCTTTTTGGGCACCTTTCCGTCACACTTGCGGGTCGAAATTTCGGGTTAACCCGTAGTTTCTGAAAGGTGTCGTTGATGTTGAAGGCTGTCGCCCTGCAGGCGTACAAAGCAAGTTGCAAGGCCGTAGGGATAGGCGCACTGGGTCTGGCGTTCACGCTGTCGCCCCTGGCGGCATCGGCCCGCAGTGCCCCCGAAGTCACCGCTCCCCCTCCGATCACGCTGGCCGAGCTGCCCCCCCAGGGGCGCACCACCTACGCGCTGATCCGCCAAGGCGGCCCCTTCCCCCATGACAAGGACGGAACGGTGTTCGGCAACCGGGAACGCTTGCTGCCGGCCAACCGGCGCGGTTATTACCGCGAGTACACCGTCAGGACACCGGGAGCCCGCAATCGCGGCGCGAGGCGCATCGTCTGCGGAGGCCCGCCCCGCACGCCGGACGCCTGCTTCTATACCGCCGACCACTACGCGAGCTTCCGTGAAATCAAGGAATGACGGATAGGCCAGGCACTGAACGCCACTGGCGTTCACCGTGGCGCCAAGGCGCACCCAGCGTGGATGGCCTGGGAATTTTTCCTCCGTCGGATCCTCCCACCGGTCTTGCGGAACTTCTTTTTTGTAGACATCTGAATGAAAGAGCGCGGAGATGGAAACGCCACTTCGTAGAGACCAGGACAACCCCTTGCGCGGCGTGCGCGGCAATATCGTGCAGTCGATCCGGGCCTTCCGGGTGCAGGACTTGCAGAACGCCGCCAGCACCCTGGGGCAGCATTTCCTGTATGCCAACCTGGCGCACGCGCAGACCAAGCAGGACGTGCTCGACCTGATTGCCGCGCAGTTCACCTTCCCGGCGCACTTCGGCAAGAATTTCGACGCGCTGTACGACTGCATGACGGACCCGTTGCACAAATCGGGCCCGCAGCCGGGCTTCATCGTGGTGCTGGAACAGATTCCCGCCACCGTGAAGTTCGACAAGGAAGCGCGCGAACAGCTGCTCGACATCTTTCGCGACGCAGCCGACTACTGGGGCGACCGCAAGATCCCGTTCCGCTGTTTCTATTCTTTTCTGTAGCCCGTTCTGCAACCACCGGCCAGGCAGAACGGGCCAGCGAGGCCCGCAGCGACACCGCCGCAGTCTCGGCACCGGCCATCGGGATCGTGATCGAGCCCGCCACGGGCGAGAAGATGCCCACCGACAAGCTGGTGGACGTCTCTCCGCTGGCGCTGCGCATGAGCAGCCCGTTCAATGCGGGTTACTGGCTGGCTGCGGCCTGAATTCGTACATCCCCCTGAGGCGCTACGCGCCTCCGCACCGCCGCCTGAGGCTGCGGCTCTTCGGTCACGTCCCGGCCTGCACAGGCAGGCCGTGAGCCGCGGTCCTCAGCCCCTTTTCTCTACGCGCTTCGCGCTAGGGGAAGGGGGACGCAGCCAGCGCGGCGGGGCGGCCCTTGCGCAGCTGCTGCTGGCCTTGGGCCGTGACCGTTCCAAGCGCCGTGGCGGCATTTTGCTGCGGGGTCACATGCGACAGGCTACCTCTGCCATGCGCCGGAAGGGCGGTCGGATTGAAGCTGCCTGTCACCCTTACACATCTCAGCACTCATCCCTTCGGCCAACCAAGGCCGCAGCCTTAACGTCCCCTGTTCAGGCGCACGCCTGCGCCAGCGCCACGTATTCGGCGACCGGCACTTCCTCGGCGCGGCGCTGGGTGTCGAAGGTGCCGGCGAACTGGCGGGCCTCCAGCCAGCGGCCCAGGGTGTGGCGCAGCAGCTTGCGGCGCTGGCTGAAGGCAACCTGCACCAGCTCTTCCAGCAGCTTCGGGGCGACGGGCGCGGGCTCGGCGCGCGGCACCATGCGCACGACGGCGCTGTCCACGCGCGGGGGCGGCTCGAAGCTCTCGGGCGGCACGAAGAGTACGTCTTCCATGGCGTAGCGCCACTGCAGCATGACCGACAGGCGGCCGTAGTCGCTGGTGGCGGGCGATGCGACCATGCGGTCGATCACCTCTTTTTGCAGCATGAAGTGCTGGTCTTCGATCACGCCCACATGCTCCAGCAGATGAAAGAGGATGGGCGTGGAGATGTTGTAGGGCAGGTTGCCCACCACTCTGATTTTAGGAGCAGCCAAGCCTTTTGCCACCTGCGCAAAGTCCACTTTCAGCACATCGGATTCGATCACGTCGAGCTGGCCGTGCAGGCGCAGGCGGGCCGCCAGGTCGCGGTCGAGCTCGATGACGGTGAGGCGGCCCAGGCGCTCGACCAGCGGCTGCGTGAGCGCGGCCAGGCCCGGGCCGATCTCGACCATGGGCTGGCCGGGGCGCGGGTCGATGGCGCGGACGATGGCGTCGATGATGCCGCCGTCGCTGAGGAAGTGCTGGCCGAAGCGCTTGCGCGCAACGTGCTTGCCGCCGCCGCTCATTGGGGAGGGTCGCGGAATTCGACGTAGGCGCGGCCCCGGATCTCCTGCATCCAGTTGGCGTAGGCCTCGTCGAGTTTCTTCTCGCGCACCACGTCGCGCACCGCGTCGCGCTGTTCGCGCTGCGTGAGCTTGGCTTCGCGGCGGTCCAGCAGCTGGATCAGGTGCACGCCGAAGCGCGACACCACGGGCTGGCTGATCTCGCCGGGCCTGAGGTTGGCGAGCGCCTCCTCGAACTCGGGCACGTAGCGGCCGGGGCCGGCCCAGCCCAGGTCGCCGCCTTCCTTGGCGCTGCCGTCCTGCGAGTGTTCGCGCGCCAGCGTGGCGAAGTCGGCGGTGCCGGCCTCGATACGGCTGCGGTAGTCGGCCAGGCGCTGCGCGGCGGCGGCCTCGGACAGCTGTGGGCTGGCGCGCAGCAGGATGTGGCGGGCATGCGTCTGGATGGCCGTGGCGGCCACGCCGGGGCGCGTCTTCTCGATCACCTTCAGCACGTGGAAGCCGGCGGGCGAGCGCACCGGCCCGACGACGCCACCCACCGCCGTGCGGGCGGTGGCGTTGAGGAACAGCTCGGGATAGCGGTCGGCCGGGCGCAGGCCCAGCTCGCCGCCCTTGGCGCCTTCCGGCGCTTCCGACACATCGCGCGCCACCGTGGCGAAGTCTTCGCCGCCGCGCACGCGGTCGGCCGCGGCCTGGGCGCGCGCCCGGCGCTGCTCCACCACCTCGGGCGCGGCGCCCTCGGGCACCACGACCAGGATGTGGCCCAGGTTGATCTCGAACTTGGAAGGGTCGGCGCTGCTCTGCTGGTCGCGCAGGTACTGGTCGACTTCCAGGTCGCTCACCTTCACGCGGGATTCGACCTCGCGCTCGCGCAGGCGCTGCATGAGCAGCTGGTTGCGCAGCTCCTGCATGAAGCGCTCGCGGCTGATGCCGTCCTGCGCCAGGCGGCGGTACATCTCGTCCGTGCTGACGCTGTTCTGGCGCGCGACCGACTGCGCGGCCTGCGTCACGGCCAGGTCGTCCACCTTGATGCCGCCCTCGGCCGCCAGCTGCAGCTGGATCTTCTCGAGCACCAAGCGCTCCAGCACTTCCTTGGCGATGCGCGCCTGCGAGGGCCGCTCGCCGCCCTGGGCGGCGATCTGCGCCTCCATGCGGGCCTGGCGGGTGCGCACTTCGTTGTTGGTAATGGGCTCGGAATTGACCACGGCCACGATGTAGTCGGCCTGGCGCGGCAGCGCGGCGGCGTTGCCGCTGCCGCCGGGGGCGGGCAGGGTGATGGCGGTCGTGTTGCGCGGAAAGCCGCCTGCGCCGGAGCCCGTGGAGCCTGCGCTCAGCCCGGTCCCGGAAGAAGGCCGCAGGCCCTGCGCGTGGACGGCCGGCGGCACGGTGCCCGCCAGGGCGGTCAGGCAGGCCAGGCCGAGGGTGATGGCGCGTTGTTTCATGGCGTGTTCAGAGTGTGGAGGCGGGGTGGCGGTTCCCGTAGGGCCCGGCGCGCCGGGGCGCGGCGGTCAGGGCCGGGCCGGGCCGGGGCGTCAATCGTAGTTGGAGAAGCGGCTGGGCACCGCGGTGTTCTGTTGCAGCACCTGGTAGCCAGGCACGTTCTTCTGCAGGCTGGTGAGCGGGTTGGAGCCGAGCGACAGGCGCGAGAAGCCGGAGAACTCGATCTGGAACAGGAGGCGCGTATTGGCCGAGGTGATGGTGTTCTGCAGGCGCTCGAGCACCACGCGGCCGATCCAGCAGCAGCCCTGGTATTCCACGCCCACCACGGTATCCACCAGGCGGCGGTCCTTCAGGCTGTAGTTGAGCCGGCCCACGCTGTACCAGCGGCCCCCTTCGCGGCCGGCGGCCCCTGCGGCGCTGCCGCCATCGCCCCAGGGCAGGGCCAGCGGCCACTGCCAGCCCACGTCCATCTGTTCGCTGGGCTCGGTGATGACGTCGGTCACGCGCTGCAGGCGATAGGCGGCGGTGAGGGTGCGGTACCTGCCCGGCATGTAGCGCGCGCCCACGGTGGTGCGCAGCGAGCGGCCGGTCTTGGGGTTGTACTGCACGAGCGAGTCGAGCGCCCATTCCCGCGTCCAGTTGATGCCGGCGCCCAGCAGCACGTCGGACAGCCGGTCGCTCACGGGCGTGCCGCCCGGCATGGTCACGTCCTGGTCGGAAAAGCGCAGGCGCTGGGCGATGCCGCCGCGCACCACCTCGGCGCCGGTGTCGGAGTCGAGCAGGCGGCTGGTGACGCCCAGCGTCAGCAGGTTGTTGTCGGCGAAGCGGTCGTTGCCGCCGAACGCGTTCTCGGTGTAGATGGAGGCGAAGTTGAAGTCGTTCGGCGCCGTGTCGTACACCGGCAGCATGCTCTGGTCCCGGAACGGCGTGTAGGTGTAGAAGGCGCGCGGCTCCAGCGTCTGCAGGAAGCTGCGGCCGAAGAACTGCGTGTCGCGCTCGAACACCAGGCCGCTGTCCAGGCTGAAGGTGGGCAGCGTGCGCTGGTAGCTGCGCTGGCCGTTCGAGAGCGGCGCGTCGAATTCGTACTGCGACGTATGCAGCTGCACACGCGGCGTGATGAAGCCGGCCGGTGCCAGGAAGGGCCGGCTGATCTGCGCCATGGCATAGCTGCGCCGTGCGTTGGGCTGGCCGGTGAGCGTCCGGTCGGCGTGGAAGTCGGTGTAGTCGGCGTCCACACTGGCGTCGAAGCCCCCGGCCAGCTGCACGGGCGCATAGCGCCAGTGCAGCTGCGGCAGCCGGTCATACGACGGCAGGATGGGGGAATCGACGTCCTGCAGCGTCTGCCACTTGACGATGCGCGCGCTCAGGGAATGCTCGCCCCGCGCCCATGACAGCGATGCCTCGCCGGGCAGCAGGCGCTGGTTCAGGCGGTCGGCGGCGGTGGTGCCGCCCGCGCCGCGCAAGCTGAAGTCGCGCCAGTACTGGTCGTCGCTCACACGGCGCAGGTTGATGTTCAGCCCCAGCCCGCCGATGGGGCTGTCGATGCTGCCCCGGTGCTTGATGCCGTAGGCCCAGCGGTCGCGGTCGCGCAGGCGGTCGGAGGGCAGGTAGTCGCCGAACAGCTCGCCGCTGTAGGTGGGTTCGAGGTAGCGGAACTCGGCCGCCAGGTTCACGCCGCGCTTGCTCAGCACCGTGGGGGTGATGGTGGCGTCGCGGTTGGGCGCGATGTTCCAGTAATAGGGCTGCGAATACTCGATGCCGCTCACGCTGTCGATGCCGACGGTGGGCGGCAGCAGGCCCGACTTGCGGCGGTCGGACAGCGGGAAGGTGATGCGTGGCACCGGCAGGATGGGCACGCCCTTGAATTCGAGTACCGCGTTCTCGGCGGTGCCCACGTCCTCGGCCTTGTCCAGCCGGATGGTGCGCGCCCGCAGGATCCAGTCGGGCTGCCAGGTGGCCTCGTCGTTGCGCTGGCAGGTGGTGTAGTTGCCGCTGTGCACCACGGTGCGGTCGCGGTCGATGAAGTCCACCCGCGTGGCCTCGCCATGGGCGGAGTTGGCCAGCAGCCGGTAGTTGACGTCGTCGAAGTACCCGTTGAACGCATCGACCCGCAATTGCAGCTGCGAGCCCTGGTAGACGTTGCCCGCGCTGTTGATGCGCACGTTGCCGGTTCCGGTGGCCAGGTCCTCCGGCATGTCGTAGTCCATGCGGTCGGCGCGGATGACGGTGTCGGCGCGGCGCAGCTCGGCGTGGCCGTCCAGCGTGGCCTTGATGTCGGGCTGCACGATGAGCTGGTCGCCCATGAGGAAGGTGGGCAGCTGGCTGCGCGTGCCCTCCGGGATGGTTTCCTGCAGCATCGGGCTGCTGCGCAGCGGCGCGGCCGGGCTGGCGGCAGCGGCGGCCTCCGGTGCGTCGGCGGGGGCGATCTGCGCCAGCACGCCCAGCGGCACGCCGCAGAGCATCCAGGCGGCGAGCTGGGCCAGCCGGCTGCGCTCGAAGCGCACTGCAGTGGCGCGCACCTTCGATGCGGTGAAGCGCACCCTGGATGCAGCGGCAGCGGTCGGCGGGGAAGTCGGCGGTGAAAGCAGGTCGGGCAAGGCGAGGCGGTCCATGGAATCAGCCGTTCGGCGGGGCGGCGCGGGCGCAGCGGGCCACCCGGCGGGGGGCGGGCCGGGTTCTAGAATCGGATTATCCATGAGCCACCCACCCTCCTCCCCGGCCCCCGCGGCCGCCTCGCCCGTGCCCGGTGCCGCCGCCGTCGCCTGGGCCGACCCCGCCCGCCACGCCGCTTTCGATGCCTGGCTGGCGCCCCTGGCCGCCGCGCACGGCGTGCTGCCGCACACGCTGCGCCCGGCATCGGCCGACGCGAGCTTTCGCCGCTACCTGCGGCTGGACCGCGCCGGCGGGGGCAGCTGCATCGTGATGGACGCGCCGCCCGACAAGGAAGACTGCCGCCCGTTCGCGCATGTGCAGGGGCTGATGCAGGCGGCGGGCCTGCGCGTGCCGGACATCCTGGCCTGGGACGAGGCGAACGGCTTCATGCTGCTGAGCGATCTGGGCCGGCAGACGGTGATCGAGCGGCTGGACCCGGCCCGGCCCGACGCCGCCCACGCCTGGTACATGCAGGCGGCCGACACGCTCTTGCAGTGGCAGCTGGCTTCTCGCCCCGGCGTGCTGCCGGCCTACGACGAGCCGCTGCTGCGCCGTGAGCTGGCCCTCTTTCCCGACTGGTACGTGGCCCGCCACCGCGCCGGCGTGGTGCTGGACGAGACGCAGCAGGCGACGCTGCAGCGCGCCTTCGACGCCATCGTGCGGGAGAACCTTTCGGCCCCCCAGGTGTTCGTGCACCGGGACTTCATGACCCGCAACCTGATGGCCCATCCCGATGGCGATCGCGCACCGCTCGGCGTGCTCGACTTCCAGGACGCCGTCTACGGCCCCGTCACCTACGACATCGCCAGCCTGCTGCGTGACGCCTTCATCTCCTGGGACGAGGAATTCGTCATCGACATTACCGTGCGTTACTGGGAAAAGGCCCGCCGTGCGGGTTTGCTGGGCGCGGGCAGCGCCAGCGGCTGGGGCGACGACTTCGGCGAGTTCTATCGCGGCGTGGAATGGATGGGCCTGCAGCGCCACCTGAAGGTGGCCGGCATCTTCGCGCGGCTCACGCTGCGCGACGGCAAGCCCCGCTACCTGGCCGACACGCCCCGGTTCATCGGCTACATCCGCTCCACGGCCGACCGCTACCGCGAGCTGGGGCCGCTGCTCAAGGTGATCGACCACATCAAGGGTACGCAGGCGCCCATGGGCTACGCCTTCGGCCGGGTCTGACAACCCGCCTGGTTTCATAGGCAAATCAGCCGCCAGCGCTTGATAAATCAGCGCATGCAGCTATCAATTCAATAGCAATGCCCCGTTTCCACTGCCCCTTGCCGCTGGCGCCCGGCGCCGCCATCGCGCTGCCCCCCACCGCCGCGCGCCACGTGCAGGTGCTGCGGCTGCAGCCGGGCGATGCCATCACGCTCTTCGACGGGCGCGGCGGCGAGCATGCCGCCACCGTCACGCGCATGGGCCGCTCCGACGTCGACGTGGACGTGGGCGCGCACGACCCCGTCGAGCGCGAAGCCGCGCGCGCCGTGCACCTGCTGGTGGGCATGCCGGCCAACGAGCGCATGGACTGGCTGGTCGAAAAAGCCACCGAACTGGGCGCGGCCAGCATCCAGCCGGTGGCCGCGGCGCGCAGCGTGCTCAAGCTCTCGGGCGAGCGCGCCGCCAAGCGCCAGGCGCACTGGCAGGCGATCGCCGTGGCGGCCTGCGAGCAGTGCGGCCGCAACCGCGTGCCGCTGGTGCACGCGCCCCTGCCGCTGGCCGACGCCCTGCGCGGCGTGCCAGGCGGCGTGCAAGGCGGTGCGTCGCGGCTGGTGCTGTCGCTGCGGCCCGGCACGCGCCCGCTGCGGGATGCGGCGGGCGCGGGCGACGCCCCTGTCTGGGTGCTGCACGGCCCCGAAGGCGGCCTCACGGCGCAGGAGGAAGACGCCGCGCTGGCCGCCGGCTTTCTGCCCGCCAGCCTGGGCGCCCGGGTGCTGCGGGCGGAAACGGCCTCGGTGGCGGCACTGGCCCAGCTGGTGTTCGGCTGACGGGCACCGGCCCGGCAGGCCGTCATGCCGGGGGCCGAACGCCCGCCTGGCGGCACGGCGCGGTCTGCCGGTTTCCGCCTACGTGCGCGCCTGCCTTCGCCCACCACGATGTTTGCGACGTGCCGCAGGCCGCTGCCTGCCATCCGGGGGCGGGGCCCGTTCCCGCCGGCGCGGTGCGCCGCCGTCGAGCGCCCTTGCACGGCCGCGCTTCGCTCCGCCAGCCCGGGGCTGACGCCGGCCGGCGCCGAACCTAGAATGCGCCGGACGGCCCCCGATGAACGAAGCAGCCCCGCCGAGGCCACCACTTTGATGAAAGGACGCTGCTTGCACGAGGCCGATTCGCCCGCCGCCTGGCACCCTGGCCAGGCCCAGGACCGTGCCGACGGCGACCTTGCGCGGGCCGGCGGGCAGGCGCCCCGCCGCCACCGCAGCCTGGGGCAGCGGCTGCACGACTGGGTGCTGACCGGCGACCGGCGCCAGCGCCAGCGGCTGACCATGGCGGGCCTGGCGGCGCTGCTGATGCTCTGCTGCATGCTGGCCATGCACATCGTCGCGGCGGTCGGGCTGGCGGATTCGCGGCTGGTGAACGCCTGGACGGTGATGTGCGTCGCCGGCCTGGTGCTCGTCTATGGGCTGATCCGCAGCGGCTATTCGCTGCGCTTCGCCGACCCCTCGCTCACCCATGCGCAGATCCTCTACGCCATCGCCTGCAACGCGGTGGCCTATGTGATCGCCGGGCCGGCGCGCGGCATCGCGCTGCCCATCCTGGCGGTGGTGATGATGTTCGGCATGTTCGGGCTCACGCCGCGCCAGATGATCGGCGTGATGGTCTATGCGCTGGTGCTCTTCGGCATCGCCGGCGGGGTGGTCGAATGGCGCCGCGAACCCGGCCATTCGCAGGCCTTGTCGCTCGCCTACGCCGTCATGATCGTGGTGGTGCTGCTCAGCTGCACCTTCCTGACCCGCCGCGTGCAGGCCACCCGCGACCACCTGCGCCGCCAGCGCTACGAGCTGGCCCAGGCGGTGGAGCAGGTGCGCAAGCTGGCCACGCACGACGAGCTGACCGGCCTGCCCAACCGCCGCTACATGCTGGAGGTGCTGCGCCTGGAGGTGCTGCGCGCCCAGCGCTCGGGCCAGCCGCTGCTGCTGGCGCAGCTGGACATCGACCACTTCAAGGCCGTCAACGACACCCACGGCCACGCGGTGGGCGACCGGGCGCTGCAGGCGTTCGCCCGCACCGTGCGCGCCAGCGTGCGCGCGAGCGACGTGCTGGCCCGCTGGGGCGGCGAGGAATTCGTGCTGCTGCTGTGCAACACCCCGCTCGCGCCGGCCGACGACCTGCTCGAGCGCGTGCGCCACGCCGTCGCGGCCGAGCGGCTGGAGCGGCCCGGCAGCCCGCCGCTGCAGATGACGGTGTCGATCGGCGTGACCTGCCTGCGCCCGGGCGAGGCGCTGGAGGACACGCTGGAGCGGGCCGACCGCGCGCTCTACGCCGCCAAGGCCGCAGGCCGCAACCGGGTGACGTGGATGACCTGAGCGCGGAATGCGGCCGCCGTCCTGCGCCCGCCCGTTCCACCGCTCCGATTGCTATTCTTTTAATAGCTTCAGGCGCTTGCACATCAAGCGCCAGAGGCCTTTTTCATGCTGCATGGGGCGCCCGGCGGGGTACCATGGCCCGCATGACGATCCGCTACGACGCCCTCACCACCCCCGACGCCTATCCCGACGTGTTCAAGGTGCCCGCCCCCGCCGACCTGGGCGAGCGCCGCATCAAGCCGCGCAAGCCGGGCTACATGATCCGCCTGGCGCCGCAGGGCAGCACGGCGGACGCCACGGCCGGTCCTGACAGCCCCGCCGATGCCCCGCCGCCGGAGCGCGAGCGCGAACGCGAGCTGCTGCAGGTGCAATGGGGCCTGGTGCCGCACTGGGTCAAGTCCGCTTCCGACGGCCGGCTGCGCGCGCCCAAGCTGGTCAACGCCCGCTCGGAGACCGTCACCACCTCCACCCCGTTCCGCGACGCCTGGCTGCAGGGCCAGCGCTGCATCGTCCCGATGCAGGCGTTCTATGTGGACGACCTGCGCAGCGGCAAGCCGGTGGCCACGCGCATCGCCCGCATCGACGGCGCGCCCCTGGGCGTGGCCGGCCTCTGGGCCCGCTGGACGGGGCCGGACGGCGACACCCTGCTGAGCTTCACCCTGCTCACCGTCAACGCCAACAGCCACGCCCTGCTGCACCGCTACGGCCAGCCCGGCAGCGAAAAGCGCATGCCCGCCATCCTGAGCGAAGGCACGCACGCCGCCTGGCTCGCCGCGCCCGTCGCCAAAGCCGGTGAATTCATGCGCGCCTTCGCGGCGCAGTCGCTTACGGCCAACCCGGTGGAGACGAAGGCGGACAAGGTGCCCAGAGGGGACTACGCCCGTCAGTGAAGCCAGGGCACGCCCCGGCCAGGAAACCACCCAACACTACCATTTCAATAGCACCATGCGCCGATGCAAAGGGCGCTGGAGGCCGATTGGAGTAAAAAAATCGCCGGTCAGCCCGGGCACTGCGCCGCCAGCCACTGCGACAGCCGGGCGAAGACGGGGCCGGCGTCCCGCTCGTTGAATATCTCGTGGAACAGCGCGTCGAAGCAGTGCGCCTGCACCATGGCCGGCGGCGCAGCGGCAGCGAAGGCGGCGCTGCCGGCCGGACGCACCAGCCGATCCTGGCCGGCCCAGAGCAGCAGCGTGGGCACGGGCCAGTCGGCCGCCCGGGCGAGCACGGCCGGGCCGCTCTCGGCGATGAAACGGGCCAGCCGGGCGCTGATGCGGTCGTGGCAGAGCGGGTCGGCCCGGTAGGCGGCGGCCACGGCGGGGTCGTGCGAGAGCGCGTCCACGTCCAGGCCATTGCCCACGCGCAGGTCGGGCGCGATGCGCGGCAGCGTGGCCAGCAGCAGGCGCTGCAGCGGGTTCAGGCCGGCATCGAGCGCGGGCGACGAGAGCACCAGCGCGTCGACCGGCGGCCACCCGTTCGCCGACGATTCCGCCACGAAGCGCGCCGCCACCAGCCCGCCCAGGCTGTGGCCCAGCAGCACCAGCGGCTGGCCGGCGGGCAGGCGGGCGCGGGTGGCCCGGGCCAGATCGGCCAGGTCGTCCAGCAGGCGGGTGTCCGACGTCAGCCCGCCCCGCGGGCCGGCCGATTCGCCGTGGCCGTACTGGTCGTAGCCGCGCACGGCGAAGCCCCAGCCGTTGAGACGGCGCGCCAGCGCGTCGTGGCGGCCGGCATGCTCGCCCAGGCCGTGCACCAGCAGCACAGTGCCGCGCGTCGCGCCGCCCTGCACGGGCCAGTCCTGCACGGCGAGGTTCTCGCCGTCGCTGGCCGTGTAGGGGCTCAGCGTGGCGGGCGCGGACTCGGGCACGGGGCGCTGCGGCGGCGAGGGATTCAGGCAGCGGCTTCGGCCGCGCCGGCGGGCGGCAGGCTGGCGATGACCTGCGCCACGGCGGCGGTGAGCTTCTTGGCGTAGGGCACGTGCAGGAATTCGTTGGGGCCGTGGGCGTTGCTCTTGGGGCCGAGCACGCCGCAGACCATCATCTGCGCCTTCGGGAAGCCTTGGCTCAGCAGGTTCATGAGCGGAATGGTGCCGCCCTGGCCGATGTAGCCGCACGACGCGCCGAACTGCGCCCGGCTGGCGGCGTTGAGCGCGTTTTCGAACCACGGGGCGGTGTCGGGCGCGTTCCAGCCGGTGGCGGCGCCGGCGGATTCGAAGGTGACCTTCGCTTGGTAGGGCGCGTTGTCTTCCAGCAGCGCCTTCATCTCCTGCACGCAGCGGGCGGCGTCCACCAGGGGCGGCAGGCGCAGGCTGAGCTTGAAGGCGGTGTAGGGCCGCAGCACGTTGCCCGCGTCCTGCAGCGCCGGAAAGCCCTCGGCGCCGGTGACGCTGAGCGTGGGCTCCCAGGTGCGCTTGAGCAGCGCCTCGACCGGCTCGGTGGTGGTGGGCAGCGCGAAGGTGGTGGAGCCGCCGCAGTCGTAGTGCGCCCACGGAAAGCGCCGGTAGATCTCGTCGCCCAGGATGGCGGCGGTGGCGCGCGCCTGCGCCAGCCGCTCGGCCGGCACGTTGCAGTGGAAGCTGGCGGGCAGCAGGCGGCCGGTGGCGGAGTCCTCCAGCCGGTCGAGCACCTGCCGCATGATGCGGAACGACGAGGGCACCAGGCCCGAGGCGTCGCCCGAATGCACGCCTTCGGTCAGGATCTCCACTTTGAGCGTGCCGCTGGCCATGCCGCGCAGGCTGGTGGTGAGCCAGAGCTGGTCGTAGTTGCCGGCGCCGGAGTCGAGGCAGATCACCAGCGCCACGTCGCCCAGGCGGGGGCGCAGCTGCTCGATGTAGGGCAGCAGGTCGCGCGAGCCGCTTTCCTCGCAGGTCTCGATCAGGCCGACGATGCGCGGGTGGGGCACGTTCTGGCGCTTCAGTTCCTGCACGGCGGCGATGCTGGCGTAGACGGCGTAGCCGTCGTCCGCGCTGCCCCGCCCGTAGAGCTTGCCGTCCTCGTACTTGGGCGTCCAGGGGCCCAGGTCGGCGCGCCAGCCGTCGAACTCGGGCTGCTTGTCGAGGTGGCCGTACATCAACACGGTGGGACCGCTGGCGGCCTGCGGCTGGGTGCCGTCCACCTCGAAGAACAGCACCGGCGTGCGGCTGGGCATGCGCACGATCTCGAGTTTCAGGCCCGGCACCTTCTGCGCCACGACCCATTCGGCGGCATTGCGCAGCACGCGGTCGAGCAGGCCCTGCTGCTCCCAGTCGGGCGCGAAGCCGGGCGACTTGGCGGGGATGGCGATGTAGTCGGTCAGCTGCGGCAGGATTCCTTCGTCCCAGCGCTGGCTGAGTTGCGACAGGGCCTGGTCGGGCTGGAAGGCGGAAGACGGGATGCGGGCGTTCATGGGCGGCTCTTCTTTCGTGCGGTGGGCGGGCGGCGCCGGCGGCCCCGGCAACCGGGTGCGAACAACCGCCGCGCCAGACGGACGATTGTGCTACCGACTCTGCCCCGCGTGCTGGCGCAGGGTGTGCGAAGGCGCTTCGCCGAAGAGGGATTTGTAGTCCTGCGAGAAATGGCCCATGTGGAAGAAGCCCCAGCGCGCGGCCGTGTCCTGCACCGTGTCGCCCGGCGCGGCGGTGCGCAGGGCCCGCCGGCAGGCGTTGAGCCGCACGGCCTTGAGGAACTCGGCGGGCGACTGCCCCAGCACCGCATGGAAGTGGTTCTGCAGCGTGCGCCGGGTGACGTGCAGGTGCTCGCACAGCGCCGGCAGGTCGCGGGCCTCGTCGCCCTCGGCGCACGGCTGGCACGCCCAGGCGCGCGCGGCCATTACCAGGGCGAAGCGGCGTTGCGCCCTGCCCCGGGGCGCGGCGCAAGCGGCATCCACCGCGGCGGCGTCGCCGCACAGCAGCCGCAGCAGTTGCCGGGCCAGCGCCTGGTGGCGCTCGGTGCAGGCGGACTCCGCCGCGCCGTCCGAGAGCCGCAGCAGGGCCTCGATGGTGGCGCAGAGCGCCGCGTGCGCGGCCGGCGGCAGCGGCACGGCATGCGCGGGGCTGGCCAGCAGGGCCGCTGCGCCACGCAGCTGCATCGCGTCGGCTTCGGCGCCGAGCCATTGCTGGTCCATGACCACGCCGTAGATGCCGAAGTCTTGCGGTGTGCGCAGCGTGAAGCCGCCGCTGGCGCGGGCCCGCAGCACGGGGCGCTGGGCGTCGGTGCGCCACTCGGTGCCGCAGAAATGCAGGGGCTGCGCACAGCGTGCGTCGGGCAGGCCGAACCAGACCGACCCGGCCCAGGGCGCGCACTGCTGGCTGGTGGGCTGCGACGTGTGTTCGTGGAACACCTGCAGGCGCGGGCCGCTCAGCCACAGCTCACGCACCCGTCCGGCAAAGCGGCCGCCGCGCAGCTGGTCGTATTCCTGCGACCAGTCGGAGAGCTGGTCGGCATGCTCGTTCACATCGTCGCTGGCGCGCACCCTCCAGCGCACGGCGCCCAGGCCGGCGGGCACCGGGGCAGTGCGGGAGGTGGGCGGGGCAGCCATGGCGTGGAGCATTCGGGCGGTGGATGGCGCCAGCGATGCAAGAAAGACACCAGCCGTCGCGCGAAACCCCGGTGTCGCTATCCCTGATCGGAAAAAAACGGGGGCCGCGCACCGGTTTGCCCGATCGGGATAGGCAGGCACGGCCCGCCGTTGGTGCAATGGGGCCACCCTCCATCCCGCAAGGCGCACTCCCATGCACGACCAGCCCACACCACCCACCCCCGGCACCCACGCGCCGCACCTGAAGAAGGTGCTGGGCACCTTCCAGCTCTGGGGCATCGCCGTCGGGCTGGTGATCTCCGGCGAATACTTCGGCTGGAGCTACGGCTGGGCCAGCGCCGGCACGCTGGGCTTTCTCGTCGCCACCGTGCTGGTGGCCGCCATGTACACCAGCTTCATCTTCAGCTTCACCGAGCTCACCACCGCCATCCCGCACGCGGGCGGCCCCTTCGCCTATGCGCGGCGCGCCTTCGGGCCGGCGGGCGGCTTCGTGGCGGGCTACGCCACGCTGGTGGAATTCGTCTTCGCGCCGCCGGCCATCGCGCTGGCCATCGGTGCCTACCTGAACGTGCAGTTCCCGGCCATCAACGCCAAGTACATCGCGCTGGGCGCCTACGTGGTGTTCATTGGGCTGAACTGGGTGGGCGTGGGCATCGCCGCCACGTTCGAGCTGATCGTCACGCTGCTGGCCATCTTCGAATTGCTGGTGTTCATGGGCGTGGTCAGCCCCGGCTGGTCGTGGACGCAGTTCGCCCACCTGGGCTGGGCCGGCAGCGACACCTTCAGCGGCGCCACCGTGGCGGGCATCTTCGCCTCCATTCCGTTCGCGATCTGGTTCTTCCTGGCGATCGAAGGCGCGGCCATGGCGGCCGAAGAGGCCCGCGACCCGCAGCGCACCATTCCGCGCGCCTACATCGCCGGCATCCTGACGCTGGTGGCGCTGGCCTTCGGGGTGATGGTCATGGCCGGCGGCGTGACCGACTGGCGCACGCTTTCGAACATCAACGACCCGCTGCCCCAGGCCATGAAGGCGCTGCTGGGCGCGGACAGCGGCTGGCTGCACATGATGGTGTGGATCGGCCTCTTCGGGCTGGTGGCCTCCTTCCACGGCATCATCATGGGCTACTCGCGCCAGATCTTCGCGCTGGCCCGCGCCGGCTACCTGCCCCGCGCCTTCGCCCAGCTCAGCCCCCGCTTCAACACGCCGCACCGCGCCCTGCTGGCGGGCGGCGTGGTGGGCGTGCTGGCGATCTTCAGCGACGAGTGGGTGCAGTTCGGCGGCCAGACGCTGACGGCCAACATCGTGACCATGGCGGTTTTCGGCGCCATCGTGATGTACATCGTCTCCATGGCCGCACTGCTGCGCCTGCGCCGCACCGAGCCCGGCATGCACCGGCCCTACCGCGCCCCGCTCTATCCCTTCTTCCCCGTGCTGGCGCTGGCGCTGGGCGTGGTGTGCCTGATCGCCATGGTGTGGTTCAACACCGTGCTGGCAGCGGTGTTTCTCGCGCTGATGGCGCTGGCCTGGGTGTATTACGCTGCTACCGCCAGCCGCCGCGCCGAGGCCGCGCCCGACGCCCTGCTGGATGCATCCACCCGCTGAAGGAAGGAGCTTGCGCCATGCGCTACCACGCCACCCTGGGCGGCCAGGGCCATGCCTTCGACGACCTGCGCCAGGTGATGGCGCATGCCAGCCCGGCGCGCTCGGGCGACTACCTGGCCGGGGTGGGCGCGGCCACCGCGCAGCAGCGCATGGCGGCGCGCCACGTGCTGGCCGATTTGCCGCTTTCCACCTTTTTGAACGAGGCATTGGTGCCCTATGAAGACGACGCCATCACGCGCCTCGTCATCGACGGGCACGATGCCGCCGCCTTCGCGCCCATCCGCCACATGACGGTGGGCGACTGGCGCAACTGGCTGCTGGGCGACTCGGCGACGCCCGAGGCGCTGGCGGCCCTCGCGCCCGGCCTTACGCCCGAGATGGTGTCGGCGGTGAGCAAGCTCATGCGCAACCAGGACCTGATCGCCGTGGCGCGCAAATGCCGCGTGGTCACGCGCTTTCGCAACACGCTGGGGCTGGCCGGCCGCATCGCCGTGCGGCTGCAGCCCAACCACCCCACCGACGATCTGCGCGGCGTGGCCGCCTCGGTGCTGGACGGACTCATGCTGGGCGCGGGCGACGCGGTGATCGGCATCAACCCGGTGTCCGACAGCATGGCCACGCTCGAAAACCTGTGCCGCATGTTCGACACGCTGATCCAGGGCCTGGAGATTCCCACCCAGGCCTGCGTGCTGACCCACGTCACCAACACGCTGCAGCTGATGAACGCGGGCGTGCCGGTGGACCTGGTGTTCCAGTCCATCGGCGGCACCGAGAAGACCAACAGCGGCTTCGGCGTGAGCATTTCCGTGCTGGACGAGGCCTACGACGCCGCGCTGCAGCTGCGGCGCGGCACCGTGGGCGACAACGTCATGTACTTCGAGACCGGCCAGGGCAGCGCCCTCTCGGCCGGCGGCCACCACGGCGTGGACCAGCAAACCTGCGAGGTGCGCGCCTATGCGCTGGCGCGCCGCTACCACCCGCTGCTGGTGAACACGGTGGTGGGGTTCATCGGCCCCGAATACCTCTACGACGGCAAGCAGATCATCCGCGCCGGGCTGGAAGACCATTTCTGCGGCAAGCTGATGGGCCTGCCCATGGGCTGCGACATCTGCTACACCAACCATGCCGAGGCCGACCAGGACGACATGGACACGCTGCTGGTGCTGCTGGCCACCGCCGGGCTGAACTTCCTCATCGGCGTGCCGGGAGCGGACGACATCATGCTGAACTACCAGAGCACCTCGTTCCACGACGCGCTTTTCCTGCGCGACACGCTGGGCCTGCAGCGCGCGCCCGAATTCGAGGCCTGGCTGCAGCGCCAGGGCCTCGCCACCGCCCAGGGCCGGCTGCAGGGCGGCGCGGCGCCGCTGGCGCTGGCCCATCTGCTGGGCACGGCCGCCCCTTGACCGCCATGGCCGCCCGTACCCCCCCAGACCCCGGCCCGACCCCGGCCGCCGCGCCCCTGGTCACCCCCATGCCCTGGCAGGACTGGCGCCAGGCCACGCCGGCGCGCATCGCGCTCGGCCGCGCCGGCGTGGCCCTTCCCACCGACGAGGCGCTGCGCTTCGGCTGGGCGCACGCCATGGCCCGCGACGCCATCCACGCTCCGCTGGACACCGAGGCCCTGGCCGACGCGCTGCGGGGGGCCGGGCACGAGGTGCTGCAGGCCCGCAGCCGTGCCGAGGACCGCACCACCTATCTGCGCCGCCCCGATCTGGGCCGCCAGCTGCACCCCGAAGACGCCCTGGCCCTGCAGGCACGCGCCGCGCAGGCGGGCGTTCGCCCCACCCTGTGCGTGGTGGTGGGCGACGGCCTCTCGTCGTTGGCCGTGCAGCGCCACGCCGTGCCGCTGCTGCGGGCGCTGGCGCCGCTGCTGCCGCCGGATGCCGTGCTGGCGCCGGTGGTCGTGGTGCGGCAGGCCCGCGTGGCGGTGGCCGACGAAGTGGGCGAGCTGCTGGGCGCGGCCATGAGCGCCATGCTGATCGGCGAGCGCCCGGGCCTGAGCTCGCCCGACAGCCTGGGCATCTACCTTACGCACGCGCCCCGGCGCGGGCGCAGCGACGCGGAGCGCAACTGCATCTCCAACGTGCGCGCCGAGGGGCTGAGCCATGCCGCCGCCGCGTTCAAGCTGGCCTGGCTGATGCGCCAGGCCGGGCGGCTGGGTGCGACGGGCGTGGCGCTCAAGGACGACAGCGATGCCGAGTGGGCCATCGCGCAGGCACAGGCGCAGGGCCCGGCGGCCCGGCTGGAGGGCGGCGACACCCGCTGAGTGCGGGCCTGCCGCGCAGCGCCGCACGCCGGTCGGGCCGGGTCAGTCGTGCTCGAAGTGGAACACCGCCGTGCCGGCGAGCGCGTTGGGCAGGCGGCGCACTTCGCGGCCGTCCTGCAGGCCGAAGGCGTCGAGGATGCGCAGCCGGTTCCTGGTGGCCAGCACTTCAAAGTCCTTGAAGGTGCCCACGCGGATGTTGGGCGTGTCGTACCACTGGTAGGGCAGGCGCCGGGTGACGGGCATGCGGCCGCGCAGCACCGAGAGGCGGTTGGGCCAGTGCGCGAAGTTGGGAAAGGCGACGATGCCGCTCTTGCCCACGCGCGCGGTCTCGCGCAGCATGACCTCGGCATTGCGCAGGTGCTGCAGGGTGTCGATCTGCAGCACCACGTCGAAGGCGTTGTCGCCGAAGAGGGCCAGGCCTTCCTCCAGGTTCAGCTGCACCACGTTGACGCCCTGGCGCACGCAGGCCAGCACGTTGGCGTCGTCGATCTCCACGCCGTAGCCGGTGCAGCCGCGCTCGCGCTGCAGGTGGGCGAGCAGGCTGCCGTCGCCGCAGCCCAGGTCGAGCACGCGGGCGCCGTGCGGCACCCGGCGGGCGATGGCGTGCATGGTGTGTCGGTCGCTCATGGTGCGGTCTCCGGGGCGGCCAGCTCGTGGGCGATGCGCTGGAAGTACGAGGCGATGACGCCGTGGTAGCGGGCGTCGTCGAGCAGGAAGGCGTCGTGCCCGTGCGGGGCGTCGATCTCGGCGTAGCTCACGTCGCGGCGGTTGTCGAGCAACGCCTTGACGATCTCGCGGCTGCGCCCGGGCGAGAACCGCCAGTCGGTGGTGAAGCTCACCAGCAGGAAGCGGGCGGTGGCGCGTGCCAGGGCCAGCGTGAGGTTGCCGCCGTGCGCGAGCGCCGGGTCGAAATAGTCGAGCGCGCGCGTGATGAGCAGGTAGGTGTTGGCGTCGAAGTAGTCGCTGAACTTGTCGCCCTGGTAGCGCAGATAGCTCTCGATCTGGAACTCGATGTCCTGCGTGCTGTAGCGCGGCGCCAGGCCCTCGCGCAGCTGGCGGCCGAACTTCTCGTTCATCACGTCGTCGCTCAGGTAGGTGATGTGGCCGATCATGCGGGCGATGCGCAGGCCGCGCTTGGGGACGACGCCGTGGCGGTAGAAATGCCCGCCGTGGAAGTCGGGGTCGGTCACGATGGCGCGGCGGGCCACCTCGTTGAAGGCGATGTTCTCGGCCGTGAGGTTGGGCGCACTCGCCACCACCACCGCATGGCGCACGCGGTCGGGGTATTGCAGCGTCCAGCTCAGCGCCTGCATGCCGCCCAGGCTGCCGCCCAGCACGGCGGCCAGCTGCCGCACGCCCAGGCGGTCGAGCAGACGGGCCTGGGCATTCACCCAGTCTTCGACCGTGACCACGGGAAAGTCGGCGCCGTAGACCTCGCCGGTGTCCGGGTGCCGGTGCATGGGGCCGGTGGAGCCGAAGCACGAGCCCAGGTTGTTCACGCCGATCACGAAGAAGCGGTTCGTGTCCACCGGCTTGCCCGGGCCGATGAGGTTGTCCCACCAGCCTTCGCTGCGCGGCTGGCCCTCATACACGCCCGCCACGTGGTGCGAGGCGTTCAGCGCATGGCAGACCAGCACGGCGTTGGAGCCGTCGGCGTCGAGCGTTCCGTAGGTTTCGTAGGCGAGCGTGTAGTCGCGGATCGACCCGCCGCCGGTCAGGGGCAGGGTGTCCGCGAAGTGCAGGAACTGGGGCGTGGCGATGAAGGACATGGAAAAAACCCGGCATCGCTAAAAACGAGGCCGGGTCGGTGGATGCCTTTGGCCATGCATTCCTGCACGCATCCCTTCGCGGACGGGTCTTTAGCTGAACTTGTAAAGCGCCCGCAAGCTGAAGCAAATCGGCGCGGGAGGCACTATACCAAAGCCCCCGTCCGGCCGGCGACCGGCGACCGGCGACCGGCGACCGGCGACCGGCGACCGGCGCGGTCAGCCTACCGGCGCCAGCAGGGCGATGGCGCCCAGCACCAGGAAGATGAGCGCCGAAATCACGTGCACCGCGCGGATGGGCACGCGCCGGGTGATGCGCTCGCCCAGCCAGACCACGGGCGCGTTGGCCAGCATCATGCCCAGTGTGGTGCCGGCGACGACGGCGACATAGGCGCTGTACTGCGCGGCCAGCATGACCGTGGCGACCTGGGTCTTGTCGCCCATCTCCGCCAGGAAGAACGCCACCAGCGTGGTGCCGAACACTCCCCAGCGCGGCGCGGCGGGCGATTCGTCGTCGTCCAGCTTGTCGGGAATGAGCATCCACACCGCCATCGCGATGAACGACAGCCCCAGCCCCCAGCGCAGCACCTGCGGCCCGACGACCGTGGTCACCCAGGCGCCGACCGCGCCGGCGAGCGCGTGGTTGGCCAGCGTGGCCACGAAGATGCCCAGCACGATGGGCCAGGGTTTGCGGAACCGGGCCGCGAGGACGAGGGAGAGGAGTTGGGTCTTGTCGCCCATCTCGGCAAGGGCGACGATGGCGGTCGAAACGAAGAAGGCTTCCATGGGGTGGGATATCGTTATCCGGCCGGAAAAACGGTAAGACAGCATTGACTGCGCCCCGACTCCGGCTCTTGGATCGGTGCGCAGTCAATGGTCTCGCTCAGCCGCCATGCATGGATGGCCGCCGCAGGCACCATGGGCCACGGAGGCCCAAGTTTGTTGATGCGTGCTCCCTCGCGCCGTGGCGCCAGGGCAAGCTACTCCCCAAAGACTGCGGGCATTGTAGGGGCAACGGAGACCCAAAAGTTCGGGTAAATACGCAGCAAAAGTGCGCGAGTGCTGCAAAAAGTTCACCACAGGGCGCGAAACTATGGTTGATAATGGTTCCGCCTTTCTGCCTTGCAGGAATGCAAGCTGCGGTGTTTGGTCGGTTTCGCGTCTTTGAAGTCGTCACAGGTTTGTTGATTGCGTAAGGCTCATCGCGTTTTTTTGGTTTTTTGTGTAGGAGTCCCTTATGGGCAACAAACTTTACGTGGGCAACCTGCCCTATTCCTTCCGCGACAGCGACCTCGAGCAGACCTTCAGCCAATTCGGCGCCGTTAACAGCGCCAAGGTCATGATGGAGCGCGACACCGGCCGTTCGAAGGGCTTCGGCTTCGTCGAAATGGGCAGCGATGCAGAAGCCCAGGCAGCGATCCAGGCCGTGCACGGCCAAAACTTCGGCGGTCGTGACCTGGTGGTCAACGAAGCCCGTCCGATGGAGCCCCGTCCTCCCCGCAGCGGCGGCTTCGGCGGCGGCAACGGTGGTGGCGGCTACGGCGGTGGCCGCAGCGGTGGCTTCGGCGGCGGCAATGGCGGCGGCGGCTACGGTGGTGGCAATGGCGGCGGCTACGGCGGCGGCCGCGGCGGCTACTAAGCCCTCAAGGCAGATCGGCACGGCGCCCCGCGCGCCGTTCCCCGCATCGCGAAAAAGGCCCTCTCGAGGGCCTTTTTTCATGCCCGCACGAACCGCTGCGCGCCCGTTTCCACACGGTAGAACCCCCCTGGCGCCCCAGGCCAAAACCCTTGCGTTTTCGCGGATTTTGTGGCGCATAATGTTTTGGGCGGCCTGGCCGCGCCGAGGTCTGCGGTGATTCCTTCCATTTCGCGCATAGGGCATCTTTCGTGATTAACTGGCTGCGTTTCCGGGACTCCATCGCTTCATCAATGTGTGTTTTTGAGGAGTCCCTCAATGGGCAACAAACTGTACGTCGGCAACCTGCCGTATTCCGTGCGTGACAGCGATCTGGAACAGGCTTTCGGCCAGTTCGGCGCCGTCACCAGCGCCAAGGTGATGATGGAACGCGACACGGGCCGGTCCAAGGGATTCGGTTTCGTCGAGATGGGCAGCGACGACGAGGCCCAGGCAGCCATCCAGGGCATGAACGGCCAGTCGCTGGGTGGCCGCAGCATCGTGGTGAACGAGGCCCGCCCGATGGAAGCCCGCCCGCCCCGTAGCGGTGGGTTCGGTGGCGGTGGTGGCGGCTTCGGCGGCGGTGGCCGCAGCAGTGGCGGTGGCTATGGCGGCGGCCGCGAAGGTGGCGGCGGCGGCGGCTACGGTGGTGGCGGCCGCGAAGGCGGTGGCGGCGGTTACGGCGGTGGTGGTGGCGGCGGCCGGGGTGACGGCGGCTTCCGCAGCCCCTATGGCTCGGGTTCGCGCAACGGTGGCGGCGGCGGTCGCAGTGGTGGCGGCGGTGGCGGCTACGGTGGTGGTGGCGGCGGCTACGGCGGCGGCGGCGGTTACTGATCGCGCCCCTCGCAACCCTGCACAGACAAGGCTCCTCGGGAGCCTTTTTTCATGCCCGAACGGCAGGGGGGAGAGAAGCCGGCGGTGCGGCCCCCATCGCGCGCCCACGGCAGGCGACGCCGTCTCCGGCGACTCAGCCCGCCGGTCCGGCGCCCCCGCCCTGGCGGTGCTTGCGCGGCCGGCCGGCCAGCAGGCGGTCGAACCAGCCGTTGGGCAGCATGCGCAGCAGCTTGGCGACGACGCCCATCTGCCAGGGAATCACCCGGTAGCTGACGCCGGCACGGATGGCGCGGTAGGCGCGGTCCGCGAAGTCTTGCGGCTGCATGAGGAACGGCATGCCGTAGCGGTTCTGCCGCGTGAGCGGCGTGTCGATGTACCCCGGGCAGAGCGTCACCACCCGCACGCCGGCGGGCCGCAGCTCGCCGCGCAGGCTTTCGCAGTAGCTGATCACGGCGGCCTTGCTGGAGCAGTAGGCGCCGTGGCCGGGCAGGCCACGGATGCCGGCCACGCTGCCGATGCCGACCAGCGCGCCGCTGCCGCGCTGCACCATGCCCGCGACGAAGGGCTGGAAGGTGGCCGCCATGCCGAGGTTGTTGGTGGCGAAGGTGCGGGCCATCACGTCCAGGTCTTCGCGCACGGCCGTGTCCATGCCCACGCTGATGCCGGCGTTGGCGATCACCACGTCCGGCAGGCCCTGGGCTTGCAGGCAGGCCTGGCCCGCGGCGACGATGCTGTCGGGCAGGGAGACGTCTGCGCTATATATTTGATAGCTATCGGCGCTTATTCTACGGGCGCTGGCCCATGTTTTGACTTCATCCGTGCGGCGCGCCACCAGTGCCAGCCGCCAGCCGGCCTGATGAAAGCGCCAGGCCAGTGCCTGGCCGATGCCGCTGGAGGCACCGGTGATGAAGACCAGCGGGGACGACGGATTCATGCGGTGCGCTCCTGGAAGGGAAAGGGCTGCGGGGCGCGGCGCCCGCTTCAGCGCCGGTTGGCGGCGCCCGGCGCGGGCTGCAGGATGCCGCGCACGCGGCCCTGCAGCTGCACGATCTGGTCGAGGTTGTCGTAGTCCATCCGGTCGGCGGTGAACTGGTCGCTGCCGCGGGTGAGCGTGACGGGCTGGTCGGACTGCACCTTTTCGGAGTTGACCCAGACGTGCAGGAATTCGCCCCGGAATTCCAGCCTGGGCTGGGGCGCCTGGCCCTTGCGGGGCAGCGATTCGCGGGTGACGATGGCGTTGCCGAAGAGCTGCACTTCGGAGCCGTCGGCGTTGGAGAGCGCCCGGTTGGCGGTGGCGACGGTGACGCGGCCTTCCGGCGTGACCGAGCGCATGTGGACCTTGTCCACCTCCAGCGTGTCGGTGTCTTCGTAGTGGCGCGCCATCTCGCCGCGCATGTCGCTCTCCAGCCGGCCGGTGGCGTCGAAGGTCTTGACCGAGAAGCCGCGCATGAAATAGTCGGGCTCGTGCGTGGGCACGCGGACCTGCTGGGCCTGGGGCGGCTTGGGGGCGTTGCGCACCAGCCACCAGGTGCCCAGCGCCAGCAGCCCCATCAGCAGCGCGGGCAGGTAGAGGGAGAGCCGGTCCCAGCTCAGGCGCATGCGGCGGGCGACGGTCATGCGTAGTCCGCCAAGAGCGCGGCGTAGCGGCCGCTGGCCACCAGCAGCAGGTCGCAGAATTCGCGCGCCGCACCGGCGCCGCCCGGCACCTGGGTGACGTAGTGCGCCACGGCGCGGGCCTCGATGTGGCCGTGCGCCGGGGCGCAGGCGATGGCGGCGCGGCGCATGACCGGCAGGTCGGGCCAGTCGTCGCCCATGGCGGCGGCCTGGCTCCAGGCCAGGCCCAGCTCGGCCAGCATGGCCTCGGCCGCGGGGCGCTTGTCTTCGGTGCCGAAGCGCGCATGCACCACGCCCAGGGCCTGCAGGCGCAGGCGCAGCGCGGGGGCGTCGCGCCCGGTGATGACGGCCGGCACGATGCCGGCGCGCTGCAGCAGCTTGATGCCGTGGCCGTCGAGCGTGTGAAAGCGCTTGAGCGTCTCGCCCGCTTCCGAGAAGTAGAGGCTGCCGTCGGTGAGCACGCCGTCGACGTCGAAGAAGGCGACGCGCACGCCCTGCGCCTTCAGCAGCAGCTCGGGGTCGTGCTGCAGGGCGGGGCGCAGCGGGGGCAGATCGACGGTGGGGAGCGCGGATGCGGCAACGGCCATCAGATCACCTTGGCGCGCATGAGGTCGCCGATGTGCACCACGCCCACCAGCAGGCCGGCGGCGTCAGTCACCAGCACGCTGGTGATGCCGTGGCGCTCCATGGCGGCGGCCGCGTCCACGGCCAGCGCGTCGGCCGCGATGGTGCGCGGGCCGGCATGCATGACCTCGCCGGCGGTGGCGCCGCGCAGGTCGGCGCCGGCCTCGATGCGGCGGCGCAGGTCGCCGTCGGTGAACACGCCCAGCAGCCGGCCGTCGGGGCCGACCACGGCGGACGTGCCCAGCCGCTTGGCGCTCATCTCGCGCATGAGTTCGCTGAACGAGGCCTGCGGCCCCACGCGCGGCACCTCGTCGCCCGCGCGCATGACGTCGCCCACGTGCGTGAGCAGCTTGCGGCCCAGGGCGCCGCCGGGGTGCGAGCGGGCGAAGTCCTCGGGCCGGAAGCCCCGGGCGTCGAGCAGCGCCACGGCCAGCGCGTCGCCCATGGCCAGCTGCGCGGTGGTGCTGGTGGTGGGCGCCAGGTTGAGCGGGCAGGCCTCGCGCTCCACGCTGCAGTCCAGCACCGTGTCGGCATGCCGCGCCAGGGTCGACTGCAGGCCGCCCGTCATGGCGATCAGCGCGGCGCCCAGGCGCTTGAGCACGGGCAGCAGCACGGTGAGCTCGTTGCTTTCGCCGCTGTTGGAAATGGCCAGCACCAGGTCGCCCTGCGTGACCATGCCCAGGTCGCCGTGGCTGGCCTCGGCCGGGTGCACGAAGAAGGCCGGCGTGCCGGTGGAGGCGAGCGTGGCGGCGATCTTGCGGCCCACGTGCCCGCTCTTGCCCATGCCCATCACGACCACGCGGCCCGGCGTGGCCAGGATGCGGCGTACCGCGTCGACGAACGGCTCGCCCAGGCGCGCGGCCATGCTGCCCAGCGCGGCGGCTTCGATGGCGAAGGTTTCACGGGCCAGGCGGAGGGTCTCGGCGGGGTCGAACGGCGGCACGGCGGCGGGGGCGGATGACATGGGGGCCGATTCTATCGACCGGCCCCCGACCGGCGCTGGCGCTGGGCTAGCATCGGGCATGTCCTCGCTCGCGCTCACCCTGCTCTACCTTCTGGCTGCCGTGCTGGGGGTGGTGGTGTGCCGCAGCCTGAAGCTGCCGCCCATGCTGGGCTACCTGGCGGCGGGCATCCTGATCGGGCCGCATGCGCTGGCCCTGGCGCAGGATTCGGAGGGCGTGCGGCACCTGGGCGAATTCGGCGTGGTGTTCCTGATGTTCGCCATCGGGCTGGAATTCAGCCTCTCCAAGCTGCGCGCCATGCGCCGCTACGTGTTCGGGCTGGGACTGATGCAGGTGGCGCTCACCATGGCGCTGGGCATGGCCGGCATGCTGCTGCTGGCGCGCTGGGTGGGCGGCGTGTGGAACATCGGCTGGCAGACCGCGCTGGCGCTGGGCGGCACGCTGGTGATGAGCAGCACGGCCATCGTGGTCAAGCTGATGGCCGAGCGCGCCGAGCTGGAGAGCGAGCACGGCCGCCGGGTGCTGGGCATCCTGCTGTTCCAGGACCTGGCGGTGGTGCCGCTGCTGGTGCTGATTCCGGCCCTGGGCTCGTCGCCCGAGCGGCTGATGGTGGAGATGGGCCTGGCGCTGCTCAAGGCCACGGTGCTGGTGGGCGTGCTGCTGGCCGGCGGCCAGCACGTGATGCGCTGGTGGCTCACGCTGGTGGCCCGGCGCAAGAGCGAAGAGCTGTTCATGCTCAACCTGCTGCTCATCACGCTGGGCCTGGCCTGGCTGACCGAGCAGGCCGGGCTGTCGCTGGCGCTGGGCGCGTTCATCGCCGGAGTGCTGGTGTCGGAAACCGAGTACCGCCACCAGGTGGGCACCGACATCCGGCCCTTCCACGACGTACTGCTGGGCCTTTTCTTCGTGACCGTGGGGATGATGCTGGACTGGCACATCCTGCTGGAGCGCTGGGCCCTGGTGCTGGGGCTGCTGGTGGTGCCGCTGCTGCTGAAGATGGGCGTGATCCTGGCGCTGGCGCGCGGCATGGGCGCGACCACGGGCGTGTCGCTGCGCACCGGGCTCTACCTGGCGCAGGCGGGCGAGTTCGGCTTCGTGCTGCTCTCGCTCACGCAGGAACACGGCCTGGTGCCCGCCGCGCTGATGAACCCCATCCTCGCGGCGATGGTGCTGTCGATGCTGGCCACGCCCTTTCTCATCCTGCACAGCAACCGCATCGTGATGAAGCTGGTGGCCAGCGACTGGCTGCAGCAGTCGCTGCAGATGACCACCATCGCCCGCACGTCGATCAACACCGACCGGCACGTGCTGATCTGCGGCTACGGCCGCTGCGGCCAGAACCTGGCGCGCATGCTGGAGCGCGAGAACATTCCCTACCTCGCGCTGGACCTGGACCCCGACCGCGTGCGCCAGGCCGCCGCCGCCGGCGATTCGGTGGTGTATGGCGACGCGACCCGGCTGCAGGCGCTGGTGGCGGCGGGCCTGGCGCGGGCCAGCGCCGTGGCGGTGACGTATCTGGACATTCCGGCCACGCTCAAGGTGCTGGCGCACACCAGCAGCCATGCCGCCCACGTGCCGGTGGTGGTGCGCACCCAGGACGACCAGTACCTGGACCGCCTGCAGGCCGCCGGCGCGACTGAGGTGGTGCCCGAGGCCATCGAGGGCTCGCTGATGCTGGCCAGCCACGCGATGGCGCTGGTGGGCGTGCCCATGCGCCGGGTGCTGCGGCGCGTGCAGGAGCAGCGCGACGCGCGCTACAACCTGCTGCGCGGCTACTTCCACGGCGCCGACGACGACACCGCCTCCGAGCGCGACCAGGAACGGCTCGCATCCATCACCCTGCCGCCGGGCAGCGCGGCACTGGGCCGCCCGCTGGGCGAGATGGCGCTGCACGCGGTGGGCGCCCAGGTGGTCAGCCTGCGCCGCGGCACGGGCCGCATGTCGGCCGCCGACCCCGGCACGCCGCTGGCCGAGGGCGACACGCTGGTCGTGTCCGGCCACCCCACGGCCCTGGCGCTGGCCGAGGACCGCCTGCTGCGCGGCTGAAGCGGCGGCGCCGTCAGCCGCCTGCTGCGAAGGCCGCCGCCAGCTGGTCGGCGGGCGCCGGCCGGCCGAACAGGTAGCCCTGGAACCGCTGGCAGCCGTTGCGCAGCAGGAATTCGCGCTGGCCCTCGGTCTCGACCCCTTCGGCCACCACGTCCAGCCCCAGGCTCTGCGCCAGGGCCACGATGGTGCAGGCGATGGCCGCGTCGTTCGGGTCGGTGAGCACGTCGCGCACGAAGCTCTGGTCGATCTTGAGCTGGTCCAGCGGCAGGCGCTTGAGGTAGCCGAGCGACGAGTAGCCGGTGCCGAAGTCGTCCAGCGAGAAGCCGATGCCCTGCTGGCGCAGCACCTGCATCTTGGCGATGGTGTCCTCCACGTCGTGCAGCAGCAGGCTCTCGGTCAGCTCGATCTTCAGGCGGCGCGGGCTGGCGCCGCTGGCCGCCAGCGCCGCCACCACCTGCTGCACGAAGTCGGCATGGCGGAATTCGGGGGCGCTGACGTTGACGGACACCGTCCACTGCGCCGTGGCGGGCTGGCCGGCCCACTGCGCCAGCTGGTCGCAGGCGGCGCGCAGCATCAGCCGCCCCAGCGGCAGGATCAGCCCCGTCTGCTCCGCCACGGCGATGAATTCGCCGGGCGGCACCATGCCGCGCTGGGGGTGCCGCCAGCGCACCAGCGCCTCGGCGCCCAGCACGCGGCCCTCGGCATCCACCACCGGCTGGTAGTGCGGAAAGAACTCGGCCCGCTGCAGCCCCACGCGCAGATCGGCCTCCAGCACCGAGCGGGCGTTGGCGGCGGCCTGCATGGCCGGATCGAAGAAGCACAGCATGTTGCGCCCCTGCGCCTTGGCCTGGTACATGGCCAGGTCGGCCCGCTGCAGCAGCTCGTTGACCGACTGCCCGCGCCCCCGGAACAGCGCCGCGCCGATGCTGGGGCTGTTGTGCACTTCCCGGCTCCCCAGCAGATAGGGCTGGTTCAGCACCGACAGCAGCTTGTGGCCGACCGCCCGGGCTTCCTGGCTGGCGGTCGATTCCAGCGCATCCAGGTCGGGCAGCACGACGAGGAACTCGTCGCCGCCCAGGCGCGCCACCGTGTCGCTGGCGCGCAGGCCGGCGGACAGCCGCTGGGCGACCTGCACGAGCAGCGCGTCACCCCACTCGTGGCCGAGCGTGTCGTTGACGTGCTTGAAGTTGTCCAGATCGAGGAACAGCACGGCCCCGTAGCGGCCCAGGCGGTCGCTGAGCGCGGTGGCCTGCTCCAGCCGGTCCAGCAGCAGCCGGCGGTTGGGCAGGCCGGTGAGTTCGTCGAAGAAGGCCAGGCGGTGGATCTCGGCCTCGGCCTGCTTGCGCTCGGTGATGTCGCGGCCCACGCCGCGGTAGCCCAGGAATTCGCCCTCGGCGCCATAGAAGGGCTCGCCACTGATCGACACCCACGCGAACGCGCCGTCGTGGCCGCGGTACTGCAGCTGCAGGTCATGGAACACCTCGTGCGCCTGCAGCTGCTGCTGGTGGGCCCGCCATTGCGCCGGCGACGGCCCCTGGCTGGGCAGCTCCCAGCGGGTCTTGCCCAGCAGCTCTTCAGGCCGCGTGCCGATCTCCAGGTGGTGCGCGCCTTCCACGCGCGTGAAGCGGAACGCGGCGTCCTGCTCCCAGTACCAGTCGGACGACAGCTGCGTGAGGCTGCGCCAGCGGGACTCGCTCAGGCGCAGCGCCTCCTGCGTGGCCACGTAGTCGGTCACGTCGGTGAAGGTGCGCACCCGCCCGCCGCCCGGCAGCGGCCGGGTGCGTATTTCCAGGTGGCGGCCCGAGCGGGTCTTGCGCAGGTAGACCTCGGGCATCTGCAGCCGGCCGCCGTGCGCGGCGTACTCGCCCTGCACATAGCTGCGGGCGCCCGGCTCGATGTAGCGGAAGGCGTCGCCGAAGTCGCCGCGCTCGGCCTGGAAGCGCACCACGTCTTCCACCCGGGGCGCGCCTTGCAGCAGGGACTCGGGCAGTTCCAGGAGTTCGAGATAACGGCGGTTGTGGACCCGGATGCGGCCCTGCGCGTCGACGTTGGTGATGCCCTGCGCCACCGCCGCCAGCGTGCCTTCCAGCGCCTGGGTCTGCTCGCGCAGCCGTTCGGTGGCGCGGGCCAGTTGCGCCTCGACCGTGCGCCGGCCCGCGTCCGCGCGCAGCGGTATCTCCATCTGCACCAGCGTGCCCAGCAGCGGCTGCAGGCCGCGCAGCGCGTCGGGCGGGTAGCCGCCGGCGCGGCCCGACAGCAGCAGCAGCAGGACGGGCTCGCCCGACGCGGCCAGGGCCTGGGCCGCGCACGGCTGCTGCGCCGGCAGCGCCGCTTCCAGCCCGGCGGCGCCCGCGGCGCGGCCGTCGCCACAGGCCAGGGACGTGCCCGCCAGCGCCCGGGCGAGCAGCCCCGGCGCGGGTCCGGCGGCCTCCGGCAGGGGCCAGGCGCTGCCGTCGGCGGGCGCGGCCTGCCCCTGCGGCCAAGGGCCGGCCACGCACACCAGCCGCATCACGCGGGCAGCGGCGGCGTCGCTGCACGCCGCATCGGCCGGGCCGGCGCCTTCCGCGCCGCCCTGGGGCGCCGCCGCCAGGTCCGGCCCGAGGTGCGCGATAAAGCCGCAGGTGCTCTGGGTGTGCACCAGCAATTCCTGCAGCAGCAGGGTGAAGGCGCCCGCCGCATCGCCGCCGATGAAGAAGGACTGCGCCCGCGAGATCGCATTGAGCAGCCGGTGCTGGCGCGCCTGCAGCGTCTGCGCCGCTTCGCGCACGCGGGCGGCGCTGCATTGCTCGTGCACCGATTCGATCTGCGCCGGCACCGTGAGCAGGTAGGCATGCGCGGCGTCGCGCACGATGAAGTCGCTGAAGCCGTGGCGCAGCGCGGGGCCGGCGCGGCCGACGCCGTCCTCGGGGACCGCGATCACCACCGGAACGCCGCGCGCCATCTCCAGCACGTCGTAGGCGCCGCCGTCGGCCACCTGCTCGGCCGCCACGATCACGTCGCAGCGCACCGCGGCCAGGTAGCCCCAGGCATCGGCCACGGTGGGCGCCACGTCGACCCCCCAGCCCAGCCAGGCGTCGGCCAGCGCGCGCACCAGGGCCTGCGCGTGGGCCGCATCACCGTCGACGAGCAGGATGGAAAGGGACATGGGCGTCGGGCTTCATCGAGAAAGGCCTCGCGGGCCGCGGAGGCGGGACGTGTCGGAGCCGACGCGGACATTATGCGACGGCGCCCGGGCGCTGTTTACACTGGCGCCCCGCCCCGGGCGGCGCCCCCCATTCCTACCCCACACTCAGCCCCATGCAGCATTTCAGCGTCAACGACTACCTGCGCCAGCACATCCGCACCGTGCCCGACTGGCCGGCGCCGGGCGTGCAGTTCCGCGACATCACGCCGCTGCTGCAGAACCCGAAGGTGTTCCGCGTGATGATCGACGCCTTCGTGCACCGCTACATGGACCGCGCGCTGCGGCCCGACGTGGTTGCGGGGCTGGACGCGCGCGGCTTCATTTTGGGGGCCGTGGTGGCCTACGAGCTGAACGTGGGGTTCGTGCCGATCCGCAAGAAGGGCAAGCTGCCTTTCACCACCGTCGAGGAAACCTACGAGCTCGAGTACGGCAGCGCCACCGTCGAGCTGCACGCCGACGCCGTGCAACCGGGCGACCGCGTGCTGCTGATCGACGATCTGATCGCCACCGGCGGCACCATGATGGCCGGCAAGAACCTGCTGGAGAAGCTGGGTGCCTCCGTGACGGAGGGCGCCGCCATCGTGGACCTGCCGGAACTCGGCGGCTCGCGCCGCCTGACGGAGGCCGGGCTGCCGCTCTTCACGCTGGTGGATTTCAGCGGCCACTGAGCCGGTCCGGCCCTGGCGAGGATTGGCAGCGCCGCAGACTGCCCGGATCCGCAGATGCACACGGCGCGGTGCTTCGTGCAGAAATTCCCTAGAGCTGGCCGAACTGCGTGGTGCTGAGTTCTTGCGGGCGTTGGTCCTGCGCGGGCAATTCGGTGTCCTCGAAGCCGGTGCGGCCCGAGAGCGCCGAGCCGACCGGGCCGGTGCGCACGGATTCGCCGGGCAGCATCGCCGGAGCCGGGGCCGGGGCGGCGCCAGCGGCGGCGGCGGCGGCGGGGGCGGGGGCGGCGTTCTGGCGGCTGGCGGCGGCGCGCAGCAACGCACGCTTGAATTCGGCCACCTCGTCGGCCTCGAGGGGTTCGGTGCGGCCCGCGCCCGGCGCGGACGCCGGCCGGGGTGGCAGCACGGGCGCGGGGCGCACCACCGGGGCCACCACCACCAGCGGCGGCGTTGGCGCGGGCGTGGGCACGGGCGCGGAATGGGTGCTGTTGGCGCTGGCCGGCACCTGGTCGCTGATGCGCCAGTACACCGCCGTCACCTCGATGTCGAAGCGGGCCTTCGCGGTCTGCACGATCAGGGCCTCGATCTCGCTCAGCCGCACGGTCTCGCCGCCGTAGTCGCGGGACAGATCGACCATGGCCAGGAAGCGCTGGCCGCGCTGGTCGAGCGACAGCACCTTGAATTTGTAGCCGGCCGACAGCACGCCCGCGCGCACCATGGCGTCGCGCACCACGGCGTAGAGCAGCTCGCGCCGCTCCAGGCGCTCGTTGCGGCGCCCGGACGCACCGGCGGCGGGCTGCAGCGAGGGCTCCACCGGCCCGGCGCCCGGCGGGGCGAAGCCTGCGACGCGGCCGTGCCGCTGCGCCGATGCCGCCGCCCCATGGCGGGAAGGCGTGGGTTTGCGGAACAACCAGCTGAACAGGGACATGCCGTACTTTCGGAGAGGCGCAGTAAAGGGAGGCGGATCAGTGTAGCCCGCGGCCCGGCCGGCTTGCGTACGCGGAGCGCCCGATTCCGCCAGCGTGCGGACGGCGTTCTCAGGTCACCGCGATCCGGCGGCGGCGGTTGCCCATGCGCCGCGCCAGCACGGCGCCGGCGACCATCGCCAGTTGCAGGGCCGCGGCGGGCTGGCGGTTGGAGAGCTCGGCGAAGCGCATCGCCGTCAGGGTCCACAGCACGCACGCGGCGCCGGCCTGCACCGTGGCGCTGCGCGGCCGGTGCGAAAAGAACCCCCCCTCGCCGACGATGGAGCCGGGGCCGACGATGGCCAGGCGCAGCCGCGCCTTTTCGTCCTCGTAATGCACGCTGAGGGTGCCGCTTTCCACCAGGTAGAGGGTGCGGTCCGGCTCGCCCTGGCGAAAGAGCACCTGCCCGGCCGGCAGCGACAGGGGCAGCAGGTAGGGCGCGAGGGCGTCCCACTGCTCGGCGTTCAGCACGTTGTCCAGGCCGTCGTCGCTGGCACCGGAGGCCGATTGCAGGGCCTGCAGCAGGCCGCGCAGGTCGGTGCGGGAAGTGGGGGGTGGGGTGGCGGCGCTCATCGGCGGCGACCGTACCCTTGATTGCGCATCGGCACAAGGGGGCGGCCAGGGCCGCAGGGCGCCGTCCTGCCGGTCACTTGCCGATGCAGAAGCTGGAAAAGATCACGCCCAGCAGGTCGTCGGACGTGAATTCGCCGGTGATGGCGTTGAGCGCCTGCTGCGCGAGCCGCAATTCCTCGGCCAGCAGGTCGAGCGCCGGCCCGGCGGCGTGCAGCTGGGCGGCCGCTTCCATCAGGTGGCCGTCCACCGCCTGCAGCGCGGCGATGTGCCGGGCGCGGGCGATGTAGAGCCCTTCGGGCGCGGCCTGCCAGCCGGCGACCTCCAGCAGCAGGCGGCGCAGCGCGTCCAGCCCCGCGCCGGTGCGCGCCGAGAGCCGCACCGAGGGCCGGGGCGCGCCGCCCTGCTCCGCCTCGCTACCGCCCTGCCCCGCCATGCTCGGCAGCGCCACGACGTCGCCCTGCACGCGGTCGAGCTTGTTCCAGACGTCGACGACGGGCACGCTGGCCGGCACCTTGTGGGCGATGGCGCCCGCGATATGGGCTTCTGCTGCTCTGTATTCAGGAGCATCCGCGCGGCTGAGGTCGTGCAGGAACAGCACGGCATCGGCGGCCGCGATCTCGTCCCAGGCGCGGGCTATGCCGATCTTCTCGACCTCGTCGTCGCTCTCGCGCAGGCCGGCGGTGTCGATCACGTGCAGCGGCACGCCTTCGATCTGGATGGTCTGCTGCACCTTGTCGCGGGTGGTGCCGGCGATGGGCGTGACGATGGCCAGCTCCGCCCCGGCCAGCGCGTTGAGCAGCGAGCTCTTGCCGGCGTTGGGCTGGCCGGCGATGACGACCTTGATGCCCTCGCGCAGCAGCGCGCCCTGGCTGGCGCGGCGCATGACCTCGGCCAGGGTTTGCTGCAGTTTCGATAGCTGCCCGGCGGCGTCCGCCTTGCGCAGGAAGTCGATTTCCTCTTCAGGAAAGTCGAGCGTGGCCTCCACCAGCATGCGCAGGTGCACCAGCGCGTCGCGCAGGGCGTGGATCTCCTGCGAGAAGGCGCCCGCCAGCGAGCGGCTGGCGCTGCGGGCCGCGGCCTCGGTGCTGGCGTCGATCAGGTCGGCGATGGCTTCGGCCTGGGCCAGGTCGATCTTGTCGTTGAGGAAGGCGCGCTCGGTGAATTCGCCCGGCTGCGCCAGCCGCAGCCCGGCCAGCACCGCGGGGCCTCCCTCGGCCGCCGGCGCGGCGGCGGCCTCCAGGCAGCGCGCCAGCAGCAGCTGCAGCACCACCGGGCCGCCATGGGCCTGCAGCTCCAGCACGTCTTCGCCGGTGTAGCTGTGCGGAGCGGGAAAGTAGAGCGCCAGCCCCTGGTCGATGGGCTGGCCCGCCGCGTCGCGGAACGGCAGGTAGGTGGCCTCGCGGGGTTTCAGCGCCCGGCCGCAGAGCGCCTGCACCAGCCCGCCCAGGCCCTTGCCCGACACGCGCACGATGCCCACCGCGCCGCGCCCCGGGGCGGTGGCGATGGCGGCAATGGGGTCGGTGTGGCGGGGCAGCATGGGCTCGGGGACTCCGGCGGGGCGGGCGGAAAAGGGAGTGGCGATGATAGCCCTGCCGCCCTTGCGGCCGGGCCCGGGGCGGGCGCCCGCCGAGCTTCCACGCAAGCCGCCGCTATCAAAAAAATAGCTGCCCGCGCTGGTTCCACGGGCCTCTGGAATGATTTTCTCATCCCAGGGCCGATGGATCCAGCGCGGGCAGCTACGATTTTGGTAGCACCCGGGCGCGCTCCGCGGTGCGCAGCCGTGTGCCGTGCGGGCTTACTTGATGGTCGTCCAGATGGGCATCGGGCGGTCGTCCGCGCGGTGCTGCGTCTCCACGCCCTTGCGCATCGCCCAGGGGCGGATCTGGTGGTGCAGCGGCAGGTAGTAGTACTCGTCCTTGACCAGTTTCAGCGCGCTGCCGATCAGGGCGTCGCGCTTGGCCGTGTCCATCTCCACCTTGATCTGGCCGATCATCTCGTCGAGCTTGGGGTCGCTGAAGCGGCCGCCGTTGTAGACGCCCGCCGCCGTCTTGCCCTGCTTGGTGGACATGAGCGAGTCGAGCGAATAGAGCGCGTCGAACGTGGCCACGCCCCAGCCGAAGAGGTAGGCACTGACGTCGTTGTTCATCACGCGGCTGACGAACTGCGCCATGGGTGCGGCCTGCAGCGTGGTCTTCACGCCGATGCGCGTCCACATCGCCGTGACGGCCTGGCAGATGGCTTCGTCGTTGACGTAGCGGTCATTGGGGCAGTCGAGCTTGAGGGCGAAGCCGTCGGGGTAGCCGGCGTCGGCCAGCAGCTTCTTGGCGGCTTCCACGTCGTACTTGGCGGCGCGCTCGTCCAGGCTCTTGCTCCAGCCGTTGACCATGGGCGCGACCATGGTGCCGGCGGGCACCGACAGGTTGCGCATGGTGCGGCTGTGGATGCCGGCCGAGTCGATGGCTTGGTAGAGCGCCTGGCGCACGCGCTTGTCCTTGAGCGGGTTCTTGCCCGGCGTGCCGGCGCCGGGCAGCTCGTCGCGGAACTGGTCCAGCCCCAGGTAGATGGTGCGGTTCTCGGCGCCTTCGATGAGCTTCAGGTCGGGGCTGGCCTTCATGCGGGCCAGGTCCTGCGGTGGTGGGTCGACGACGAAATCGACCTGGCCGGAGATCAGCGCGGCCGAGCGCGTGGCCGCCGACTTGATGGGCGTGAACACCACTTCGTCGATGTTGCCGGTGGGCTTGTCCCACCAGGCGTCGTTCTTCTTGAGCGTGATCTTCACGTCGGGCTGCCAGCCGACCAGGCTGAAGGGACCGGTGCCGTTGGCGTTGCGCGAGGCGAAGTTCTCTTCCTTGCCGGCGTAGTCCTGCGCCTTGGCCGAGTTGTTCTTCTCGGCCCAGGCCTTGTTCATGATGCGCGCCTCGGTCAGCTCGCGCAGCAGCACGGGGTTGGGGCCCTTGAGGATCAGCTCGACGGTGAAGTCGTCGATCTTCTTGACCTCTTTCAGGCTCTGCACGGACGACTGCATGTTGGAGGGCGGCGTCATGGCGCGGGTCAGCGAGAACACCACGTCGTCGGCGGTGAAGGGCGAGCCGTCGTGGAATTTGACGCCCTTGCGCAATTCGAAGCGCACCTGAGTCGGGGAGACCTGGGTCCACTGCGTGGCCAGCGCGGGCTGGATCTGGTACTTCTGGTCGTAGCGCACCAGGCTTTCATAGACCTGCTGCAGGAAGGCATGCGTCGTCTGATGGTTTTGGGCGTGCGGGTCCGCGGTCAGGATGTCGTTGGCGCCTGCCCACCGCAGGGTGGCCGCACTCGCCGAACCGGCTGCCAGCAGCGCCACGAGGGCCACGGTGCCGAGGGTTCGGTTCATCAGTTTCAAACGCTGTTGTTGCATCAACGAGCCTCCAGAAAGAAAACGATTGAGGGAAGCAGACAGCCTAGCAATGAACGTACCGAAAAGACAGCGGCCGCCCGAGGGCGGCCGTTGGGGATTGTCCGAATGGCGCGCCGCAGCGGCGGCGCACCATGCCGGTGCACGGTCAGCGGAACTTCGGCAGATTGAACTGCGGCGGCACGCCCATGCGGGTGTTGATGATCCACTGCTGCGCGATCGACAGGATGTTGTTCGTCAGCCAGTACAGCACCAGGCCGGCCGGGAAGAAGAAGAACATCACGCTGAAGATCAGCGGCATGAACCACATCATCTTGGCCTGCAGCGGATCCGGCGGCGCGGGGTTGAGCGCGGTCTGCAGCAGCGAGCTGGCCGTCATCAAAAGCGGCAGGATGAAGTACGGGTCGGGCGAAGACAGGTCGCGGATCCAGCCGATCCAGGGCGCGTTGCGCATCTCCACGCTGGACAGCAGCACCCAGTAGAGCGCGATGAACACCGGGATCTGGATCATGATGGGGAAGCAGCCGCCCATCGGGTTGACCTTCTCCTCGCGGTAGATGCGCATCATCTCCTGCTGCATCTGCTGCGGCTTGTCCTTCAGGCGCTCGCGCATTTCCGTGATCTTGGGGTTGATGGCCTTCATCTTGGCCATGGACGCATAGGCCTTGGCATTGAGCCAGTAGAAGGCGATCTTCAGCAGCAGCACCAGGGCGACGATGGACCAGCCCCAGTTGTTCAGCAGCTTGTGCAGCTGGTCGAGCAGCCAGTAGAGCGGCTTGGACAGGATGGTGAGCCAGCCGTAGTCCTTGACCAGTTCCAGGCCCGGGTACAGCTTTTCCATCATGGTTTCGATCTGCGGGCCGGCGAAGAGGCGCGCATCGACGGCCTTGGACTGGCCCGGTGCGATCTCGCCGACCTTCATGATCATGCCGACGGAATACAGGTTGTTGTCCACCTTGCGCACGAACAGGTCGCGCTGGATGCCGTCGGCCAGCAGCCAGGCCGAGGCGAAGTAATGCTGCACCATGGCCACGTAGCCGTTGGGCGAGGACTTGTCGATCTCGGCCTTGCCGCTCTCGATGTCCTTGAACTCGACCTTGTGGTACTTCTTGGCCTCGGTGTAGATGGCCGGGCCGGTGAAGGTGGAATAGAACGACGACTCGCCTGGCGGCTTGTTGCCGTCGCGCACCAGCTGCAGGTAGAGCTGGGGCGACACGGGGGCCGTGCCGGTGTTGACGATCTCGTGCTTGACCGAGATGTCGTAGGCGCCGCGCTTGGCCGTCCAGGTCTTGACCAGCTTCACGCCGCCCAGGTCGGCCGACTCGAAACGAACGCTCAGCTCGTTCTCGTTGTCACCCAGCGTGCGCGAGCCGGGCACCAGCGTCATCGGCGTCTTGTGCGTGGGGAAGTTGCCGCCGATCAGGCCGGTCTGCGCCAGGTAGACGCGCTGGGAGCTCTCGTCGAGCAGCACGAAGGGCTTGGACTTGTCGGCCATGTCGGCGTACTGCAGCAGCTCGCCATGCACCAGCGTGCCGCCCTCGGTGTCGAAGCCCAGGCGCAGCACGTCGGTGGTGACCGTGACGCGCTCGCGGGCAGCGGCCTGCGCGGGTGGCACGGCGCCGCCCGGCACCTGCTGAGCGCCAGCCGTGCCGGTGGCCGCGGGCGCGGCGGGCACGCTGTTGGCACCGCTGGCGGCGGCCGGGGCCGAAGAGGCGGAAGCAGCGGGCGCATTGGCGGGCGCGGATTCCGTCTGCGCGACCGGCGCGGGGAAGAAGGTGGCCTTGTTGCCGTTGTGGATCTGCCATTTGTCCCAGAGCAGGACCATGGAGAAGCCAAAGATCACCCACAGGATGGTGCGGCGAATGTCGTTCATGAAGTCTTCTTAGGTGAGGACGAAGGGGAGGCGGAGGGCATCAGCCGCGAAAACAGGCGCGCCGCCCGGGGCGGCTCGTCCGGCACGGGGTCGAGCCCGCCGTCGCACCACGGATGGCACCGCGCCAGCCGGCGCACGGTCAGGTAGCTGCCCGCCGCGGCGCCATGGCGCTCCAGCGCCTGCAGCGCATAGGCCGAGCAGGTGGGCTCGAACCGGCAGGCCGAACCCAGCCAGGGGCTGAGCAGCAGGCGGTAGCCCCGCACGAGGCCCATGAGCAGTGCGCGCATCATGCCGCGACTCCGCCGGGCGCCGCGGAAGGCGCCGCCGCTGCGGGGGCAGCCGCCGAAGCGGGGGCGCCGCCGGAACGCCGCACGGCGTGGCCGAACAGCTGCAGCAGCTCGGCGCGCACGGCCCGCTTGAGCTCATCCGACGTGGCGCTCAGGAACTGCTTGCGGTCGAACGTGGCCCGCAGCCGCACCACGTGCGCGGCCACCGGCAGCTGCGCCTCGAAGGTGGCCGCCACGGCGTGGATTTGCCGCTTGATGGCATTGCGCGTCACCGCGCGGCGCGCCCAGCGCTTGGGCACCATCGCCCCCATCCACGGCCCGGGGCGTTCGCTCCGCGCCACGGCAAACAGGGCCTGCGGCCCCTGCGTCGTCGGCAAGGAACCGGGCCCTGTGGAAGGCGATGCTACCGCCGCCCCGGGGGGGGCGGAAGGGGCGCCGCCGCCTCCTTGCAGACCCAGCCGGTGCAACGCGAAGTGCGCGGTGCGGGAAACAGTTCCGCCGGCCATGGCGGCCTGGAACTGCAGGCGGGTCTTCAGCCGGTGCATGGCAGCGATGTCCCGGCCGGGGACGTGGCAGCGCAAGGCAGCAAGCGGGGAAGGCGGTGGTGGGCCGAAAGCCGAACGGCCTGCGCGCTTAGACGGCCAGGCGCTTGCGGCCCTTGGCGCGGCGGGCGTTGATGACGGCGCGGCCGCCGCGGGTCTTCATGCGCACGAGGAAACCGTGGGTGCGGGCGCGGCGGGTCTTGGAAGGCTGGTAAGTACGTTTCATGATCGATCCTTGGGGGTCAGTTACGGGCCGGCCCTGTAAGGGGCATGCGCCGCCGAGCAACTTCCCACGAAAAGGAGAAAAAGGCCGCCCGGGCTTCATCACCCTGAACACATTCAGGGAAACCCGAGATTATTGCAGGCTTGGGCGTGGCTGGCAATCGAATGCCGCTTCAACACTTTTTCGCCGCCGCCGTGGCGGCCGGCGCGCGATGGCCCGCAAAGCTGCCGGGACAAGAGGCCGCAGGTTGTGGATAACTCCTTGACAAGCTAGAATCGCGCCCCTTCATTCGTTCCTCCTATCCACACAAAAAGAAGCCGCAGCCATGACCGAGGAACTCTCCCACGACCCGATGAACGAGCCCGGCGGCGATGCCGGCCAGGGGTTGTGGCAAGCCTGCGTGGAACAGCTGGCCCAAGACCTGCCCGAGCAGCAGTTCAACACCTGGATCAAGCCGCTGGCCGCCCAGGTGGCGCCCGATTTCACCAAGGTCACCGTGCTGGTGGCCAACCGTTTCAAGCTCGACTGGATCCGTGCCCAGTACGCCGGCCGCATCGCCGCCCTGCTGGAGGGCCTCTACGGCCAGCCCGTGACTCTGGAGTTAGCGCTCGCTCAGCGGGAAAGCGTGGTCCGCACTTACGTGCGCCCCGCCGCAGTGGAGCCCACACCGCACAGCGAGGCCCTGCCCGCGGCGGCCGACGAGTCCGCGCCGGGGGCCGGCGCGTTCCGCACCCGACTCAACAGCGCACTGACTTTCGAGACGCTGGTGGAAGGCACCGCCAACCGCATGGCACGGTCCGCCGCCATGCACGTGGCGGGCTCACCTGGCCACCTCTACAACCCGCTCTTCATCTATGGCGGCGTGGGCCTGGGCAAGACCCACCTGATGCACGCGGTGGGCAACCGCCTGCTGCAGGACAAGGCGGACGCCAAAGTTCTCTACATCCATGCGGAGCAGTTCGTCTCGGATGTGGTTAAGGCCTACCAGCGGCGCACCTTCGACGAGTTCAAGGAGCGCTATCACTCGCTCGATCTGCTGCTGATCGACGACGTGCAGTTCTTCGCCAACAAGGACCGCACGCAGGAAGAATTCTTCAACGCGTTCGAGGCCTTGCTGACCAAGAAGAGCCACATCGTGATGACGTCGGACACCTACCCCAAGGGCCTGACCAACATCCACGACCGGCTGGTGTCGCGCTTCGATTCAGGCCTGACGGTGGCGCTGGAGCCGCCCGAGCTGGAGATGCGCGTGGCCATCCTGATCAACAAGGCCCGCGCCGAGAGCGCCGACATGCCCGAAGAGGTGGCCTTCTTCGTCGCCAAGAACGTGCGCTCCAACGTGCGCGAGCTCGAAGGCGCGCTGCGCAAGATCCTGGCCTATTCGCGCTTCAACCAGAAGGAAGTCTCCATCCAGCTGGCGCGCGAAGCCCTGCGCGACCTGCTGTCGATCCAGAACCGGCAGATCAGCGTGGAGAACATCCAGAAGACGGTGGCCGACTACTACAAGATCAAGGTCGCCGACATGTACAGCAAGAAGCGGCCGGCCTCCATCGCGCGGCCGCGGCAGATCGCCATGTACCTGGCCAAGGAGCTGACGCAAAAGAGCCTGCCCGAGATCGGCGAGCTGTTCGGCGGCCGCGACCACACCACGGTGCTGCACGCGGTGCGCAAGATCTCTGGCGAGCGCCAGCAACTGACCGAGCTGAACCAGCAACTGCACGTGCTGGAGCAGACGCTCAAGGGCTAGCCGGTGGCGCGCCCTGGCCCGATGGAGCACGCCCGCATTCGCGGCCGCTTTCAAAGGCAAAATGGCGTGTTGGGCGCCCGGAGGGGGGCCTGCGGCTTCCAGGCCATGAAGCACCGCCCACGCACGTTTTCCCCAATCACCGAAGGTTGACGACATGATTGTCCTCAAGGCAACACAAGACAAGGTTCTCGCGGTTCTGCAGTCGGTGTCCGGCATCGTCGAGCGCCGGCACACGCTGCCCATCCTGGCCAACGTGCTGATCCGCAAGACGGGCAACGCGCTGCAGCTCACCACCAGCGACCTGGAGATCCAGATCCGCACCACGGCCGAGCTGGGCGGCGACACGGGCGACTTCACCACCACAGTGGGCGCGCGCAAGCTGATCGACATTTTGAAGACCATGCCCGGCGACCAGACGGTGAGCCTGGAATCGCAGCAGTCGAAGCTGGTGCTCAAGGGCGGCAAGAGCCGCTTCACGCTGCAGTCGCTGCCGGCCGAAGACTTTCCGCTGGTGCAGGAATCGGCCGCCTTCGGCCCCGCGTTCAGCGTGCCGCAGAAGGTGCTCAAGGACCTGCTGGGCCAGGTCTCGTTCGCCATGGCGGTGCAGGACATCCGCTACTACCTGAACGGCATCCTGTTCGTGGCCGAGGGCAAGACGCTGAGCCTGGTCGCCACCGACGGCCACCGCCTGGCCTTCGCCAGCGCCACGCTCGACGTCGAAGTGCCCAAGCAGGAAGTCATCCTGCCGCGCAAGACGGTGCTGGAGCTGCAGCGCCTGCTGTCGGACGCCGGCGGCGAGAACCAGCCCCACATCGAGATGCAGTTTGCCAACAACCAGGCGAAGTTCACCTTCGGTGGCATGGAGTTCGTCACCAAGCTGGTGGAAGGCAAGTTCCCCGACTACAACCGCGTGATCCCCAAGGGCCACAAGAACAGCGTCACCCTGGGCCGCGCGCCCCTGCTGGCCAGCCTGCAGCGCACGGCCATCATGACGAGCGACAAGTTCAAGGGCGTGCGCCTGAACATCGAGCCCGGCACGCTGCGGGTCGCCTCGAACAACGCCGAGCAGGAAGAGGCGGTGGACGAGCTGGACATCGACTACGGCGGCGACACGATCGAGATCGGCTTCAACGTCACCTACCTCATCGATGCCCTGGCCAACATGGGGCAGGACATGGTGAAGGTGGAGCTGGCCGACGGCAACAGCTCGGCGCTGATCACCATCCCCGAGAACGAGAGCTTCAAGTACGTGGTGATGCCGATGCGCATCTGACGCACTGCGGACGGGTTCCGGTGCCCTCCATCGCCTTTGCTACTATTTTGATAGCTACAGGCCTTGATGGATCAAGCGCTGGAGCCCTTTTTGATATCGAATCGACAATGGGAAACCCTGCGTTTCCACGGACCCCAAGGCTAGCCATCCATGACCGCTGAGAACCATCTGCCCGCACCTTCCGAGAACGGCGCGGGCGACGACGCGCAGCCCACGCCCGTGACCACGCCCAAGATCGACACCCAGCAAGCCGGTGCGAGCGAAGGCTACGGCGAAGGCGCGATCCAGATCCTGGAAGGCCTGGAGGCCGTGCGCAAGCGCCCCGGCATGTACATCGGCGACACGTCGGACGGCACCGGCCTGCACCACCTGGTGTTCGAGGTGGTGGACAACTCCATCGACGAAGCCCTGGCGGGCCACTGCGACGACATCGTCGTCACCATCCATTCCGACAACTCCATCAGCGTGACCGACAACGGCCGGGGCATTCCGACCGGCGTGAAGATGGACGACAAGCACGAGCCCAAGCGCTCGGCGGCCGAGATCGCCCTGACCGAGCTGCACGCGGGAGGCAAGTTCAACCAGAACAGCTACAAGGTCTCGGGCGGCCTGCACGGCGTGGGTGTGAGCTGCGTGAACGCGCTCAGCAAGATGCTGCGCCTGACGGTGCGCCGCGACGGTAAGGTGCACGTGCTCGAATTCAGCCAGGGCTTCGTGCAGAACCGCATCCTGGAGACGGTGAACGGCGTCGAGGTCTCGCCCATGCGCGTGACCGGCGAGACCGACAAGCGCGGCACCGAAGTGCACTTCCTGCCCGACACCGAGATCTTCAAGGAAAACAACGACTTCCACTACGAGATCCTGGCCAAGCGCCTGCGCGAGCTTTCCTTCCTGAACAACGGCGTGCGCATTCGTCTGAAGGACGAGCGCACCGGCAAGGAGGATGACTTTTCTGGCGCCGGCGGCGTGAAGGGCTTCGTCGATTTCATCAACGCCAGCAAGAAGGTGCTGCACCCCACCGCGTTCCACGCCACGGGCGCGCGCCCGGCTGAAAGCTATGGCGGCATCCCCGGCACCGAGATCGGCGTCGAAGTCGCCATGCAGTGGAACGACGGCTACAGCGAGCAGGTGCTCTGCTTCACCAACAACATCCCGCAGCGCGACGGCGGCACCCACCTGACCGGGCTGCGCGCCGCCATGACGCGGGTCATCGGCAAGTACATCGAACAGCAGGAACTGGCCAAGAAGGCCAAGGTCGAGGTCAGCGGCGACGACATGCGCGAAGGGCTCTGTTGCGTGCTGAGCGTGAAGGTGCCCGAGCCCAAGTTCAGCAGCCAGACCAAGGACAAGCTGGTGTCGAGCGAAGTGCGCGCGCCGGTGGAAGACATCGTCGCCAAGACGCTGACCGACTACCTGGAAGAGCGCCCGAACGACGCGAAGATCCTGTGCGGCAAGATCATCGAAGCCGCCCGCGCCCGCGAAGCCGCGCGCAAGGCCCGCGAGATGACGCGCCGCAAGGGCGTGCTGGACGGCATGGGCCTGCCCGGCAAGCTGGCCGACTGCCAGGAGAAAGACCCGTCGCTGTGCGAGATCTACATCGTCGAGGGTGACTCCGCCGGCGGCTCCGCCAAGCAGGGCCGCGACCGGAAGTTCCAGGCCATCCTGCCGCTGCGCGGCAAGATCCTGAACGTGGAGAAGGCGCGCTACGAGAAGCTGCTCACCTCCAACGAAATCCTGACGCTCATCACGGCGCTGGGCACCGGCATCGGCAAAGCCGGCGGCGCGGTGGACGGCAAGAGCGGCGCCGACGACTTCAACGTCGACAAGCTGCGCTACCACCGCATCATCATCATGACCGACGCCGACGTGGACGGCGCGCACATCCGCACACTGCTGCTGACGTTCTTCTACCGCCAGATGCCCGAGCTGGTCGAGCGCGGCCACATCTACATCGCGCAGCCGCCGCTCTACAAGGTGAAGAACGGCAAGGAAGAGCTGTACCTGAAGGACGCCCCGGCGCTCGACACCTTCCTGCTGCGCGTAGCCCTGCGCGACGCCAGCGTGACCACCGGCGGCGCCCAGCCGCAGACCCTGTCGGGCGACACCCTGGCCGAACTGGCGCGCAAACACCAGCTGGCCGAACACGTCATCGACCGCCTCTCGGCCTTCATGGACCAGGAAGCCCTGCGCGCGATTGCCGACAGCGTGAGCCTGAACCTGGACACCGTCGAAAACGCCGAAGCCAGCGCCGTGGCGCTGCAGGCCAAACTGCGCGAGCTGTCCACCAACGGCATCCCCGCCGAAGTGGCCAGCGAATTCGACGCACGCACCGACAAACCCATCCTGCGCATCAGCCGCCGCCACCACGGCAACGTCAAGAGCAGCATCATCACGCAGGACTTCGTGCACGGCGCCGACTACGCCGCCCTGGCCGAGGCCGCCAACACCTTCCGCGGCCTCATCGGCGAAGGCGCCAAAGCGCTGCGTGGCGAGGGCGAGAAGCAGAAGGAAGAAAAGATCGGCGACTTCCGCCAGGCCATGGCCTGGCTCATCTCCGAGGCCGAACGCACCACCGCCCGCCAGCGCTACAAGGGCCTGGGCGAGATGAACCCCGAGCAGCTCTGGGAAACCACGATGGACCCCGAAGTGCGCCGCCTGCTGCGCGTGCAGATCGACGATGCGATCGAGGCGGATCGGGTGTTCACGATGCTGATGGGGGACGAGGTGGAGCCGCGCAGGGACTTCATTGAGACGAATGCACTGCGGGCGGGGAACATCGACGTTTGAAGCGTGTAGAGCACCACATAAGGTGCGAAACGGGCCCCCATAAGCTGCGAAAGTTCTGGGGTTCTTGCTCTTCATTGGCTCGACTTCACCGCCAGACGTCCAGAACACAACAAGTCCATCAAAAACAAATAACTCTACTGCTTGCACCCGAACGCAGGCGGCGCTACACTGCGCCAGCAGTAGAGTTATTCGATGAATTCCATTCGTACCCTTAACGACTTGGCGGAAGTCCACACAGCAGTGGTCTTCCGGGATCAAGCACCGCAAGAGCATCCTGAAGGCAACGTGCGTGCGTTGGCCATCCGGGACGTTTTGGCTGCGACGCCAGTTAGCTGGAGCGAACTGCCGCGGGTTGTTGTGGCCGAGAAGTACCGCGCGAACTGCCTGCAAGCGGGTGATGTGGTCATCCCTTCACGGGGCGACTACTACAGGGCATCGCTTTTTACCGGGGCAGACGTGCCAGTTCTGCCGGTGGGTCAGTTGAATGTGATCCGACCGGCCGCCGCGTTAGATGCGGGTTACTTGGTGTGGTTTCTCAACCTGCCGACTACCCACGTCAAGCTCAAGCAAATGCTGACAGGCACCAGTATCAAAGCGTTGACCAAGACGGCTCTTCAGACGCTAGAGGTGGACCTCCCCGACATGGGACTCCAACACCGTATCGCGGAGATTGTTGAACTGGCGGGGCGGATCGCTGCCATCCGGCATCGGTTGACAGAACTAGACACCATTGAGGTAGCTCATATGGCCGACCCCTTTTCGCACAGTGGGGGCGCACATGCTTGATGCTGAGGCCGAGCACGCAATCCGTCATGCACTCGTGCGCTGTTTCGATTCAGTTCGTGGCGTGGCCGATGTTGGAGAGGTTCGTGATTACCTCCTGGCGTTGCTGGTATTCAAGTACGCCTCTGACCGTACTGCCGACGAAGCTAGCCATGCGGTTGCGCTCGACGCGGATGCCGAATCGGTGCCATCCTTTGAGCAACTGCTCAACGCCAAGCACATGCCCGATATCGGGCGGCGTATTGACCGGGCACTGGCGGACTTGGAGAACCAGCACCCGCTGCTGCAAGGCGCCTTTCACAGCGTCCGCTTCGACTCCTCCTTGCTGGGTGAACCCAAGCAAAGGCAACACCTCATCGCTGATCTGCTGGGCTGCTTCGGTTTGCCAGAGTTCAACTTTCGAGGAGGCGCAAGTGCCGAAGCGGCTGGCTTTGCCTGCGAAACGCTCATAAGCGAGGCCGCAGCCGTTGCCGGCAAGCGAGGCGCCGAGTTCTTCACCCCGCCCGGGGTTTCCCGGCTGATCGCTGAAATCCTCCAGCCCGAAGGTAGGGAAAGCGTTGGCGATCCGTGCTGCGGTTCTGGCACGTTGTTGTTGACCTGCAGTGGCTTCGCACGTGCTCACTCTGGCGGTGAGGGCTGTCAGCTGTTTGGCCAAGAGAAGAACGGCAGCACCTGGGCCCTCGCAAAAATCAACATGTTTTTGCATGGAGAGCTCGCCGCGCAGTTGGCATGGGGAGACACCCTCAAAGACCCGCTCTTGGTGGCTGGAAACCAACTGCAGACGTTCGACGTGGTGGTTTCAAGCCCGCCCTTCAATGTGAAGGATTGGGGACAAGAAGCCGCAGCGACCGATCCCTACGGGCGCTACCAACGCGGAGTTCCGCCCCGCGCTTCGGCTGACTACGCGTTCATCAGCCACATGGTGAAGACGCTCAAGCCTGGTCACGGCCGCATGGCAGTCGTGGTTTCCCATGGTGTCCTCTTCCGGAGCGGTGCGGAGCTCCAGATTCGCAGGCAGCTGCTGGAGGAATGCCTCGTGGACACAGTGATCGCATTGCCAGCCAAGCTGCTTCCATACACGTCCCTGCCGATTGCACTGCTGGTGTTGCGTAAGGACAAGAGCGACGGGCAAGTGCTCTTCATTGACGCCAGCCGCCAGTTCAAGCACGGGAAAACCCAAAACCAGCTATGCGATGAGGATCTGGCGCGGATCGTGTCCACCTATGCAGCCAGGGCGGATGTTGAAGGCTACGCCAGCTTGGTGTCGTTAGAGAACATCATTCTTCAGAACGAATGCAATCTCAATGTAGTTCGCTATGTGGGTGCCGTGGAGCAGCTCCAGCAGGTGGACCTGCAGGCCCTTCGGTTGGAGCGTGCACAGCTCCGAGCAGAGTTGGAAGGTCTGGAGAGCCGGTTTGCTAGCCTCATCCAGGAGGTGCATCGTGCGTAACACAAAGGAAAACGGCCGCTTACGCGGCCGCCTCCTCTATTGCGTCTTGGAACCTGACGTCCGTCCGAAGAGAGACTTGTCAAGCCATGGTACCCAAGCGCCTACATCTCAAGGATAACACGAGTGCTTGACTACAACAATATGTCCGCCCAGAACGTGCAGGAGGTGATTCAGGCCATTTCTCACGTTCGGCTGGGGAGCTATAGGCGCTTCTTTCAGGCAGGCACCGACTTGGAGGCGCTAGGGCTGTATCAATGGAACGAGGACTTGCGCGAGGCCTTTGCTCGCACCACGGACCTGATCGAGGTCGTCTTGCGCAACAAGTTCCACGCAGCTCTAAGTCAGCGATATGGCCAGTTGGGCAGCGCCGGATCGCGCGATTGGTATGCCCACCTGCGTCTTCCCCAGAAGTCGTTTGAAAAGGTGCGCGACATCACTCATGTAAACAATAGAGGAAACTGGCGACCACGCCAGCCGGCCCGCACCCCGGATGACGTGGTCTCGAACCTCACGTTTGGCTTTTGGCCAAGGCTCTTGGATGTCTCGACGGACACCAATCAGGTTGCGGTTCCTTGGAATCACATTATTCCGGACGTCCTTCCTGGCCATCGTCAACGGGTCGAAACGTACTGGCGGCCCCAAGCTCATCAAGATGCCTTCTTTGCAAGGTTAGACCTGTGCAATGACCTGCGAAACAGGATCGCGCACCTGGAGCCCATCTGGAAACTGGGGCCCCTCAGGGAGGAAGCCCGCAACCGGCCTGGACGCCAGGTGAATATCGTTGATGGCCCCACAAGGACTCCACAAGAGTCTTTGGATCGCCTTCGCCTGATCGACGACCGCCTGATCGAGTTGCTTCACTGGCTGTCGCCCACTCTCGCATGGTTTTATCGGCAGTGTCCCACACACTCGCGTTGCGTGGCACTGCTCACCCCAGCAGCTTTGGATGCATACCGCCAAAACCGCCCGTTTCCTTGAACAGACCTACAAGAACATTGTCACCTCATGGCACTTACCCTCGAATCCCTCGAATCCTGGCTCTGGGAGTCCGCCAACATCCTGCGCGGCTCCATCGACTCGTCGGACTTCAAGAACTACATCTTCGGCCTGCTGTTCCTCAAGCGCTTCAACGACGTGTTCGAGGAGCGAGTCCGGCAGCTGGAACAGGACGAGAAGCTCAGCGAGAAGGAAGCTGCCGTGGAGGTGCAGGCCAAGTGGGGCGTCTTCCCGCTCGACGCCCGCTGGCCCAGTCTGATCGCGCGCACCGAGAACATCGGCGAGGCGCTGGACAAGGCCTTCGCGGACATCGAGGCCAACAACACCGAGCTGCAGCATGTGCTGACCGCCACGCAGTACGGCGACAAGCGCGTGCTCTCCGACGCCACGCTGCAGCGTCTGCTGCGCCACTTCAACCAGTACCGCCTGGGCAATGCCGACCTCTACAAGGCCGACATGCTGGGCGATGCCTACGAGTACCTCATCAAGCAGTTTGCCGACGATGCCGGCAAGAAGGGCGGCGAGTTCTACACGCCCAAGGCCGTCGTGCAGCTGGTGGTGGAACTCATCGACCCACAGCCCGGCCACAGCGTGTACGACCCCACCTGCGGCAGCGGCGGCATGCTGGTGGAAAGCGCCCACCACATCGCCAAGCTGCCCGGCGGCACGCTGATGGGCGACCGCCCCAACGCCCTGCTCTACGGACAGGAGAAGAACCTGGGCACCTGGGCCATCGCCAAGCTCAATCTGTACCTGCACAACATGCGGGCCGAGATTGAGCGCGGCGACACCCTGGTGGAGCCCAAGCACCTGGACGGCGGCTACCTCAAAACCTTCGACCGCGTCATCGCCAACCCGCCCTTCTCCGCCAAGGCCTGGTGGACGCCGCTGGAGCTGGAAGCCGAAGCCGCGCAAGACAGCGAAGGCGGCGCCGGCAGCAGCAACAAGAAGCCCAAGACGCCCAGCTACAAAGGCGTGAGCGACCCCTTCGGCCGCTTCAGCTACGGCGTGCCGCCGCGCGGCTATGCAGACCTGGCCTTTGCCCAGCACATGCTGGCCAGCCTGAAGGCCGACGGTCGCATGGGCATCATCCTGCCGCACGGTGTGCTGTTCCGCAGCGGCGAGGAGGGCAAGATTCGAGAGGGCTTGCTCTTCGGCACCGATGCCGCCAGCGGAGGACAGCCGGGCGACCTCATCGAGGCCATCGTCGGCCTGCCGCCCGCGCTGTTCTACAACACCGGCATCCCGGCCTGCGTGTTGGTGCTGAACAAACGCAAGCCGGCCGCGCTACAGGGCAAGGTCATCATCATCGACGCCAGCCGCGACTACCTGGAAGGCAAGGCGCAGAACAGCCTGCGCCCCGAGGACATCGAGCGCATCGCACGCACGCACAAGGCCGCTTTCGAGCAGCAGACGGAGGTGGAGAACTACTGCCGTGTGGTCTCGCTGGACGAGATTCGCGGCAATGACGGCAACCTCAACATTGCGCGGTACATCGACAACGGGGAGACCGAGGAGACCGTGGATGTGGCGGCCACCCTGGTGCAACTGGCGGCGCTGGCCGAGGAAGAGACGCAGATTGATGCGCGTCTGACCGGTTACTTGGCAGAACTGGGGCTACTTGAGGTCGACTCAGAATGAATCAACTGACGGAACTCAACCCAGTGCCCGCGGTTGAGGTGCGACTCCCAAGCAATTGGCAATCTGGCGAATTGCTTGACTTCCTAGAACTTCAGCGGGGTGTAGACCTTCCTGTGCAAGACCGAAGGGACGGCACCGTGCCGATCTTTGGCTCCAACGGACTGCTTGGTTCTCACGATGTTGGTGTTTCGGATGGGCCCGGTGTCATTACTGGGAGGTCCGGAACAATTGGGAAAGTGTTCTATTCGGAAAGCCTGTATTGGCCCCTCAACACATCGCTGTATGTGAGGGACTTCAAGGGCAATTTGCCCAAGTTCGTCTACTACAAGCTTGACGCTGTTGGTCTTGAGCGCTTCTCGACTGGTACTGGCGTGCCAACTCTGAATAGAAACGTTGTGCACAAAGAGCCAGTGGTATTTCCGCCGCTCCACGAGCAGCAAAAGATCGCCGCCATCCTGACGGCCGTGGACGGCAAGCTGGACGTGATTGCGCGCCAGATTGAAGCCACCCAGACCCTCAAGCAGGGCCTGATGCAGACGCTGTTCACCCGGGGCGCCGGCACCCAAGATGCCGGTGGCCGTTGGGTGCCGCATACGGAGTTCAAGGATAGTGAGAAGGGTGAAATTCCAGCAACCTGGGAAGTTCGCTCGCTGAATGATGTCGTTGATAACCTTGATCGACAGCGAGTTCCGCTTAAGCAAGCAGACCGCGCGCAACGTCAGGGCATGGTTCCGTACTACGGGGCATCGGGGGTCATTGATTGGATAGATGACTTCATCTTCGACGGGGATTTCATACTCCTCGGAGAAGACGGCGAGAACGTCTTATCTAGAAAACTTCCTTTGGCGTTTAGGGCAACCGGGAAGATTTGGGTGAACAACCACGCGCATGTGTTTCGCCCCAAGGCCGGGTACGACATTCAGTTCTTGGTCGAACTGCTTGAATCGCTGGACTACTCGACGCTTGCGAGCGGAACGGCTCAACCGAAGATCACACAACAAGCGCTGAATCAATTGCGCTTCGCCGTCCCCCCGCTAGATGAGCAAGTACGAATCGGCTCTTTGCTGGAGACTGTGGCTGAGAAGATTGTCTCGCTCCGTCTAAAACACAAGCGCTACAACGCCCTCAAACGCGGCCTGATGCAGAAGCTCCTGACCGGCGAATGGCGCGTCAAGGTCGACGCCGAAATGGCCGCCTGATCCACCATGGACGCCGCCGCCTCGTCAGCCCCAGACAGCACCCGCCTGGCCGAGCTGCAGCGCGCGGTGCAGCACAAGCTGGGCGGCTGCATCTGGCGTCTGCAGCAGTACGAGCGGCTGCTGAAGGCCATGGTGGCGAACACCGATCTGGCGGGCGAGCCGGCACAGCTGAAGGCTGTGCGCGATGCCCGGGTGGCGAGCGTCCACAAGACCACGCTGGGCGGGTTGGTGAGCCTGTTCACGGGTGGCTACCTGCGCGCGGAGGACGAGTGCGCCCCGGCGCAAGAGACCGACGACAAGTCTCCAGGCGACAAGCTCTGGTTCAGCTTCCAGCAACGCATGGCGAGGAGCGCCGAGCGCCATGAGGCCATCACGACCGAGCTGAAGGAACTCGTGGACCTGCGCAACGAGCTGGTGCACCACCTTCTGGAGCGCTTTGACCTGGGGCAGCTCGACCGCTGTGAGGCGGCCGTCGCCTACCTGGACGCCAGCCGGGCCACCATCGACAGGCACTACCAGACGCTGCGCACCTGGGCCGAGCATATGGACAACGTCAGAGCCCTGGCTGCGACCTTCATGAACAGCGATGCCTTCAAGGACATGTTGATCGACGGCATTGCGCCAGACGGTCAGGTGAACTGGCCTGTCAGCGGCGTCGTTAGCAGCCTGCGCGAGGCGGAGCAGGCGCTGGCACCCTTACGCAGCCAGGCACACTGGGTCGAGCTGAACGCCGCCATCGCCTGGATCAACCGGCAACACCCAGACCAGACGCCAAAACGATACGGCTGCAGCAGTTGGCGGCAGGTGCTGCATGAGAGCGGCGAGTTCGAGGTCATGAAGAAGCCGGCCCCGGCGCCCAACACAGGCGCTGGCACGACAACGACAACCGGCACGGTGGTTTGCTACCGTAGCCGCAGGGAGGATCAAACATGAACAACAGGCTGACCGCCTTGGCCCGTGGAGCGCACGCATGAGCCAGGCCCCCGAGAAAACCGGCGTGGAAACGCCGGCGCTGGACTGGCTCGTGAGGCTCGGGTACACGCACCTGCCTGGTGCCGCGGTCAAGGTGGAGCATCGCCACCTGGCACCGGTGCTGGAAGACGTGCTGCGCCCGCGGCTGCTCGCGCTGAACCCCTGGCTGGCTGAGGCGCCCGGCGGGGTGGATGCAGCGCTGATCGAGCTGCGCAAGCGCGCCAACGACGAGCTGCTGGCGGCCAACCAAGCGGTGTGGCGACAGGTGCTGCACCGCTCGGACATCCAGGTGAAGGACCTGGCGGGCCAGCCGCGCAGCGTGCGCTTCCTGGATGCCACCGACGCCAGCCACAACGACTTCCATGTGGTGGACCAGTACGTGGGCCGTAATGCGGATGGCGAGCTGTTCCGCCCCGACCTGCTGCTGTTCATCAACGGCCTGCCGCTGGCCATCATCGAATGCAAAGCCAGCCACCACCGGCTGGACGAAGCGCTGGCGCAGCTGGACGGCTACCAACGCAGCTTTGCGGCGCAGTTCGTGTTCAACCAGGTGTGCGTGGGCCTGAACCGCCGCCAGGGCCTGTACGGCGCCATCCTCACCAAGCCAGCGTTCTATGCCCGTTACCGGCCGGCAGCCCCCGAGCTGGCCGAGGTGGCGGAGCTTCTTGGCAGCGAGCCTGGGGAGCAGGAGCAGCTGTTGTGGGCGCTGTTCGAGCCCAGCCGATTCCTGGAGCTGGTGGCGCACTTCGTGCTGTTCGAGACTCGCAACGGCAAAACGGTGAAGAAGCTGCCGCGCTACCAGCAGTGGCGCGCCGTGCGCAAGACGGTGCGGCGGCTGACCGGCGCTACGCCGCTGGGCGGGGTGATCTGGCATACCCAGGGCAGTGGCAAGTCGCTGACCATGGCGCTGTTGGCCCGCCTGCTGCGCGCCGACAGCACCGGGCTGGCCAATCCCACGGTGCTGGTGCTGACTGACCGGCGGGACCTGGACAAGCAAATCTTCGACACCTTCCACGCGGTGGGCATCCGCGCCATCCAGGCAGTGTCGGTGGCGGGGCTGGTGAGGATGCTGGGCAATGACTACGGCAGCGTGTTCACGAGCACGGTGCAGAAGTTCCAAGAGGGGGACGAGCCCGCCGCCCCCGCTGAAGACGGCGCCGACGTTGAGCCCGAGGAGGCAGATGAGGTCTTGCAGGCCACCCGGCACCGCCGCGTGCGTGTGGGCAAGGACTTCTTCATGCTGGAGGAGCGCAACGAGAGCTTCCGCCGGCATGACGCCGATGGCGTGCTGCTGGACCCGAAATGGGTGGAGCTGAAGCGCGAGAAGATCAGCTTCCGCGTGCTGAGCGCCAAGCCCAACTTCTACGTGCTGGTGGACGAGGCGCACCGCAGCCAGTACGACTTCCTGGCCGCCTTCATGCGCGCCAGCCTGCCGAACGCCAAGTTCATCGCCTTCACCGGCACGCCGCTGCTGAACGACGACAAGCACACGCTGGCCGAGTTTGGGGGCGAGACCTACATCGACGAGTACCGCCTGCACGAAGCGGTGGCCGATGGGGCGACGTTGCCTATCAAGTACCAGGACGCCTGGGTCAAGCTGGCGGCCGATGCCAAGCTGGACGAAGCCTTCAACGAACAGTTCGCCCAGGCGCCCGAGGCGCACCAGCTGGCCCTGAAGAAGGCGCTGCTGGCCCGCTGGCGCCAGGCGGGCGACCGCATGGAGCAGGTGGCCGCGCACTTGGTGGAGCACTTCGTCAGCCACGTTCAGGCCAAGGGCCTGAAGGCCATGCTCGTGTGCAACGGCCGCGACATGGCCGTGCGCTACAAGGACCTGCTGGACGAGTTGATGACCCAGCGCGCTGCGCAGGGGCTGCCGACCTTCCAGAGCCAGGTGGTCATCTCCCTGGCGGGCATCACCGGCGCGCGCACCGGCGCCACGGTGGAGGAAGAGGCGGCCGAGTACAAGCTGCCGGTCACCAAGGTGCAGAGCATCGAGGAGCGCGTCCGCGATGAGCTGAAGGCGGGCAAGCGGCCGGTGGCGCTGCCGGCCGAGCAGATCAGCCATTTCGTCAGCAAGCTGTTCCCGCTGCCCTATGGCGACGAGAGCAAGGGCCAGGACGGCCAGCCGCAGGCCAACAACGTGGGGCTCATCATCGTGTCCGACATGCTGCTGACGGGCTGGGATGCGCCCATCGTCGGCACCATGTACCTGGACAAGCCGCTGAAGGAGCACACGCTGTTGCAGGCGATTGCGCGGGTGAACCGCACGCTGCCGGGCAAGAACGCGGGCTACATCGTGGACTACCACGGCGTGGTGGAGCACCTGGACCAGGCGCTCAAGCTCTACGGTGGCGAGGTGCAGCCCGCGCAGGTGTGGCAGGGCGTGGAGACCGAGTTGCCTAAGCTGCAGAGCACGCTGGAGCGGCTGCTGAAGCTGCTGCCCAAGCAGCACGACCCGGTCAACGAGCGCGAGGCCTACAAAGACGATGCCGAGCGCTTCCTGGACCCGGCCAACCGCCTGGATGCGGTGGAGGACTTCCTGGCGCTGGCCAAACAGTTCAACCGCAGCATCGACATCATCCTGCCCGATGTGCGGGGACTGCCCTTCAAGCCTTACTTCACGCTGTTTGCCGAAATCCGGCTGATGCTGCGCGACAAGCTGCCGGACGCCACCTACCGCGAGCGCATCACCCAGCTGGAGTCTGCGTTGCTGCAGCGCCTGCTGGACGAGTACATCGCCGCCAGCCCGGCCAAGAGCCTGCTCGGGCGCGAGGTGTCCATCCTGGACGCCAGCGACATGGCGCGGCTGAAGCAGCTGGCCAGCCCGGGCAGCCAGGCGCTGGTGATGAAGAACCAGCTCAAGCACACCATCGTCACCGGCCGCGACAAGGACCCGGCCTTTTTCGACAAGCTGGCCGAGGAACTGGAGAAGCTGCTGGAGGAGGAGAAGGCCGGCCGCATCAGCCAAGCGCAGTTCCTGGAGCAGTTGGAGCTGTTTGGCCAGCGCGTGGCGGACAAAGACAAGACGGGCTTCGAGACGCCAGCGCACTCGGCGGTGTACCGCTACCTGGCCGCCCTGCTGGGTGAGGACACAGCGCGCGCGGCAACGACCAAGCTCTTTGAAGACCCGTCGCTCAGTCAAACGCTGGCGGCCAGCAACTGGAAGCAGATGCTGGACCTTCACCCCGAGATGCGCGACCTGCTGCGCAAGCTGCTGATGCCGCTGGCCGGCTGGGAGCGCGGAGTGGCGCGAGAGCATGCTGCCCGCATCCTGGACATCCTGCTGAAGAACTGAGCCATGCCTCGCTTGCAGTACGGTCAGACCACCATCGAGTGGCGCTTCAAGGCCGATGCCACGCTCAAGCGGCACTACGTGACCGTGGAGCGTGGCCGGCCGGTGCTGCTGCGCGGGCCGGCGGTCGGGCTTGAAGAGCAGGAGGCCCTGGTGCGGCAGCGCGCCCGCTGGATTCGCGAGAAGCGCGCGCTGGTCGAAGCGCCGGCGGCGGACGAGCAGATCGTCACTGGCAGCCGGCTGCGCTACTGCGGGCGCACCTACTTCACCGAGGTGCGCCACGCGCCGAAGCTGGCGCACGCCACGCTGCACTTCACCGCGTCACGTTTCGTCATCGAGAACCCGGCCGGGCGCAGCATCAGCTCGGACGCGCTGGCGCCGCTGCTCAATGCGTTCTACCGGGAGAAGGCGCACGAGAAGTTGCTGACGCGCGTGAGGCACTGGGAACGCCTCTCAGGCCTGCAGGCTCGGGGTGCTCGCATTCGCCACTTCCAGAGCCGCTGGGCCAGCTGCAATGCGCAGAACGTGCTGGAGTTCCACCCGCGGGTGATGGAGCTGCCGGCCAGCGTGCAGGACTACGTCGTCGTGCATGAGCTGTGCCATACGGTGGAGAAAAGCCATACCCGTGCGTTCTGGGCCTTGGTCGCGCAGCAGATGCCTGACTGGCGGTTGCGGCACAAGGTGCTCGAGAGCGCGGCGTTCGGCGAACTGGTCTAGTCCAGTGCCACGGGAGGCCTCTCTATTCAGTTGACTACCTGCTGCAATCATCACCAAGGTTTAGCCCCTCGATCCTCGCGGCCTGCGTCTCGACTTTGGCGCGAGCCAAACCACTGAGCGAAAGCCCCTGGTCTGACGGACAAAACGCTCTCTACACAAGTGCAAACCTCGTCGTTCGTAGACAAAGCCAACAGGCAAAAACAGTCCGTATGCGCGCCCTGTTGTTCAGCAGCAACTACTTCAGGCTTTTGCTATATCGCTGAATTTGCAATGTGCCAAGCACCAAAAAAAAGGTTTTGACCAGCGCGTTCTCCCAGCCATAGATTGGCGTTCTGGACTGGGATCAGCGCCTTTAGATGTCTCCTGTCATGCCTGACCCCTAGACCGTTTGCGAAGCCCTGACGCGCTCGTGAATGGATCAACGCGCGTCGTGATTTGGGAGTGAAGGCAATGAGGAAATACAACAGCCGTCCCGGCTTGAAGCAGATCGACATCGGAGCACGAAAGGTCGCCTCGACGTACGGCAGAGAAGCCTTCATGACATTCGTCGAGAAGGGCGGCAACACGATGGTCTTTGAAACCGACAGTGAGCGCTTGGTCGCACACATGCTCGGCTTCGACCCAAGGGTGCGCCGCATTCAAGGCCAACCCTTCGCCGTCGACTTGGTGGATGGGCTGCTTCTGCGTACGCAAGAACAACGCACTGCCGCGCGACGCAAGTACGCAAAGCGCAAGGGCGCGTCTATCTACACACCAGACTTTTACGTGGAGCGGGCGGACGGCAAGCAGATCGTGATCGAGGTCAAGTTCGGCGAATTCATCGGCAGCGACGCTGACCATGATCGGTTGGAGCAAGCCACCAGGGTGCTGGCCAACTATGGACATGAGGTCGTCCGGCTGGTCTTGCCCAACGTTACCCATCACCCACTGCGCAACAACATCGGCTTGCTTCACGCAGCAGCGCAGCGGCCCGACTTGTTTCCTAGCGAGCGCGTCATTGATCGCACATCCGAGCTTGCCGACGGCGGAGCGCGCACGCTGTTTGACTATGCAAGGGGCCTGGAGCTCTCCGTCAATGTCATTCCGTCCCTCATCGTCTTCGGAGTGCTCTCCATCGACCTCGTCGCGCACCACATTGAGGGCCGCAACCCCATGAGACCGGCGTATGGCGACCTGGATCATCTCGCGCTCATGGAAAGGCTGCTTCAGTGACCCAAGGATTCCTTCCTGGCGACGAGCTGGTCCACGCAGCGTCGGGTAAATCGCTCTATGTCGTAGAGAACGTTCTTCCCCGCATTCAGCGGGTGAAGGTGCTCGACCTAGAGCTTCGTGAAGAGAAATTCTTGGACGAGTCGGAGCTGCGGCCAAAGGTGGCGTCCGGTGAAATAGAAGTCCTCCGCAACGGTGTACGCCCAGTCGGCTCACTGCATAACCGCACTGAAGCGGAGGACCGTGCGCATCAAGCCGCTTTGAAGTTTTTGCAGGAACTACTCCAACTGAAAAGCAGATACGGCGTCAGTTTCCGGCGTGCATACGTCATCCTTGTCGAGCAGGTTCTGCAGGAGCGCGGCGAACAAGAGTCAACACCGCTGTCGCTCTCACAGGCATACCGACTATGGAAGCGTGAGCGGGGCGGCATTCCCCTGCACCTTGGACATGCGGCGAAGGGAAACAGAACACCCCGGTACCGGCCGGAAATCTACAAGGTGGCGAAGGACCTTGCCCAACAGCACTACCTGCAAACCCAATCCAGATGGACGGTACGCACGTTAACGGAGGAGACGAATCGCCAGCTCCACGACTCTGGACTGCTGGCCAGCGACAAAAGGGTCAGCCGATGCTTCGTGCAGCGGGTCATCCTTACCCAACTGCACGCCGACCCGTCGCATCGACGTATGCATCCCCACGACGCGATTGCTGCGAAGGCCATCGCACGAAAAAAGATTCGTGTCAGCAGCCTACTCGAACGGATCGAACAGGATGCACTGCATCTACCGTGGCTGATTCGGACACCGTATGGCGATTCGAGCAACGTCTATCTGGTCCACGCCATCGATTGCTGCACTTCGTTTCCCCTGGGGTGGAGTCTGGTCATTGGTGCGCCTCGGGTGCCCGATACGCTGAAGTGCATTGAAACCGTTCTCTTTCCCAAGAAGCGCCGCTGGGGTGCGCTAGGCCTTGGCTACGACTTCGACGTCTACGGGACTCCATCCCTGGTCGTCGTCGACAACGGGCCAGAGAACAAGAGTGACCGCATTCTGCGTCTAACCCGCCTGTCTATCTCAATCAACCGGTTAAAGGCGAGGCACCCGCATCAGAAGCCCTTTATCGAGCGGCTCAATGGGTCGCTGAAGAGCTACCTGGAGACACTGCCGGGTTGTACGCGCGTTGATGGCAAAGATGGCCAACGCGATCCTTCGGCTCTGGGCGATCCCGTCATGACTTTGGCGGAGATGGAACGCTGGATCGTGCGCTTTTACTTCGAGCATTGGGTCAACAATCCTTTGAACCGCTTGGCCGAGTCGGTGTTCGTGGACAACGAAGACATGGGCAATACACCGCTCAAGCGCTACAAGGTCCTCACCGAACAGCGAGGCTGCCCCATTCCGCTACCGCCCAGTGTGGACGCCTGGCGCTCGACCATCTATGAGCAGCACTTTCGGACGCTGTCACGCAAGACGGGCATCAGTTTCAGCAACTACCACTTCAAGGGCGACCGGCTCATGCACCTTGTCAGCCAGTTCGGCGAGACGGAGGTCAAGGTGCTGGTCGACCCGGACGACTTCCGCTGGGTGTATGTGGTGGACAGGGATGGGCGCACCCTGGTTCCTCTTGTCAACGACAGCACGTCAGAATTCACACCCGCCTACAGCTATGACGAGGCCGCCGCACTTTTGAAAGAGGCTAACGAAGAAGGCGTGAACGTGGCATCGCAGGCGCTGCGGCGCGATGTTCTGGAACGGTCCGTGGAACGCGTTTCCAGGGCCCAGAAGACGCGTAGCGGAGCTTCTGCGCCGGGCAGCAAAGCAGCAATCTCCAAAGAAACCACCAAACAGGCCCGGCGACACGAAGCCGTCAGGCGGAGTGCCGAGAACCCGCTGCCGCCGACCGTTCCCCATTTGGGTCACCCGCCGCTTGGAAGCGAAGAAGACGACTGGGCTAACGTCGCCGCGCTGAAGGTTTTTGACCGCCGCACCGGAGAGGTCCGCCCATGAACAGCGCATCAGAACTGCGCCGCAGCATAGAGACCTGCAGGCTCTACCACAGCATCTACGAGGAGCACTTTCAGTGGTTCAAGGCGCGCATCGACGATGCGCTTGACGGCTGCAGCCCACGCATCGAAGGTCTCATCGGGCCTTCGCGCGCCGGCAAATCCATGGTTCTGGACGCCTTGGAACAAGCCTACCCGCCGAGCCGCGTCAACGGCGTGCGGACAGTCCCAGTATTGAAGGTCAAGCTGCCTCCGGCCATCTCGCCCAAGCTGTTTCCCGCGGAGCTATTGAAGGCACTGAAGGTGCCAATTCCAGCCCGCGTCAGAACCTCCGGCGAACTGCTCGGCCGGGTGCGTGAGCAGTTTCAGCTAGCCGGCACACGGGTACTTTTACTGGACGAAGCCAGCCACTTCGTCGAGCCAGGCTCGCGGGTGCCTCCTCGCGCTGCCGCCGACATGGTCAAGGCGCTGTCGGACGACGCGAACCTGAGCATCATCGCGTCGGGCATCCCGCACCTTCAGCGCCTCTTCCAGAGCAACGAACAACTGCGCCTGCGTGCGACGGTCCGCAGGGACTTTGTCCCCTACGACTTCGCTGAGCCAGAGCACCGCAAGGACTTCGCACAGTGCGTCAGGACCTATGCAGAGCTCTTTGCTGAACACGGCTGGCCCATTGCCGTGGAGTTCCCCGCTCTGGTGAAGCACTGCTACTTCCATTGCGGCGGGCTCATCGGTGTGCTGAGCGCGTTCATGCGTGAGCTGTCCATTCGCAAGCGAGACGAGCAGCCACGGCCGTTGACGTTGGAAGACTGCAAGGTGGCCGCCGACCGGACCGAGGGCACGGGTCATCCGCTGCACCGGCCGTTCTCATCCGAGTTGGTGTCTCTCGCCGAGCTGAACCAGGCCTATGGCCATGTGCTCGAGACCTACGACATGCCTTCGCTTCGCAAGCGCTGATCCCACGACGTCAGAGAGAAATACTGTGGAACTGACCTACCTGTTCGAGCCTAAGGCCGATGAATCACCCCTGGGCTACTACCGCCGCCTTTCGGCGGTCAATGCGCTGACCGGATGGAAGGAGCTCGCGGTCATGGCCGAGGTGTCTCCCTCTCGCACTGGCCTGCTGGGAACCCCGGATCACATCGCCACCATGCTTGGCATGCCGCGCGAATGGACAGATCGCCTCGCGCAGCAGGAGCAGGGGTTGCGTACGCTGCGGTCATTGCACCGGTCCAGCAGGGATGCCGTCTGCCCACAATGCCTGGCGCAAGAGATGTATCTGCGGATAGGCTGGGAGCATGTCTATGTCACAGCCTGCACCCAACACGGGGGGCGGCTTGTAGACCGCTGTTCTGCATGCGATGCGCCTCTGGACCTTCAGCGGGGAAAAATCGGGCAGTGTGGCTGCGGCCAGGAACTGGTTCACCTGGCCTGTCAGCCCGCTTCCGACGCAGAACTGTGGCTGTCTGGCCTGCTCACACATGTCGATGCCACCGCCGCCACGGGCATCGCGCCTAACGTGACCGGCGCTGATCCCCAAGCCGTCACCCTGCTGGTAAAGACACTGTGCCAGCGCGCTAATGCGCATGGAGCTCCGCCGCGTCGCAATGCCGCCGGGCCAAAATCGGTTGCCGAAGCAGTGGAATTCCTCGCACCACTGCAGTCGCTGTTGTGCCCCTGGCCGCAGGCCTACGAAGCTTACGTGCGCTCCCGAATGGCGGCCGGCCCAGATAACGCCCGCACGCTTAGGGCGTTGCTCGGCCTCTGGTATCAACAGTTGCGGGAGGTCGCGGCGGACGGGCCTCTGCACGTGTTTCTCGCGCCAGTGCAGCGCATCGCCGCAACCGAGTTCGATGGCGTGGTCGGATTGGAGGACGTCGACAGCTGGGAAGACTTGCGCTACGTGCGCTTGGGCGATGCAGCCCACCACGGCCAGATGACGGTACCCACACTGCGTCGTGCCATTGCTGCAAGCCAGGTAGAGCACCGCACCCGACGGCTGGGCACCAAAGGTAAGGTGTACGAGGTGCTTAGGACGGACCTGGATCGGATCGTGGAGTTGCGCCGTGGCTGGATGACGGAGTCGGCCGCCGGCAAGGCGTTGGATGTACCGCCAAAGGTCCTGACCAACATGGCCGCGGCCGGCCTGGTGGAAGCGGACTACGACTGGGCGAAGGATGTGCTGAAGGGCGGGCCGTTCCGCATCAGCGCGGTTGACCGCGCGCAGACAACGCTAATGGCGAACGTGGCGACATCCCCGTCCGGCGGTGAGCGCATTGCCTTCCAGGACCTGACCAGCCGGCGCCTGGGCGACAACACAGCCATCCAAACCCTGATGCGTGCCATCCACGCCGGCGAAGTTCAGGCGCAGGAGCCTGCTGCTGCCGTTGGGCAATTGCAGTACCTCCTGGCCGACGTGCGCCGATTCTTCGGCACACCGTTGCTGGAGGCCGGTCTGTCGATCAATCAACTGACCAAGCTCACGGGCTGGAAGCACGAGAGCATCGACCACTGGATAGAGCAGGGTCTGCTCCAGTCGTATTCCATCGTGCTGCGCGGTCAACCTTGCCGCGTCGTGATGCCGGCTCAGCTGCTGGAATTCAACCGGACCTACATGGCGATCAACGATCTTGCCAAGCTGGTCGGCGCGAAGGCCTGGAATTTGACCAAGCGCATCACGCCCATCGGGATCATTCCCGGGAAGGTCAATGGGCGCGGCTGGCAACGAGGCGCGCTCATCAGGATGTCTGATGTCGCAGAGATGGCGGTCAAGGCCGCCAACGTGGGCGCGCTCGGCCTGCGGGATGGTCGGGCGGGCAGGACGTGGAGGCGAAACGATGGCTCCTGATGCGCCTTCACCGTCGCGCCATCGCCGCACAGCAGACGTGGTGCTCTACTTGGACCTCGACGGAGTCGTTCAACACCATGCCGTGATGTGGCAAGCCAGACGCGGGGTCTACATGTCTCCTGATGCCGGACCAGATCGAACGTTGTTCGAGTGGATTCCGTGCCTGGAAGAAGCGCTTGCGCCGTTTCCGCAGGTCGGACTCGTGCTCAGCAGCAGTTGGTGTGTCTGGCCTGGATTTGGCAAGACGCTCAAGCGGTTTCCTCCTTCATTGCGCGACCGGTTCATCGGCGGTACATATCACAAGCGCATCCATGGAGCGGACCCCTGGTCGAAGTCAGCGTTCAAGGCAATGTCTCGTGGACAGCAGATTTGCGCAGACGCCCTGCGACGCAAGCCGCAAGCATGGCTCGCGCTGGACGACGACGCCGAGGACTGGCCAGAGTGGGCGCTCGACAATCTGGTGGCGTGCGATGGCGAGACAGGGCTGTCCAACCCGCGTGTGCAGGTCGAGTTGCGGACGAAGCTTAAGCGGGCTTTTCGCAATACTATTGAATTAGACCGCAAGCCGGCAGATGAAAAATAGGCCATCCTCGACTCTTCTCTTGACTTGGCGAAGCGTCGGGATGTCCAAGCGGCCGGAAGCTCCGTGGGTGGCACCATTTAGAACATCGAACAGTTCGATCACGTTGTCTACGTCTTCTCCAGCGAAGTCCGCAAGCTCTGGATTTTGGATTCCTTTGAGTGATAGGAGGTAAGCAATTTTGCTGCGCCGGGTCGCATTCCCTCTCGGTGTCTTGGTGCATCCCGGCATTGCAGCAAATACTGCGTTGTCAGGAGCTTTCAACTCAAGTACCTCGGTGAAAATTTCCCTGACACTTGTGCAGAAATGCCTCGCGGCCTCTGGATTGCGCGGATGAAGTGCGAAGAGGGCTCCACGCCAGCGGCTATCGAGCTCTTCAGACACGACAGCGATCTCGTCAACGATATTCGTTTGCTGCAGGTCTTGCGCTTCATCCTCAGGCTGCGCCTCGGACTGGTCTGAGGCAAGGGCATTAAACAGGCTAACAGTGTTGGCAGCCTCACGCTCCGACAGATCGAAGAAGTAGTTTTCCTGCGGAGTAAGCGGCGTATGAGCAAAGCGCTCGTCGAGGCGCTCGTACGATGTGCTTACACGAACAACCGATTCGCGGAAGGTCGTATGTCGAGTGTTGGCCTCGGCCTGCAGCCGAGCGACTTCAGTGCGCAACCGCTGCTGATTCGCTCTCTGGCGATTGTTATGAGTCCGTACCTCTTGGTTGTATCTGGAAATCGCCGCATTGACGTCGCGAACCTGATTGGCAACTCGTTGGTTGTACTGACGTACCTGCTGGTTATAGCGATTTATCGCTTGACGCCGCTCCGACTCGAGTTGGCGAAGCTTGCTTTTGAACTGCGACAGATTCATGCGAGTAACCATGGGCGGCTCCGTGTGCATATTCGCCAAAACACTATAGCAAGCTTGGACCTCCCACCTCCTGAATTACTGCTTTGCGAGCTTCACTAGGGTGATGGCTCTAGGCTTGCAATCGCTATATGCTGCGGGAAGCGGTCATTCGGCGATGACGTCGGGTGGGGTAGTGCGGGCCTGTCGCTAAAAGTCACCAGCTTCAAGGAAGCTGGCCGAGAGGTGCTTACATCTGACAGGAGCAAACCGACGTTGCGGGCTACTTGGCGCTGAGCCTGTTTGCCCCGCAGGTCGTCTGCACTTGAAAACCGCGCGTCTGGCGATTCAGGTAGCTACCGAGGCCATTTCCATCATCCGAAGTTGGCCAATCCTGCCGTCCTCAACTTCGAACACCAGGGAAGTCGGCTGGTCGTGCGTTAAAAGCAGCGCCTGGGAATTCTGGACGTTCTGCTTGGCTTCCACGGTGCCGTCGCGCAATTTCTCCATTAACTTCTGTGCTGCGACCTTCACGACTTTCCTGCGTGCGGCAAGCGTCTCCTCTGTGTTCCAGAAGGACGAGAACTTGCGGCCATCGGTCTCGGCGTTTTCCTCAATGGTCTTCAAGCGGAGGTCAATCTCTTCGGCGCTGCGAAGAACCGACTCCAGCTTGGACTCCTTGAGTCCTGGCTCACCAGGGAACAAGGACAGCACATGCCAGGCTAGTGCGCGGGTTTTCAACGTCAAGCGCATGTCATTGACCAAGCCTGCAAGCTCGTCATACTTGGCCACCGAATCCTTCTCCAAGTCGCCGGTACCGGCGAACTCCTTATGTTCGACGGCCTTCGCACAACGACGCTCAAGCTCGCTTTGAAGATGGTGTTGGGCCTGCACGAGCTCACGGTCGCAGCTTTCAAGCTCCGTACGGACCGCCTGCGAAAGTTCGCCCTTAGAAATGGCAGAAGCCACCGTTGCTAGGTAATCGTAGGTTCCTGTGACCTTAGCTCGCCGCTCTTCCCCAAGAAAGTGCGAGAGGTCTTGGACGCCTTCGCGGATTTCTTCCAGTTTGGCCGAGATGTCTGCCAAGTGCTTCTGTGCAACCACCACAGACGCGACTTGCCAGACAGCAGCAGCGCCGGCCATGGACTGCAGCTGGTTGGTGTCGAAGAGTTTTGCCTGCTCTACGATTTTGTTGTTTGCCCCTACCGCCCAGGCACGCATGCCCATGCCGTCGGCCGCACGCACCAAGTCTCCGTTGATGACCACCTCCATCAGCTGTTTACCGCGATGGCCTTCGGCCACAAGTAACGATGGCACTGCTTGTAGCCCCGCGCTGAGCCTGGTGCCCAGGTCCGAACTCACTGGGAGCGTCTTGGCCATGCGAAAACGTTCGGCATCTGAAAGCGGCGCAATGCGAACGCCGGGGCGCTCGGCGTCCGTGCCCAGCACGATGGCATGCGGCAACAGTTGCTCGGACTGAATGAGCTTGCCATCCGCCAGTGCGACTTCCGTCCACTGCGCAGAAGGAACTACAGGCGCAATTGTCGAGGCCGACTTGCTCCGTCTGGTGAACAGCACACTTACAACGACGACTGCAACGATAGCCAACCAAACGATGTATTGCTCGCTCATGACTTCTCTTTCTGGTTCACCGCTCAGAGCGTCTGGGCGGAAGGGCGATTTGCGTTGAAGCTCAAAATTCTCGCCGGAAGTAAGGTCGTGCCTCACATTTGCATGCGTTTTTGACCGCTCATTGTTAGATTTGCGTCGTTCTTCAAACGAATTTCCTGGCGACCACACCTTCGCGACAGCATCACACTCACTACGGTGCCATGCGCTATCCAGTCACGCGCAAACTGCTTTGACACGGGGACACCCAGCATCGACAGAGGCCACGCGAGCAGGCGTCTCATTTGAACAAAACCGGAACAACGGCCGAGGTTGGGATAGGCAAAGTCTCCTGGCGGTCGATTGGATCGCGCCATTTGAGACTGAACATGAACAAGAATCCTGTAAAACAACAGCAACCCCCAACCGTTGCCGACGTTGCACGAATGAAGTCTGGTTTTGCCAAGAAACATGGTGGGAGCACACCACCACCTGCACATGTGCGCCGAATCGAAAGTGTGTCGGCTAGGGTGCTTGGGAAAGGAGGACGGTGAAATGTCGGGCTCTCGCAACTGTGGCCCTGCGCCAGCCAACCAGCACGACGCCGACAACCGAGCAAACCAGTTGAATCCCAACCACGACGCCTACTGGCAGTCGCGCGGCGAGGACGGGAGGCCTGATGACTGGATGGACCGCAGCCAATCAGGGCCGGACGATTGAGCCAACAGCCAACCGGGCCAGGGGAGATCGCCTGGTTCCGGGAGCTGATCCTTCCAGCGCATACGTTGGCTCAACCAAATTGCCCTGTACGAGGTGTCTGAAAGAACGATCACCGTTTCGGGCTTGCTGGATTTGGGCCGGCGACGCACGTGCGCTCGCTCCATCCACAAGGCAACAGCCATCCACGGTATCGGCAAGTCAATGCAGTTTCCGTTAGACAAGTTTTGTGTAAGGCTCGCCCAAAGCTCGACCATCTGATCCAGCAGGAGCGGCCTGGCGCCACATGACCACTTTCGGATGTCACCATCGCCGATCATCTCGTGCGCGATATCCCGAGCCAGCAACGACGCACCCGGGGGCGCGTCCGGCCACACCTGCTGCTTGTTTGTACCCCGTTTCGCGATAGTCCAAAGCAGATCAAGAACCCGCCCAACTGGCCTGTCGACGATGTTGCGTTTCAGTCCTTTCGAGTTGCTGGCATCAAAGTCAGCATGGAACCGCGGAAAGAGCCACGGAAATGTCGGCGTTGGTGCCAGACGTCTGAAGTAATGCGCGCACCACTCAGCATCGACCGCTGAAAGCGTGGCCAACAGCGTGTACTGAGCAACAGAATCCGAAGGGCTTTGCAGGTCTGACCAGTTAACAGCCATCGACATTTCGCGCCGCAACTCAAGTATCTCGGCTCTGTACGCATCGTCGCTATAGAAGGGCAGCTCCTCGTCCAAATACTGGAGCAACAGCTCCCGGTACACCTCCAGTGCATTGCCCTCCGCCGCCCGCATCGCATCGAAAGCAAGCTTGTCGATACGAGAGCCAACCTCCATCGCTAGCTCAAGAGGCTTCGGCAACGCTTGACCAAGTCGATGAACCAAACCGGCGAGAGGAGTTTGCGGGCACTCCTCCAAGAGCTGGTCTACATCACCTTCTAGATAGCCCTTAGCTTCGAGGCTCTGGCGTGCGTGATCCCGAACATGCTTTGCAACTCGGTCTAATCGTTTGGAGCTCTTGACAGCCAGACCACGAGTGCTCAAGTGGGCAGGTGACAGTCCGGTGATATCGGAAAGAAAACTCTGGACCGACTGGCCCTCGCACGCGGCAAACACGTCCAGCGGCAAAGAAAGCAACGCAGCCCAGACCCGGGCGACTTCTTTCGCCAACGGTCTACTCTGTTCACCGTCAACGACCTCTCCTGCGGAAGAGCAACCCGCCACTCGTTGATCCACAACATGCGATATCGAGTCACTCAAACTCGTCACCTCAATCTTCATAGGCCGCCCTGAGGGGTCATTTGTCCAAGCTCGAAACAGAGCGGCGAATCCGAGCAGTAATCGTAGCCTTCTACCAACGCAAGAGACGGCTCGGTAAAGTCCCACCTCATGCGCACGCGGGCGGAAAACTCCTTGGAAATAGTGTCTGTTTCGCGTTATAAATAGTCCCACGCATCAGACAGCATCTCGCAGCACTGCGTGATGATTCGGGATAGAACGATCCCCAAAAGCAACGGCAGTGCCATGTTGGTTCTTTGCCCACCAGCGATTTCTCAGCTTATGCCTGCAGATTTCTCGCTTTATGCCTGTAGCCAGTGCGCAGATCATTGATCCACAACAGTTCGGTTTTGCACCTTATGGGTTGCTCAACAAAGCGGCGACCGCCTGCCAGGCGCCGTAGAGCCCGTGTCGAGCGGTTCCAAACTGCCGGCCCGGGTTGGCGAAACAGTAGGCGAGTCATGCAGCGACATGACGGTATCGCTGGCGGTGGCGGATCGGTCGCGGAAACGACGGCCAGCTCGCGCGAAGAATCGGACGGCAGGTTAGAAGGCTGAGACCGGTAGGAACCGGTTTTCCTCGACCACCCGATCCAGCGGATGCGAGGCTTTGGGCACCCTGCCCCGCCGAACATCTCGCCCCCGGGTTTGGCGGTGCACTCACACCCCACCATCCAGGGGGTCGCTCAAGTCATTGGCCAGTCAATCCAGCGTGATCTTCGCGGTACGGATCACTGCGCCCCACTTCTCCTGGTCCCGCTTCACCCACACATCGACCTCTTCGGGCCCGGTCGGCAGCGGCTCCATGCCATGCGCTTCGATCCTTCCAGCCAACCCGGGGTCCTTGAGGGTCTGCTGCATCAGCGCGTTGATGCGCGCCACCACTGCCGATGGCGTCTTGAGCGGTACGTACATCGCATACCAGGAGGTGTAGTCGAAACCTGGCAGCGCCGCAGACATCAGAGGCAGGGATTTCGTGGCTGGCGACTTGCTGGCGGAGGTCGCCGCCAGGAGGCGGACCAGCCCTTTGTCGATGGCCCCTTGCAGCGATGGCAGGCTGCTGAACATGGCGCCCACGCGGCCTGAAGCCAGATCGGAAATGGCTGGCGCCGTGCCTTTGTAGGGGACATGCACCACGTCCGTCCTCGACAACGATTTGAACAGTTCCGCCCCGAGATGCGCGGTGCCTCCAACCCCCGCGGACGCGAAGGCCAGCTGGCCAGGATGGGCCTGGGCGTATTCGATGAGTTCCTTGACGTTGCTGACGGGCAGCTTCGACGACACGACGAGCACGTGCGCGCTGGTGGTCACCATACCCACGGGACGCAGCTTGGCCAGGTGCTCCGCGCCCCCTTGCTTGCTCAACAACGGTTGCAGCACGGCGTTGCCGAGCGCAGGCATCCACATCGTGTGTCCGTCTGGATCGGACCGGCTGACCGCCATCAGGGACGGTATGCCCATGGCACCGCCCTGGTTCTCGATGACGAAAGGCTGGCCGGTGAGGGTGGACAGCTTTTGCGCGATCTCGCGCGCCGTGATGTCGGCCGGGCCGCCAGCCGCGTACGGAACCACGATCTTGACGGCCTTTGTCGGCCAGTGGGCGGTCTGTGCAAAAGCGCCGCTCATGGAAGCGGCAAGGCCGGCGAACACGAGCCCGCGACGGAAGATGGAACATTGCATGGTGAGCTCCTCGGGTCGGTGGTTGGCGCTCAGGTGGGGCCGGGCACATCGCGTGCCGCCGGGCCGTCGTAGGTCCACAGGTATTCCCGCGGGATCGGTCCCTTGTTGCGCCCCCCCTGCCTGCTCTGCTCCCAGGCATGCGAAAGAATGCCGACCGAGCGCGACAGGCAGAACAGGCCGCGCGCCAGGGGCGCAGGGAAGCCCAACTCGGCATAGATCACGGCCGTCGCGCCGTCGATGTTCATCGGGATACGCCGGCCGCCCTTGCGCGCGGCGAGTTCGTCTTCCACGCCTCGGGCGATGGTGGCGAAGCGTCCGCTGACGATGCCATCGCGTGCTGCCGCATCGACCAGGGCCAGCAGCGGAGCCGAGCGCGGATCCACCGGATGGAAGCGGTGCCCGAAGCCCGACACGAACTTGCCGTGCTCGGCGATGGCGGCGTCCAGCCCGGCGCGCACGGCGTCGGCCAGCGGGGCTCCTGCGTCCTGGCGTGCCGCGATGTCCAGGTACATACCCACGGCCTGCTCACCTGCCCCGCCGTGCACGTCCCCCAGCACATTGACGGCCGAAGCCATCGCGTTGTTCAGGCCCACGCCGCAAGTCGAAGCCATGCGTGCGATGGCGATACTGGGCGCCTGCGGACCATGGTCGACGGCGGCCATCAACGCGGCATCCAGCAGCCGGCCCTGGCCTTCGCTGGGCAGCTCGCCGCGCATCATGAGCCAGATCATCTGCGCGAAGCTCGTGCGGCCGATCAAGTCTTCGATGGCATAGCCGCTGTAGCGGATCATGCCGGGCTTCATGTCGATGATCGAGGTGCGCCACCAGTCAGGGACGCGGGGATCGCTGGTGCTCATACAACCTTCTCCTCCATGTGTTGGGAGATCTCCTGCTCCGAATAGCCCAGCTCGGCCAGGATGGACGCCGTGTGCTCGCCGAGCTGCGGCGGCGGGGTATCGACCGTGGGCGCCTCGCCGTTCAGCTTGAATCCGGTCCGTACGACACGGATGTCCGCGCCCACGCCTGGCACGTTCCCGAACGTGCCGACCATGCCGCGAGTGGCGATCTGCGGGTGCTCCAACGCCTGCGGCACCGTGTACACCGGCCCGGCCGGTACGCCAACTTCGTTGAACAACTGCCACCACTCGTCCGCGGACTTCGTGGCCAGACCCTGTTCGACCAGCGCCTTGAGTTCTGCGCGGTGCTGCAGCCGGCCTTGCCGTTCAATGAAACGCGGGTCGGTCTTCCAATCGGGATAGCCCAGCACGTCGCACATCGCTTCGAATTGCTCTTGTTTGTTCGCGGCGATGTTCAACAGGCCGTCGCCCGTGCGGAAGGTGCCTGACGGGCTGGCCGTCACGTTGTCGTTGCCCAGCGGCTTGGGTTCGCGGCCGGCGATCAGGTGGTTGGACACGGCCCAGCCCATGGTCGCCATGACCGCCTCCAGCATCGACACGTCGATGAACACGCCGGCAGTGCGACTGCGGTCGGCCAAGGCCGATGCGACCGCGAAGGCCGCGGTGATACCGCCGATGGTGTCGGCCACCGGATAGCCCACGCGGTACGGTGCGTTCTCCGGCGCTCCCGTGATGCTCATGACGCCGGACATGCCCTGAATGATCTGATCGTACGCCGGCAGGTCGCGCAGCGGGCCGTCCTGGCCGAATCCGGAGATCGCGCAGTAGATGAGCTTGGCGTTCTCTTTCAGCAAGTCCTCGTAGCCCACGCCCAGGCGCTTCATGACGCCGGGGCGGTAGTTCTCCACCAGCACATCGGCTGTGCGCACGAGGCGGCGCAGGGCCTCCTTGCCCTTGGGGTGTTTGAGGTCCAGCGTGATGGACCGCTTGCCCGGGTTCTGCGCCAGAAAGGACACGCCCATCATGGCCTGGTTCAGCTGGTGGTCGGCGCCCAACTGGCGTGCAAGGTCGCCTGTGTTGCGCGCTTCGACCTTGATGACGTCGGCTCCCATGTGGGCCAGCTGGTGGCACGCGAACGGCCCTGCCAGCACGTTGGTCAGGTCCAGCACGCGGATGCCGTGCAGGGGTTTGATGGCCATGTTGTTCTCCTTACTCGGGCTTGATGTTTCCCGCCTTGACGACAGCGGCCCAGCGCTTCATTTCTGCGGCGGCCTGCTGCGTGGCCTGTGCTGGCGTGTTGGCAACGGGGGTCAGCCCCTGGTCGGCCAGGCGCCGCTTGCCATCCTCGGAGTTCAGAGCAGTCGCGAAAGCCTGGTTCAGCTTGTCGATGACCTGCTGCGGCGTGCCTGAGGGCGCGGCGAAACCGACCCAGAAGTCCATCACGAAGCTAGGCAGGTTCGCTTCCTTCGCGGAGGGCACGTCGGGCAGCAGCGGCGAGCGCTTGTCACTCGTGACCACCAGCGCGCGCAGCTTGCCCGACTGGATGTGCGGCAGAGCGGTCGGCAGCGACGTGACCAGCGCCTGCACCTGCCCGGCCATCAGGTCGGTCAGGACCGCGCCGGCCCCCTTGTAGGGGACATGCATCAGATCCACACCGGCAGCGCTCTTGAACAGCTCGCCGCCCAGGTGCGTGTTGGTGCCGTTGCCGCCCGAACCGTAGTTCATGGTGCCCGGCTTGGCCTTGGCCAATGCGATGAACTCCTGCACCGTCTTGGCCGGCAGGCCCGGGGTGACCACGAGCACGTGCGGGGCCGAGGCAGCCGTGATGATGTGTGTGAATCCCTTCTGCGCATCGAACGGCATCTTGGGCAGCAGACCCGGTGCGATGGTGAAGGACATCTCGGTAGTCAGCAACGTGTAGCCGTCCGGCGTCGCGCGAGCCACGTTGCCCCAGCCGACCAAGCCACCACCGCCGACCTTGTTGTCCACGACCAAGGGTTGGCCCAGGCCGTTGGCGATCTGGTTGGCCGCCAGGCGCGCCACGATGTCGGTCGTGCCGCCGACCGCATAGGGCACGACGATGGTGATGGGACGCGCGGGGTAGTTCTGTGCGAAGGCACCAGAGGCTGCGACAGCGGTCAGAGCAAAGGTGGCGAGGGACAGGATGCGTGCGATGTTCACGGTCGGGCTCCGTAGCAAAGGTTTCAGTCGAGCTTGATGTTGCCGGCGCGCACCACGGTGCCCCAACGCTGTTGCTCGGCTTTCAAGAGAGCAGCAGCGTCTTGGGAGGTGCCGCCCACGGGCGCGCTGCCTTCGGCAAGCAGTGTGGCGATCGTGTCGGTGCGGGCCAGGGCCTTGGCTACTTCGGCCTGCAGCCGCGCCACGATGGCCGGCGGCGTGCCCGCAGGAGCTACCAGCATTTTCCAGTCGCTGGTATCGAAGCCCGCATAGCCGCTCTCGGCCACGGTCGGCACATCCGGCAGCGCGGGCATACGCTTCGCCGAACTCACCGCGAGGGCGCGCAGCTTCCCGGCCTTGATGAATGGGATGACCGTCTGCGGGGTGGCGAAGTAGTAGTCCACCTGGCCGCCCAGCAGATCGTTGGCAGCCGGGCCGGCGCCCTTGTAGGGGATGTGCCGCGTGACGATGCCGGCCTGCTTGGTGAAGACCTCGCCGGTCAGATGGCCCACGGTGCCGTTGCCGGCCGATGCCATGGTCAACGACTCAGGCTTGGCCTTGGCCGCGCTCACCAGCTCCTTGAGCGTCTTGTACGGTGACTCTTCTTTGACCACCAGCACGACGGCCTGGCCGGCCACTGTGGCGATCGGCGTGAAAGCCTTCGCGGCGTCGTAGGGCATCTTGGCATACAGGGTGGGGTTGATCGCCAGGTTGGCCGTCTGTCCCATGCCCAGCGTGTAGCCGTCCGGTGCCGCCTTGGCCACCGCGTCCATGCCGATGTTGCCGCCGGCACCCGCCCGGTTCTCCACGATCAGCGTCCATTGCGTACCGATGCGGATCTTGTCGAGCACCATGCGGGTCACGATGTCCGTGCCGCCCCCTGGCGGGAACGGCACGATGACCTTGATCGGCTGGCTGGGATAGGCCGATTGCGCCTGGGCGACGACGGCGAAAGCGAAGGCGCAAGCGCCGGCAAGGCGGTGGAACAAGGACATATTTTTCCTGGAAGAAGCGTGCACGGGAAAAGGGCGTATCAGGCGAGCCGGTACACGCGGCGCGCTGTGCCTTGGAAAAGCGCTTGTCGCTCGTCGGTCGAGAAACCATGTGTCAGCCGCTTGAATGCGTTCCAGCCATTCACGAAGCTGTAGGAACCCTTGTCGACCGGGAAATTGCTCTCGAACATGCAGCGCTCAGGCCCGAATCCTTCGACGCAGGTAAGCATCCAGGGCTCCCATACGTGGGCCAGACGTTCGGACGACGGCGGTTGCTGGCCGTGCTCAAAACCGAATCCATTGATCCGCATTCCCAAGCCGCCCAACTTCACAAACACGTTGGGTCTGCGGGCCAGCTCGCGCATGCCTGCGCGCCACCGCGAGAACACCTCGTCGTCCCGCCCGGCGTAGGCCCCGATGCGCACGATGCCGCCGCAGTGGTCGATGATGACGGGCAGGTCTGGCAGCGCATCGGCGACCTCGCAAAGCTCGCCCAGTTGCGGCCAGAACACCCAGGCGTCGTAGCTCAATCCATGCGCGGCCAGCGCGGCCAGGCCCTCCCGATAGCCTGGGTCGGCCAGCAAGCCCTGCGGAGCAGCCGTGAGCGGATTGGCCAGGGTTCCGTCCGCGTCCCACGTCGCCAGATGTCGAACGCCTCGAAATCGCCCTTCGGCGGCCACCTCGTGCGCCTCCAGGACTTCGCGCACGGCCGCACCCCTGCGCAGGTCGGCATATCCCACGATACCCTTCGCGACCGTGGGTGCGCCGGACTGCGGCGCCGTGGACCGCACGACGAACTCCGTTTCACCCACCGGCTTCAGGTGTTCGGGGCCCTCAGCCCGGTAGCGCGTGAGCGCCTGCATGTACACCGAGGCTTGCACTGCGTGCCCCGCAGTGGCGTCGGACAGATAGTCGCCTTGCAGATAGGTCCAGCCTGCCCGGTCGTAGAAATGGTGGTGCGCATCCACGATGGTCAGTTCAGGCTCCAGCGCAGGCTCCAGGGACTGCGCGAGCCAGTCGGGTCGCACGCTCAGGTAGTTGCTGCTCATGCCTTTGCATCCCCATCGGGAAAGCGATGCCAATGAACGGTTGCGGTTCCGGGTGCACCGCGGCCGAACCGGGCAGCACCGGCGAACTCGTAGCGATGGATGAGGGCACCCAGACGCGTTGGACAGTCGGCGAGGAAACCTGTGCATCCGATGGCCTTGCCGTATGGGTGTTCAAGAGCGAGCGACATGACTCCGTGCACTGCGTTTGCCTCCAGGGCTACTGAGAGCGACCCCTTGCAACCCGCTAAAGTTCTATCTGATAGATCATTGTTCTATCTGAAAGAACTATAGAGCTGCAATTTGGATTGCTCTATAGGGAATGCCCTATGTGAGCCAACGCAGTGGTATCTTGTTCTACTGGACAGAACGGGCCACTCACGATGACCGAAGAGCAAACGCCTCCCTTGGAGACCACAGACCGCGCTGCCGACAGCTCCAGCGGGGTTGCGGTCTTGGACCGTGCATTTGCGTTGCTGGCCGCATTCCAGCCGACCGATGAGCGACTGACGCTCACCGAGCTTTCGCGCCGTACCGGGCTGTACAAAAGCACCGTGCTGCGATTGCTGGGGGCGCTGGAGCATGGCGGCTTCATGCGCAAGCTGGATGACGGTCAATACGCCATCGGGCCGCAACCCATGCGCCTGGCGGCGATCTATCAACGGTCGTTCCGCGTGGATTCGGTGATCGAGCCGTTACTGGCGGAATTGAGTGCCGAGTTGGGCGAGACCGCCTCGTTTTACGTGCGTGCCGGCACAAGGCGCCTGGTGGTGTCCCGGGTGGAGCCGGCCCGTGCGGTGCGGGTATCGATTCGGGTGGGTGAGGAATTCGATGTGGGCAAAGGCGCCTCGGGCAAGGTGCTTCTGGCGTTCACGGAGCCTGAGGGGGACCCCACCATCCGGCGGCAGTTGTGGGCCACGTCATACGGTGAGCGGGATCCAGAAACCGCTTCGGCATCGGTTCCGGTCTTCGGCGCGCTGGGCGAGATGAAAGGGGCGCTCACGGTGTCCGGCCCCTTGTCTCGGCTGGGGCAAGCGGGAGCGATGCAGTCAGCAGTGAGAGCCCTGCTCGACAAGGCTCGCCGCGCGGTCGCCGAATTCGGAGGGAACCCGAGCCGCTTCACCCACGCCTTACAGAGCTTCCCGCTCGAGGCACCATAAAAGCAGCCATTCGACGAAACCCCGGCCCCGGCGGAATGCAGTCACGCCGCTGGTGGATCCCCCTTCTCCGCCACGATCCGCGCCTCCCCCACCGGCGCCAGCACCAGGTGCTCGTCGTTGCTCACATACGGCACGAACCCCAATTGCCCGCGCACCTTGTGGAAGGGGGTCGCGAACTTCTCCACCAGCGGCGTGGTCACGCGGTCGAAGAAGGCGGTGTGGGAGCCGTTGATGGCGTAGAGCGCCTCGACGCGGCCCCAGCGCACCTTCCACTGGTTGCGGCTGCGCTGCACGCCCACGCGGATGTGCTCGTCCAGGCAGTGGCCGGTTTCCTTGAAGAAAAGGGTCAGGCCGAAGTACAGGAAGCCGTCGTCGCCGACCTGCAGCCGGGGCGACAGCGTCGTGCCTTCCGACGGCACGCGCTCCAGGCGTTCGTCGAGCACGTGGAACTCGAGGTCGGTGGAGCGGGCGCCCAGGTAGGTGAGGTAGTCCACCCGCAGCTGCTCGCCGAATACCTTGCACGCCTCCTTGTACTGCGCGAAGTCGCGGCACCAGGCCATGGCCTTGGCGTGCAGGTCCTGGTAGAGGGTGGCGGCGACGGCAGGGCTGGCGGACATGGAAGCGTGGGAACGTCTGAGAGTGGTCCGATGGGAGGGCAAAGCCTTGGCGAAAGCCGCCCATCGTGCGGCGGCCCAATGGCCGCATGGGCAGTGGGCGCGCCGTTTCAAAACGGCGCTTGGGACCGACGCGTTCTGCCGCGAGCGCCGGTGGCGGTTCGAGGCGGCCCGCAGGCGGGGACGCTTGCGCCCGGGCTGGTTACTCCTGCTTGGTCTGCTTCCAGATGCGGTCGGCGCGCTCCCATGCGGCCTTGGCGGCAGGTTCGGCGTCCTTCCAGTTCAGGCGGCTGGATTCGCGGTGGTCGGTGTCCCAGCGGCGTTCCAGATCGGCGCGGGCTTCGTTCCAGTCGCGGCCGCCGTCGATGACGTTCTGGTAGCCCGAGCGGTAGGCGGGGGCGTAGTCGTCGTAGCTGTAGGCGTCGGTGTAGTAGGGCTCGCGGGCGTGGGCGTCGCGCCAGTAGGCGTCTTCGGCGGTGGGGTTGACGGCCTCGGCCGCGCCGTTGCCGGCCAGGCCGCCGACGACCGCGCCCACCACGGCGCCCACGGCCGTGCCGACCGGCCCGCCGATGGAGCCTGCGGCCGCACCGGTGACGGCGCCGCCGGCGACGCCGACGCCGGTGCCGATGGGATGGGCCTTGGCCGCGTCGGTGACGGACTCGGCGGTGCTGCGGTCTTGGGTGGGATGGGTCATGCTGTGCTCCTCGGATGGGTTGAAAGTGAAACGGAGGGGTGCATTCACTGCCAGCCCATGGTGCGCATGTGGGGCCGGGCTGGGCGTAGGCCAAGCGCGCTTGGGGCCGCCGGTCGAGGCAAGCAGCTGGCACCCGGCCGCGCCCTGCGGGCACAATCGCCCGGCCATGCGATCACCCATTTCCATCGTTGATGTCGACAACCCCGCCACCTGGACGCGCTACCGGGCGGGGCTGTGCGACAGCTGCGCGGCCAACTGCTGCACCATGCCGCTGGAGGTGCAACTGCCCGACCTGGTGCAGCTGGGCCTGGTGGATGCCTTCGAGGCCGAGCACGAGGAGCCCCGTCGCATTGCCAGGCGGCTGGAAAAGGCGCGGCTGATCGACCACTTCAACCACAAGAACGTGGTCTTCACGATGGCCCGGCGGGCCAGTGGCGACTGCCAGTTTCTGGACGCGAAAACGCGGCGCTGCACGGTGTACGAACAGCGCCCCGAGACCTGCCGGCTGCACCCGCGCACGAAGAGCCCGAAGCCGGGGTTTTGCGCCTACGGGGCAGCCACCATGGGAGTGGGTGCCCGGCACTGAACACGCGGCGCGGCGGTGGGAGCGCTCCGCAGGCCATCCACCGCCCGGGCTGATTTCGTCGAAGCCCGGGCCCACCCATACGCAGGGCGAAGTGGCTGCCCTGCGCGGGCAGCGACTTCCGCTGCGCACGGCGGCCCGTTGTCTCAACGGTCGTTCTTGTGGCTCTGGCTGCCGGCGCGGGCGTGCTGCTCGCTGCTGCCGCCCCGGGTGCCTGACGAGCCGGTGTTGCCGCCGCTGCTGTTGCTGCCGCCGCTGGAGGCGTTGCCCTGGCCGCTGTGGCTCCTGGAGCCGGCTGCGCGGGCTTCCTGCGAATTGAATTCGTGTGCGTTGCCCGAGGCATGGGCCGCGCGGCCGCCTTCGGCGGCGATCTCGCGCTGGCGCTGCGGGTCCATCGAGGCGAAGCCGCGGCCGGACGACTGGCCGCTTTGGTTGCCGTTGTCGCTGCTGTTGCTGCTGCCTTGGCTGCCACCCTGGTTGGAGGTGTGCTGGTTGTGGCCTTGGGGATTGTTGCTGGGCATGTGATGACTCCTGAATGAAGGACAAGGAAGGGAGAAAACACACGGCGATCACCGTGCGCACCGCCACATTGCCGGGCACTCAAAAACGCTCCGGGTAGGCGCTGTCCGACACCGCGGTAGGAAACCATCGCCCTCGGGTAAGCACTTGTTCACCCGCCGGGGCGTGCGAAACACCTGCTTTCGCCACGGATGAGTTGCATCGCCGCCCATGCGTCATGCCGCGTCGGCCCCGCACGGCATGGCATCGGCAGCCGGACGAGGCGATGGACCTGCCTGCCAGCCCCTGCCTTCAATCCGGATCGGCGAAGGTGAACCCGCTGCGCCGGCCATCGACCAGCACCGGCTCGATGCGGCGGCCGTCCAGCCGCAGGTCGATGGTGTCGTCCACCTCGGACAGCCCCATGTGCAGCGTGGCGCCGGGGGCGGCTGCAGCAAACACGTCTTGGGCGGTCTTCCAGTCCAGCACCACGCGGGTCACGAGGCCGATGCGGCGCGAGGAGCGCCAGAAGATGTTGAATTCCTGCGGCACGGCCCGCTCTGCCAGCGCCGGCTGGGCGATCCAGGGGCGCAGCAGCATTTCCTTCTCGCCGTTGAAGTAAGCGATCGTCGCCTGGTAGAGCTTCTTGTCGTCGGTGGGCAGCACGATGCGCGGCGCCCAGCGGTAGCGCATCTGGTAGTTCTGCCAGGTGCGCGCGGAGGCGCGGGGGTCGAGATTGCGCGCGCGCATTTCTTCCCGGGTCACGGAAATGCCGGCGAAGAACCTGCGTGCGTATTCCGCGTCGTCCTGGATGCGCTCGGCGCGGAACTCCCCGATCTGGATGGACGTGAAGCCGAAGCGGAACCACACGACCACCATGCCCTCGGGCGCGAAGCCGAACACCACCTGCGACAGCGGCCGGTAGCTGGGCCCGAACCGGTTGTATTCGGCCTGGTAGCCGGGGTGGGCCGCCGTCTCGATGTAGGGCTGCAGCGGCTTCGTGGACGACTCGGAGTCGGAATCCGCATAGGCCCGCCCGACCAGTTCCTTCACGCGCTCGACCGGGAACCCGGCCTTCAGCCGGTAGAAGACATCTTCGTAGCGCGAGTAGTAGACGATGTTCGCGCCGATGGGCGTGCCGCGCTGCTCGGACCACCATTTGCCCGATTCGCCCCAGGTGCCCGAGGTGCTGCCGTACGGGAGGATGACCGGCGGCCCCTCCAGCGTGGGGAGGTCGCCCCCGAGCGGCGTGACCGAGTATTCATTGCCGGGGTGCGACAGCTCCACGTTGTAGACCGGCACCCTGCCGGGGCGCGCAGCCCACGCGGACGGGCGCAGCAGCAGCCCCAGCGGCAGACTGGCCATGGCCAACAGGGCTCGGCGTTGGAGATTCAGGCGCATTCAGGATTTCCTTTCACACACATGTGTTGCGATGGCTAGGAAGCTCTGCACGAATCGAGCGGCAAGTGGGCGCTGCGGATCGGGAGGGGCTGCAAGGCGCCAACCGCAGCTTTTAGCGAAGCTATGGCGAGGATTGGCAACGCCCCAGACTGCCCGAATCCGCAGATGCACACGGCGCGGTGATTCGTGCAGAGGTTCCATAGGTCGACCGGATCGCGGCGAAAGAGCGTACCAGCGCGACGCGTCGGCGCGGCAGCGTCCCACAGCCTGCGCGGCGCGCGGATGGTGTGATGCGGAACCGAGCGCGCTGGCCGCGCTCGGCACACGCTTCGTGGTTCCCTGAACCCCATTCATCAACCCGACTTTTCCGAAGGAGAAACGATCCTATGGCCGCAGAAAAATCCGCATCCGTGCATTGGGAAGGCGCCGGCAAGGCCGGCGTGGGCCAGATCAGCACCGAGACCGGCGCGCTCAAGCAGGTGCCCTACGGCTTCGCCAGCCGCTTCGGCGACGACACGAAGAACAGCAACCCGGAAGAGATCGTGGGCGCGGCCCATGCGGCCTGCTTCACCATGGCGTTCGCGTTCGCCTGCGAAAAGGCCGGCATCTCCACCGAGACGCTGGACACCACCGCCAAGGTACGCCTGGCCAAGGACGGCGAGGGCTTCAAGATCGACCGCATCGCCCTCACGCTGAACGCAAAGGTGCCGGGCATCGACGAGGCGCAGTTCCAGAAGATCGCGGCCGATGCCAAGGCCAACTGCCCGCTGTCCAAGGCGCTGGCGGGCGTGCCGGAAGTGACGCTGACGGCGACGCTGCAGTCCTGACGAGGTGCCATGCCCATGGTTTGGGCATGAAAATAGGCTCCTGCGCCCATTCTGCAAGCGCCTGTAGCTATCATTTGTATAGCTGACCAGTGCCATGGTCAGTGCGGCACGGCGACCGCCCCCTGAATGCAACCAAGCCGCTGCAGCCCCGGGGGCGGCAGCGGCCTGTTCTGCGAATGGCCCGAAGACTTCTGCGGGCCGATGGCTGGCGTTTACTTCTGCTTCTGATACGCCTCATGGGCCGGCTTGCCCCGGTCCGTGTCCTGCAGGCCGCGCTCCACGTCGCGGTAGGCCTGCTGCACGTTCTCGTCCGGTGCGCCGTCGGTCATGCCGACGGACTGGTCGCGCTCGTGCGGCATCAGCGGTGCGGAGCCGTCCTCGCCCTGGGTGGAGGCATCGGGCGGGACGTCCTTGCGGGTGGTGTCCACCGACCGCTGCACCGACGTGCCGGTGGCATCGGGCGGGGTCTTCGACTCCGGATCCTGGTCGGTGGGGCGGCGGGTGGAGGTGTCGGGATGGTTCATTGCGTGGGCCTTTCCAGTGGGCATGCACGATCGTAGGCACGCCTTACCGCACGGGGTGTAGGCAAGCGCGCAGGCCGGTTGCCCGGCGAGAGCCGTGCCGCAATTCGCCTGGTCCATGTCACACTACTGTATGTCTCAACAGGAGTGGGCCGCCAAGGCCCTGCAGTCTTTCGATGCGGTGGTGTCGGCCACCGGGGGGTTTCGCAGTCGCGCGGGGCAGCGCCGCATGGCCGAGCAGGTGGCGCACACGTTCTCGCACGCGCAGCTGGGCAAGGTGGAAGATGCCGATGGCGACGCGGCCGCCCCGCCGCCCGCGCCGGCCCGCGCCATTGCGGTGGTGCAGGCGGGCACGGGCGTGGGCAAGTCGCTCGCCTACAGCGTGCCCGCCATCGCCATGGCGCTGGAGCGCGGCACGCGGGTGCTGATCTCCACCGCCACCGTGGCGCTGCAGGAACAGCTGGTCAACAAGGACCTGCCCGCGCTGGCCGAGCGCATGGAGCAACCCTTTCGCTTCGCTCTGGCCAAGGGGCGTGGCCGCTACGTGTGCAAGCTCAAGCTGGAGCGCCTGGCCGGTGGCGGCGCGGCGGGCGGCGACGGCGCCGATGGGCAGGACGACGACCTCTTCGCCGAAGAGGAGGCCGAGGCCAACGCCCGCCGCCCGCGCCAGGAGTCGGAGGCGCGCATGCAGTTCTACGCCAGCATGGCCGATGCGCTTTCCACCAGCGAATGGGACGGCGACCGCGACACGCTGCAGGCGCCGCCCGAGCCCGAGGTCTGGAGCCCGGTGGCGGCCGAGTCCAGCTCCTGCACCGGCAAGCACTGCCCGGTGTTCAGCCAATGCACCTACTACGACCGGCGCAAGGCGCTGGTCGCGGCGCAGGTCATCGTCGCCAACCACGACCTGCTGCTGTCGTCCATCGGCGCGCGGCTGCTGCCCGAGCTGGACAACTGCCTGCTGGTGCTGGACGAGGCCCACCACCTGCCCGCCACCGCGCTGCAGCAGTTCGCCTGCGAAGCCGACCTGAGCCGCCTGAACTGGATCGACAAGCTCGCCAGCCGTGCCCTGCGCATCGGCGCGCTGGTCGAGGTGGAAGAGATCGCCGACGTGCCGGCCCATGCCGCGCGCATGCGCGCCGCGCTGCAGGACGCAGCCCGGCTGGCCATGGAGGTCTACGGCGACGAGCTGCGCGCCCCGCGCCCGGCCTGGGGCGGCCGTGCCCGCACGCCGGCGCCCGGCGTTCCGACCCGCGCACGGGTGGCGGGCGGCGCGCTGCCGCCCGAGTTGGTCGAGCCGCTGGCCCAGGCCGCGCACCACGCGGAAGGCTTTCTGGACGCGCTGCGCGCCATCTCCAAGGCCCTGCGCGCCGAGATCCGCGACAAGCCCGACGAAGCGCGGCGCCTGTCCACGCTGTATGCGCAGCTGGGCGCGCTGGCCCCCCGGCTGGAAGCGGTGCACGAGACCGCCCAGCTGCTGCTGCAGGACGCCCCCGAGGGCGCCGTGCCCGCGGCCAAGTGGTTCACGCTGCAGGTCGATGGCGACTACATCGTCGTCAAGGCGCATGCCAGCCCGGTGCTGCCGGGCAACACGCTGCGCCACAACCTCTGGTCGGCGGTGCGCGGCGCGGTGTTGACCTCGGCCACGCTCACCAGCTGCGGGCAGTTCGACTTTTTCCTGCGCGAAGCCGGCCTCTTCGGCGACGAGGCCGTGACCACGCTGGAAGTGCCCAGCCCCTTCGACTACGCGCTGCAGGGCACGCTGGTAGCCACCGAGACCACGGCCGACCCCCGCGAGGCGCAGGCCTTCACGGCCGAGATGGTCGATGCGCTGCTGAGCGACCTGGCCATGGTCGAAGCCGGCGCGCTGGTGCTGTTCACCTCGCGCGACCAGATGCGCCAGGCCGTCGACGCGCTGCCCACCGCCATGCGCGCCAGCGTGCTGGTGCAGACCGCCCTGCCCCGGCCGCAGCTGCTGGCCCGGCACCGCGAGCGCGTGGCCAACGGCGAGCCGTCCATCATCTTCGGCATGCAGTCGTTCGGCGAAGGGCTGGACCTGCCGGGCGCGCTGTGCGAGTCGCTCTTCATCACCAAGCTGCCTTTCGCCCCGCCCGACGACCCGGTGGGCGAGGCGCGCGCCGAATGGCTGCGCGCCGCCGGCCGCGACCCGTTCAGCGAACTGGTGGTGCCGGCCACCGCCATCCGCCTGGCGCAATGGGTGGGCCGCGCGATTCGCACCGAGGAAGACCGCGCCCACGTCTACTGCTACGACAAGCGGCTGGTGCGCACCGCGTACGGCCAGCGGCTGCTCAAGGGGCTGCCGCCCTTCACGCTGGAGCGGCGGGTGTCGGCCTGACGGAGCCCGGGGAGCGGCGCGGCAGGCGCATACTCCCCCGCTTTTTGCGACCGCGAAGGCTTCGACAACCATGCCCCACACCACCCCCGCCTGCCCCCGATGCGGACTGGAAAACACCTATCCCGACGACGACCTCTACCTCTGCCCGGACTGCGCGCATGAATGGCCGCAGGCCGGTGGCACGGCGCTGGCCGACGATGCGGCAGGCGATGGCGAGCGCACGGTGCGCGACGCGAACGGCAACCCGCTGGCCGATGGCGACGCGGTGATCCTGGTGAAGGACCTGAAGGTCAAGGGCGCGGGCGCCACGGTGAAGAAGGGCACCAAGATCAAGGGCATCCGCCTGGTGGATGGCGCCGACGGCCACAACGTGGACTGCAGGACCGACCTGGGTAGCCTGCTGCTGAAATCCGAGTTCCTGAAAAAAGCTTGAGCCACGGCCCGCGCATGGAACCTGTCGGACGCGCCCCACAGCCTGCGGGGCCGCCCACCGACCCCCGAGCCGCGGCGTGCGGCCTACATTGAATGAACCGATGCGCTCGATGAGTCAACGCTCAGGTGCCCATCGATCCACACGATTCATTCATTCATCCACTCACGGGAGACTGCGCACATGAGCGACAACAAGGACACGCCCCACGCCACGCTGTGGAAGCTGATCAAGGACATTCGCTTCGGCATGTTCACGCACCGCCATGACAACGGCCAGCTGCATGCGCACCCGCTGACGACGCAGAACAAGGACATCGACGAGCAGTCGCAGCTGTACTTCTTCATCCCGAAGGATGGAGAGATCTACAGCCGCGTACAGCGGGACAACCAGGTCAACGTGAACTACGCCGACCCCGGCGAGGACAGCTATGTGTCGCTCTCGGGCAAGGCCGGCTTCATCGAAGACATGGCCAAGAAGGAAGCGCTGTGGTCGCCCATGGCCAAGGCCTGGTTCCCCGAAGGCGTGACCGACCCCAACCTGGCCCTGATGGCCGTGCACATCGACCACGCCGAGTACTGGGACGTGAAGGAAAACAAGATGCTGCAGCTGTTCAAGATGGCCACCGCCGCCATCACCGGCAAGCCGCCCACCGGCATGGGCGAGCACAAGGAACTGTCGCTGGGCTGACGCCCGCCGCGAGGGCGCCCATGCGCCCGTTCATTGCTTCATCGCTTTCACTTCCAAGGAGACATGCATGGCCGACCACGACAAGCAGGAACCCGGAGCAGGCAAGGTCGAAAACGATCACAACCGCCAGGGCGACCAGGACGCGACGCAGAAGAACGAAGCGCGCCGCACGCCCGAGAGCCGTCATGACCGCGATGCGCACATCGGCAGCGGCAACCAGGTGCAGTCGCGCCAGGGCGGCGGCGGCCCGTCTACCGGCGGTGGGGGACGCGGAGCGGGCTAAGGTAGGTCCCCGATAGGCGCGCGACGGGCATCGCAACTGCCACCGGCGCCGCGCCTGCGGGCTCCACCCCGATTGATCATGCACGCAAGACCCCGCCCCATCGGCGCGTCCTCCAGGCGCCGGTGGGGCGGGGTCTTTGACGCGTGCGGCGGCGGTGCGGCAGCGGGGCGAGGACAATCCCGCACCATGTCGCAGTCTCCCCTCATCGCCGTCATCGACTTCGAAACCACCGGCATGACGCCCGCCCAGGGCGCGCGCGCCACCGAGATCGCCATCGTGCTGCTGGAGGGCGGCCAGGTGGTGGACCGCTTCCAGAGCCTGATGCGCACGGGGGTGTGGATCCCGTCCTTCATCACCCAACTGACCGGCATCACCAACGCCATGGTGGCCGCGGCCCCCGACGCCGAGGGCGTGATGCGCGATGCGGCGCGCTTCGTGGGGCAGGCGCCCATGGTGGCGCACAACGCGTCGTTCGACAGCAGGTTCTGGAGCGCCGAGCTGGCACGCGCCGACCTGCCCGCGCCGCATGCCTTTGCCTGCACCGTGCTGCTGTCGCGCCGGCTCTACCCGGAATCGCCCAGCCACAAGCTCGGCTCCATCGTGGACCACCTGGGCCTGCCGCGTGCCGGCCGCGCCCACCGGGCACTGGCCGACGCCGAGATGGCCGCCGCCCTGCTGGCCCGCATGCAGCACGACCTGCGCCACCGCTGGCAGGTGCGCGAGCCCTGCCACGCCCTGCTGAGCACCCTGCAGCGCTGCGCCCGCCCCAAGGTGGGCGCGCTGCTGGCCGGGTATGCCACCAGCCCGCTGCCGGCCTGACCGGCCTGAACCCGCCTGTCCGCCAGGGTCGGTCGCCAGCTATTATTTTCATAGCGCATGGCGCTGCAGTAACAAGCGCCGGGGCCCTGTTTTGCCTTGAAATTGCTGCAATCTGTGCGCCGGGCCGCCTGCTACCTGACGCATCGGCACGCCTGCGCGCCGGTGTCCGCCCCCCATGAACCCGTCCCCGTGAGCGAGCCGCACAGTCCGCGCCCTGCAAGCCGCGCGCGGCCGTCGGGCGCGCGCCACACCCGGCCCGGGGTGCAAATGGTTACCGCCCCGCGGCAAGCCCGTGACTAGGATTCCCGCAGAGGAACACGAGCTACATGAATGACCAACCGCATGCGCCACCCCGGCTCGCGCGCATACCGCTGCAGGCCGACGACCAGGCGCATGCACTGCTCATCGTGCAGGACGATCGGGCCATCGAGCCGCCCGGCGGGCTGTGCGAGGTGCTGCGCTTCGTGCCCAGCGCCTCGGGCGGCTGGATCGCCGCCGCCCAGGCCGGCGACGGGCGCTGGGGCTACCTGGACGGCGAAGGGGCCTGGCGTGTGACGCCGACCCTGCGCGACGCCCGCAGCTTCTCGCGTGACGGCATCGCCCGGTTCTGCGACGCGCAGGGCTGCTGGGGATACCTGGACACCGCCGCCCGCGTGGTGGTGGCGCCGCGCTTCGCCGGCGCCCGGCCCATGCGCGCGGGCCTGGCGGCCGTGCAGACCGATGACGGCGCCTGGCGCGTGTTGCGCCAGAACGGCGGCTTCGCCTGCGACGCCGCCTTCGAAGACCTGGGCGCCTTCGGCGCGCCGGGCCTGGCACGCGCGACGTACCAGGGCGCCACGGGCTATGTGAACGACCAAGGGCAGTGGGCCATCGCGCCGCGGCTGCGGGCCGGGCGCGACTTCGAAGAGCAGCGCGTCGTGCCCGCTTCGGCCGACGGCCACGCCTGGGGCCTGATCGACGCCACGGGCCACTGGGTGCTGCAGCCCCGCTATCCGCGCCTGGAGGCCTTCGGCGAAGAGGGCCTGGCGTTCTTCGCCGAAGCCGACGCCTGGACGCAGGGCCACGGCTTTCTGGACACGCAGGGCCGGGTCGTGCTGCGCGGCGGCGTGCATCTGTCGCGTCAGGTGGTTTGCGGCCTGGCGGCCGACCGCAGCGACGACGAAGGCACGCGCTATCGCCAGGCGGCCGGCGCGCCCGGGCCGGACGATGCGGGCCAGCACGATCCGCACGCCGGCACCCACTGGAGCTACGGCAGCACCTTTCGCGCCGCCGGCTGCCTGGCCGTGGTGCGCCGCGCGTCGCAGCCGCTGCTGGAAGAAAGCGAGCGCGGCATGGGCCTGGCGACGCAGGGCGCCGGCCCGGGCGCGTGGGGCCTGCTGCATGCCGACGGCCGCTTTGTGCCCGCGCCCGCGGGCCTGCTGGAACCGCTGACCCGCGCCGACGGCTGGCTGCCGCAGCCCGCGCCCGATACGGCGCTGGTGGTCTTCCACACCAACGACGGGCAGCTCGCCTGGATGGACCGCGACGGAGCGATCGCCTGGCGGGCGCACTACGACGGCCAGCAGGCCGCCCTGCTGGACGCGCAGGGCCGGCTGCTGTGGCACAGCGCCCCGCGCGAGCAGTGCTGGCCGCCCCGGCCGTTCTTCCACGCGCCGCTGGTCGATCTGCTGCAGGGGCTGGCCGGCGTGGACCAGATCGCCACGCTGGCCGTGACGCTGGCCGCCAGCGCCGAGCGGCGCCTGCATGCCCTGGCGGCAGGCCAGGCGGCGGAAGAAGACGCCGCGCCGCCCTGCGCCGCGCCAGCCGCCGCGCAGGACCGCGAGGAAGCCGACCGCTGCGCGACCACCGCGGTGCGCCGCGTGCTGCGCACCACGCTGGGTGCGGCGCACCAGGCCACCTACAACTTTCTGGCGCCCGAACGCGAGCGCATGCTGCGGGAAGGCCGCCGCGTGCTGGCGCAGCACCTGGGCCAGCGCCACGGCACGCCCGAGCAGCAGCCCGACCATGCCGCGCCGCAAGCCTGCCAGGGCGACGATCTGCTGGCCTGGGCCGTGCCGCTGGCGCAGGCGGTGGCAGGCGGTGAAGCCGGCGCCGCCCCGCCGCACGGCACGCCCCGGCTGTGGATATCCCTCTACGCCCGGCGCAGCACGCCGCCGGCGGGCGATGACGCCGATCCGGCCCGCGTCGAGGACGCCTGGTGGGAACTGTGGCTGATGGCCGCACCCAGCCTGGCCGCGCTGCGCGCCGCCCAGGCCTTGCGCGATGAGAGGGCCGCGCGCGTCGCCGGGCCGGCGACGCAGGAGCCTGCAGCGCGCGTCCAGCCTCACGAATCCGCCGCCGAGCCTGCCGCAGCGCAGGCCGTGGCCGACGCCGCGCCGCGCATCGTGGTGCTGCCGCCGCTCACGGCGCTGGCGCTGGAGGGCCCTGCTGCGCCCGCTGCCACTACCGCTGCCGCGCCGACACGTCCCGCCCACGCCTTCGCCGCCATGGCGACGCAGCTGTCCCACCGGCCGTCGCGCCCGCCGCTGCCGCAGGCGCCGCCGCGCCGCTTCGTCACGCCCGCCATGGCGCTGATGGCGCATTTCGTGCTGAGCGTGATGGCGCTGGCCTGCCATGCCAGCGTGGCCCTGGCCGCCTGGCGCGCCGAGGGCCTGTGGGCGGGCCTGGGCACGCTGGTCTTCATGGGGTTTGCCGAGCTGTACTGGGCCTGGCGCTTCGCCTTCCAGGCGCCCGAGAGCCCGGCGCTGGCCGCGGCCGCGGCGGGGGTGGTGCTGTACCTCTTCGTCTGGTGCGTGGTCTATCGCCGCATGGGGCAGACGTTCTCCGCGCACGGGGCGACGGCCTGACCACCCCCTGTTGCTCGCACTTCAGCCCCCTGTGCTACGATCTTTCCCATGCAACGCACCCTGCGCCGCCCCCAACCAACGCTAAGCCTACTAGTGCTCGGCCGGGGTCTGCCTGCGTTCGCCGCTTTCGTTGCCTGATTCCAGCGCAACACCGACTTCTCCCCTGACCCCGGCCCGCGAACCAGCCTTCACCGAACGTGAAGGGCTGCAGGGAGACGGTCGGCCATTGTTCTGTCTTCCCGTTTTCCACCCTGCGCCTTGCGGCACCCAACGCCGCCGGCGCCCGTTTCGCGGAGCCTTCCATGATCGCCCAGCCTTCCACCAAGTACCAGGCCTTTGCCCCCATCGCGTTGAACGACCGCACCTGGCCGTCCAACACCCTCACCCGCGCGCCGATCTGGCTTTCGACCGACCTGCGTGACGGCAACCAGGCGCTCTTCGAGCCGATGAATGGCGAGCGCAAGATGAAGCTCTTCAACGAGCTGGTGCGCATCGGCTTCAAGGAGATCGAGGTGGGCTTTCCCGCCGCGTCGCAGACCGACTACGACTTCGTGCGCCGCCTGATCGACGAGAACCTGGTGCCGGACGACGTGACGCTGATGGTGATGACGCAGTCGCGCGCCGACCTCATCGAGCGCACGGTCGAAGCCGTCAAGGGCGCGCCGCGCGCCATCGTGCATCTCTACAACGCCACGGCGCCGGTCTGGCGCCGCGTGGTCTTCGGCATGGACGTGCCGCAGGTGATGGCCTTCATTACCGAGCACGTCTCGCACCTCAAGCGCCTGACCGACGCGCAGCCCGGCACGCAGTGGACGCTGCAGTATTCGCCCGAGTGCTTCAGCGCCACCGAACTCGAGGTGTCGCTGCAGGCCTGCCAGACCGCCATCGCCGCCTGGGGCACGGGCCCGGGGCGCCAGATCATCATCAACCTGCCGACCACGGTGGAAAACGCCACGCCCAACGTGTTCGCCGACCAGATCGAGTGGATGCACCGGCACCTGAGCCCGCGCGAGCACGTCATCCTCTCGGTGCACCCGCACAACGACCGAGGCACCGGCGTGGCCGCCGCCGAGCTGGCCATGATGGCCGGTGCGCAGCGCGTGGAAGGCTGCCTCTTCGGCAACGGCGAGCGCTGCGGCAACCTCGACGTGGTGACGGTGGCGCTCAACCTCTACACGCAGGGCATCCACCCGGGCCTGGACTTCTCCGACATCAACGCCATCGCCCGCGTGGCCGAGGAATGCACGGCCCTGCCGATCCACCCCCGCCACCCCTACGCGGGCGACCTGGTGTTCACCTCGTTCTCCGGCTCGCACCAGGATGCGATCAAGAAGGGCTTCGCCGCGCAGGAGCAGCAGGAACTCTGGCAGGTGCCCTACCTGCCCATCGACCCGGCCGACCTGGGCCGCACCTACGACAGCGTGATCCGCGTGAACAGCCAGTCGGGCAAGGGCGGCATCGCCTTCCTGCTGGAGCGCGAGCGCGGCGTGGTGATGCCGCGCCGCATGCAGGTGGAGTTCAGCGCGGTGGTGCAGCGCCACACCGACACCAGCGACGGCGAGATGACCGGCGCGGCGCTCTGGGACCTGTTCCAGGCCACGTATCTGCGCACGCCCGAGCAGGCGCCGGGCGCCATGCATTACCACGCCCACCGGTTGGCGGGCGACGGCCAGAGCATCGAGATCGACGTGACCATCGATGGCACGCGGCAAACGCTGCAGGGCCAGGGCAACGGCCCGATCGACGCGGCGGTGGATGCGCTCGGCCTGCCGCTGCGCGTGCACGGCTATGAAGAGCGCGCCACCGGCGCCGGCGCGAACGCCCAGGCGCTGGCACTGGTCGAAGCGGGCTTGGACGGCCAGCCCGGCGCGACCTTCGGCGTCGGCCTGCACCACAACATCGTCACATCGTCGATCCAGGCGGTGGTGAGCGCCGCGAACCGGCTGATCGCGCGGCAGGGCCAGGCCAGCACCTCGTCCGCCACGGTGTGAGCCGGCGCGGGATGGTGTGAGAAAGCCCGCGCTGGCGCAGCCACCCGCTGCGCCAGTGCCCCTGCGGCGGCCGGGGCGCGGCGCATCCGTTACCCTCGCGGACCATGCATGACGCCGCCGTCGCCGCCTCCCGCCGTGTCGCCCTTCTTCGCGCCGGCCTGCTGTTGCTGGCCGTGCCGCCCGCGCTGCTGCTGGCGGGCTGCGGCTCCGCGCCGGCGCGGCGCACGCCGCGCACCATCACCTATTCGCGCCTCACGCCTGAGCAGTCGAGCGACATCGCCATCCACGCGCTGGGCCTGGTCGGCACGCCCTACCGCTACGGCGGCAACACGCCCGAGGGCGGCTTCGACTGCAGCGGGCTGATCGGCTACGTGTACACCCGCCGCGCCGGCGTGGCGCCGCCGCGCACGGTGGCGCAACTGAGCGACTTCGGCGAGAGGGTGGACGCGGACGAGCTGCGCACCGGCGACCTGGTGGTGTTCGGCGCGGGCCGGCCCACCCATGCCGGCATCTACGTGGGCGAGGGCCGCTTCGTGCATGCGCCCTCCAGCGGCGGCACGGTGCGGCTGGACCGCATCACCTCGGGCTACTGGTCGCGCCAGCCCACCGCCTTCCGCCGGCCCTGACCCACGGCAAGGCGCCGCGCGCGCCCGGCACGCGACAATCGTGGGCTATGACGACCCACGCCCACCGCACCGCCACGCCCCTCTCCACCCACGACACGACCCGCATCGACGACACGCGCATCGGCGCCGTGCGCCCGCTGCTCACGCCCGCGCTGCTGCAGGAATGGCTGCCCACGCCCGACGCCGCGCTGGCGTTGGTGGAGTCCAGCCGCGCCGCCATTTCACGCGTGCTGCACGGCGAGGACGACCGGCTGATCGTGGTGGTCGGACCCTGCTCCATCCACGACCATGGCCAGGCCATGGACTACGCACGCCAGCTCAAGGTGCAGGCCGATGCGCTGCAGGCCGACCTGCTGGTCGTGATGCGCGTCTATTTCGAGAAGCCCCGCACCACGGTGGGCTGGAAGGGCTACATCAACGACCCGCGCATGGACGGCAGCTTCGCCATCAACGAAGGGCTGGAGATGGCCCGCGCCCTGCTGCTGGACGTGCTGGCGCTGGGCCTGCCGGTGGGCACCGAATTCCTCGACCTCCTCTCGCCGCAGTTCATCAGCGACCTGGTGAGCTGGGGCGCCATCGGCGCGCGCACCACGGAGAGCCAGAGCCACCGGCAGCTGGCCAGCGGCCTGTCGTGCCCGGTGGGCTTCAAGAACGGCACCGATGGCGGCGTGAAGGTGGCGAGCGACGCCATCCTCGCGGCGCAGGCGCCGCATGCCTTCATGGGCATGACCAAGATGGGCCAGGCGGCGATCTTCGAGACGCGCGGCAACAACGACTGCCACGTCATCCTGCGCGGCGGCAAGCAGCCCAACTATGGCGCGGCCGACGTGCAGGCGGCCTGCGCCCTGCTGCAGGCCGCCGGCCTGCGCGAGCAGGTGATGATCGACGTGTCGCATGCCAACAGCAGCAAGCAGCACCGCCGCCAGATCGACGTGGCGGCGGAAGTGGCCGCGCAGATCGCGGCGGGCGATGCGCGCATCACCGGCCTGATGATCGAAAGCCACCTGCAGGAAGGCCGCCAAGACATCGTGCCCGGCCAGCCGCTGGCGCCCGGCGTGTCGGTGACCGACGCCTGCATCAGCATGGCGCAGACCGTGCCGGTGCTGCAGGGCCTGGCCACCGCCGTGCGCGCGCGACGCGGCGGCCCTTCCCGGTGACGGCTTGCGGTGGCAGCCTACAGCATTTTGTAAAAAAACGTTGCAAGTTCTGGGTTTGGACGGACCCGCCCGCACCGGGCAGCGGTGTAGCATGGAGTAACCGATTGTATTTTTCGTCATGCGCACCCTGCTCCAGCCTGGTTTTCTGTCCGTCTCCCCGCTCGTTCCGCCGCCCCGCATGACGCCGGCCGGGACTGGCGCCGTCTCGCCGAGTCGCTGACCATGCGCATGCCGCCCGTTTCCACGCAGCCTGCGTGGCCCGAGCGGCCGGTCGATCACGGCATTCCGGACACGCTCGACGACCCCGCCTTCGACCAGCTGGCCCGGCTGGCGGCACGCCTGTGCGGCATGCCGATGGCGGCCATCGTCTTCCACCGGCCACCGGCGCCGGGCGAGCGGCGCGAAGACGGCAGCGAATGGTGCAAGTCCGCCCACGGCCTGCCGCGCACGGCGCTGGAAGGCCCGGCGGCGCTCTGGCAACTGGCCTGCGGCGCCTCGGACCACGGCGATCCGCCGTCCGCGGGCATTGCCGTGGTGAAGAACGCGCGCGCCGATCCGCGCCTGGCGGGCCACGCCATCGCCCGGGCGCCCTGGCAGGTGCGCGCCGTGGCCTGCGCGCCCCTCTGGTCCGACGATGCCGCGGGCGTGGTGGGCGCGCTGGTGGTGATGGACACGCTGGAGCGGGGCCTGCAGGCCCCGCAGCGCGAGTCGCTGCGGGCGGTGGCCGACCAGCTGGCGCTGCTGCTGGAGCTGCGCCGCGCCCACCACGCCGAGGCCCGCCACGTGCGGGAACGCGAGCGGCTGCTGGCGCAGCTGCACCGGCAGGGCGAGGTGCTGCGCAACGTGGGCCAGGTGGCCCGGGTGGGCGGCTGGCAGGTGGACGTGGGCAGCCAGGTGCTGTCCTGGTCGGCCGAGCTGGCGGCCGCCTACGAGCTGCCTATGGCGCGGGCGCCGCTGGAAGCCAGCCTCGCCATCTACCCGGAGGAAGCGCGGCCCACGGTGCGATCCGCCTTCGAGGCGTGCGCCCGCGACGGCACGCCCATCGACCTGCAGCTGCCCGTGACCATGCCCAACGGGCGAAGCTACCGCGTGCGGCTGGTGGCCCATGCGGTGCGCGACGCGCGGGGCGGCATCGCCCAGGTGCAGGGCACCTTCATCGACGTGAGCGACAGCCACGCCGCCGAGGCCGCCCGCGCCGCCAGCGACGAGCGTTTTCGCCTGGTGGCGCGGGCCACCACCGACACGGTGTGGGACTGGGACCTGCTGACCGATGCGGTGTGGTGGAACGAGGGCATCGAGACCCTGTTCGGCGTGCCGCGCCACCTGCTGGCGCCCGACAGCACCTCCTGGACGGACCGGCTGCATCCGGACGACGCGCCGGGGGTGCTGGAGCGCATCCATGCGGTGCAGGCCGGCAGCGGCAACGCCTGGGCCGACGAATACCGGTTTCGCCGCTTCGACGGCAGCTATGCCTGGGTCACCGACCGGGGCTTCGTCATCCGCGAGGGCGACGAGCAGCGCGCCGTGCGCATGGTGGGCGGCATGTCCGACGTCAGCGCGCAGCGGCAGGCTGCGCTGCAGGCGCAGCAGGAAACCCGCGCCCATGCGGAGCTGGTGCGGGTGCAGCAGCGGATCGCGTCGCTGGAGCTGTCCACCTCCGAGGTGCTGCAGATCACGGCGGACGCCGCGAAAGAGCTGGCGCAGGCCGATGCCGCCGTGGTCGACCTGCGCGATGGCGAGCGCCTGCGCGCCTGTGTGCGCGCCCGGGGCAGCGCGCCCGGCCTCGGGCCGGCGCTGGGCGATACGTTGCCACTGGCGGCCGAGGCCGCCAGTGGCGCGCGCTTCCTGGCCGTGCCGTTGCGGGCGGGCGGGATGGTGCCGGGCCGCCTGCAGGTGCTGGCCCTTCGCGACGGCGCGTTCACGGCGCGCCATGCCGAGCTGCTGCAGACGCTCGCCGATTCGCTGGCCGGCACGCTGCAGCTGCGCGACGTGGAGGCCCGGCTGCGCGCGTCCGAACAGCAGTACCGCGCGCTCTTCGCCGACCACCCGCAGCCGATGTGGGTGTACGAATGCGGCACGCTGCGCATCCTCGCCGCCAACCACGCCATGGTGCGGCACTACGGCTACGCCGAGGCCGAACTGCTGTCGATGACCATGCTGGATCTAGCCGAGCCGGCACAGCGGGAGGAAATGGCGGCCCTGCTGCGCGGCATCGCGCCCGACGCCCGCACCTTCGCCGCGCACCGCCGCCACGTGCGCCGCGACGGCACGCCGATCGACATGGAGGTGTATGCGGGCGGCACGCACTTTGCCGGCCGGCCGGCCCGCCAGGTGCTCGGCAACGACATCACGGCGCGGCTGCTCGCCGAACGCGAGCTCGCCCGGGTGGGCCGGGCCCAGCGGCTGCTGAGCGCCGTCAACGAAACCCTGGTGCGCGCCACCGCCGAATCGGAGCTGCTGCAGGCCGTCTGCCGCGTGGCGGTGGACATCGGCGGCTACCGCATGGGGTGGGTGGGCATGGCGCGCGACGATGCCGCCCAGTCGATCGAGATCGTGACTCACGCCGGCCACAACGACCAGTTCGTCGAGCAGCTGGACCTGAGCTGGAACGGCGAGACGCCGGGCGGCTTCGGCCCGGCGGGCGTGTGCATCCGCAGCGGCCGCACGGTGATCGTGCGCGACGTGCGCAAGGCGCCCATCTTCACCGGCTGGTTCGACCGCATGCAGGCGCACGGCTTCCATGCCGTGGTGTGCCTGCCGCTCAGCGACGCGCAGCGCACCTTCGGCGTGCTGTACCTCTACGCCCCGGAAGTGCTCTACCTGGGCGCGGAGGAGACGCAGCTGCTGGAGTCGCTGGCCAACGACGTGGCCTTCGGCATCACCAGCCTGCGCGCGCGCAGCGAGCAGCAGCATCTGCAGGCCATGGTGCTCAAGGTGGCGTCGGCCGTGTCGGCCGGCACCGGCGAGCAGTTCTTCCAGCAGCTGGCGCACAACATGGCCGACGTGCTGGGCGCGCAGGTCGCCTGCGTGTCCCGCCTGCTGCCGGCGGCCCCGGGCGAGCCGCCGCGCGCGCGCACGCTGGCGCTGGTGCAGGACGGGGCCGTGCAGCCGGTGTTCGAATACCCGCTCGCCGGCTCGCCGTGCGAGCCGCTGCTCACGCAGCGCCACCACATCGTGCCGGCGCAGGCCGCGCAGCGCTACGCGGCGGTGCCGGCGTTCGCCGCGCTAGGCGCGCAGAGCTACGTGGGCTACCAGCTGACCGACAGCGCCGGCCAGGTGGCCGGGCTGGTGTTCGTCACCTTCCGCGAGCCGCTCACGCGGGCCGACTTCGCGCTGCACACGCTGCAGATCTTCGCGGCGCGCGCGGCGGCCGAGATCGAGCGGCAGAGCTCCGACGTGCGCATCCGCCAGCAGGCGTCGCTGCTTGACAAGGCGCGCGACGCAATCATCGTGCGCGATTTGAACCACCGCATCATGTTCTGGAACCAGGGCGCCGAGCGGATGTACGGCTGGACCCAGCAGGAGGCGCTGGGCCGCTCCATCGAGTCCCTGCTCTACCAGGACACGCAGGAATTCCGCCGCGCCACGCAGGCGACGCTGCAGGAGGGCGAGTGGACGGGCGAGATCGTGCAGTACGACCGCAGCGGCACCGCGCTGGAGGTGGAGGGCCGCTGGACGCTGGTGCGCGACGAGCAGGGCGCGCCCGAATCGGTGCTGGCCATCAACAGCGACATCCGCCAGCGCAAGGCCACCGAGCGCGAGATCCAGCGCCTGGCGTTCTACGACCCGCTCACCGGCCTGCCCAACCGCATGCTGCTGATGGACCGCATCGGCCAGGCCCTGGCGACCGCGCAGCGCCGGCACACGGCCGGGGCGGTGCTGTTCATCGACCTGGACAACTTCAAGACGCTGAACGACTCGCTGGGGCATGACAAGGGCGATCTGCTGCTGCAGCAGGTCGCGCAGCGGCTCACCACCTGTGTGCGTAGCGTGGACACGGTGGCGCGCCTGGGCGGCGACGAGTTCGTGGTGATGGTGGAAGAGCTGAGCGCCGACCCCGATGAGCTGGCGCGCCACGCACGCCAGGTGGGCGAGAAGGTGCTGTCGGTGCTGGCCGCGCCCTATCCGCTGGCGGGCTACCAGTACAGCAGCACGCCGAGCATCGGCATCGCCCCCTTCACCGCCGCGCACACCAGCGTGGGCGAGTTGCTCAAGCAGGCCGATCTGGCGATGTACCAGGCCAAGACGGCCGGGCGCAACACGCTGCGTTTCTTCGACCCGGGCATGCAGGCCGTGGTCAGCGCCCGCGCCGCGCTGGAGGCCGACCTGCGCACCGCGCTCGCGCAGGAGGAATTCCTGCTGCACTACCAGCCCCAGGTGGACCACCACGGCCACGTGGTGGGCGTGGAGGCGCTGCTGCGCTGGGGGCAGCCCGCGCGCGGCATGGTGCCGCCCCATGAATTCATTCCGCTGGCGGAGGAGACCGGACTGATCCTGCCGCTGGGCCGGTGGGTGCTGCACACCGCCTGCAAGATGCTGGCGAGCTGGCGGGACGAGCCCGACCTGGCGCACCTGACCATGGCGGTGAACGTGAGTTCGCGCCAGTTCCGCCACGCCGGCTTCGTGGACGACGTGGCCCGGGTGCTGGCGATCACCGGCGCGCCCTCCGCCCAGCTGAAGCTGGAGCTCACCGAGACCCTGCTGGTGGAAGACATGGAAACCACCATCGCCACCATGTCGGCGCTGCGCAGCTACGGGGTGCGCTTCTCGCTGGACGACTTCGGCACCGGCTATTCGTCTCTGAGCTACCTCAAGCGCATGCCGCTGGACCAGTTGAAGATCGACCGCAGCTTCGTGGCCGACCTGCTGACCGATCCGAACGATGCGGCCATCGTGGACACCATCATCGCGCTCTCGCGCAGCCTGGGCCTGCAGGTGATCGCGGAAGGCGTGGAAACGCGCGCGCAGCGCGACCGCCTGGCCCAGGCCGGCTGCCGGTTCTACCAGGGCTACTTCTTCAGCCGGCCCCTGGCGGCCGATGCGCTGGATCGGCTCCTCCACCCTGACCTCGGCCTTTGACGCCCTTGTGGGGCCTCTGGAGGGCCTTGGGCGGGCCCTTTGCGATCCTCGAACCCCTTGCGGCGCCACTGTGCGCGCGCAGCGCTGCGCCGCCGCCCGGGTCTGCCGGACTTTTCCCTGGTATTGCTTCTTTTCTTTCTATAAATCCATAGTGGTAGTAGTAGGGGCCGGCCGCTTCTGTGGATAACCCGGTTTTGTCCAACCGCCACTGGGAGTTGGGCGCGCCACAACGCTGTGGGCGGGCAGGCCTTGCCGGCGTACCGCAAACGGGGATAACGCGCAAGCGTTCGACGTTTCTGTGGATAACCGCCCGGTTGTTCGAAAACTGTCCCCAGCCTTGTCCGCTTTTCCGCCCGAGCGCGGCGGTTTTGGGCGGATCGAGCGGGTGTCGCATGCGCAGGAGCCTCTTGCCGGCGTTTTGGGCCGCCTGCGGGCGTCGCCCATGGCCTCGGCCCGCCCCGCCCTGGCGCCACCGCTAGGGTCATCGCGGCGCTGCTCGTTCGCCTCCGCACCCTGTTTTCTAAGCATTTTCAGGCTCTAGCGCTTGATCTGCGTGCACCTGACGCTATCAAAAAAATAGCTTCAGCGGGCCTTGCCCGCCTGTGGGACGGGCGCCACGTCACCAGTCTGGCCGCGCAGGCGAGGCGGCCCGTGCCGTTCACCCGACCCTCGAATCCGGCGCGGCCTGGCTTTTCGGTTGTTCTTCTAAAGGCTTTATCAATACATAGCAGTAGTAGTAGAGGCGGCCGTTTTTTGTGGACAAACCGCTTTTATCCAATGGCGACAGGCAGTTGCGCCGCCGCCAACCCTGTGGCTGCGACCCCGGACTGCGGGCGCGCCAAAACACAACAACTTCGGCCGATCGCCATCCGCTGTGGATAAGTGCCTGGTTGTTCCTCCGGCATCCCCAGGTTTGTCCACAAGTCGTCCACCAGCGCGCACGGCCATGACAGGCCGGAACGAAAAAAAGGCTCCTTGCGGAGCCTTTCGAAGGGGGGGCGGTGGCGGCCTCGCGGCCGCCGGCGCCCTGTCAGAAGTGGTAGCCGTAGCGCAGCTGCACCAGGTTCTCGCCCGGGTTGGGGTGCTTGATGCCGGCGTTGGACAGGTGCTGCACGCGCAACGACACCTCGTGCCGCCGCTGTTCGCCGAAGTTCACGCCCACGCCGATGTGCGAGGCGAAATTGAAGCGGGTGCTGAATTCCTTGCGCTCGGTGACGAAGCGCTTGTTCGCCACCGTGGCGCCGATGCCGCCTTCGAAGAACCAGGCCGAGCGGCCCTGGTCTGGCCGCAGGCGCAACGTGGGTGTGACGCCCAGCAGGTAGGAATGGCTGTAGCGGCCGGGTTCACCGTCGAACGACCAGCGGCTGGCATACACGTCCCAATGGCCGCGCACTTCGCTGCCCCAGAGATCGGTGCGCCATGTCGTCCACGGCAGGGTGGCGCCGAGCGTGGCGGCGTCGGTGCCGTGTTCGCCCCAGTTGCCTTGCACATAGACGGAGGGAAGGTGGACGGCGTCGGTGGTTGCGGCCGTCTGCGCCGCGGCATGCAGCGGAACGGTCAGGGCCAGCACTGCCAGGACGGGGGCGAGACGCAGGACCGGCAGGCGGCAAAGGGAGATGGGCATGGTGCGGTGTACAAGAAGTTACATAAATGTGTAACCCACTGTAGTGCCGCACCGGAAAGCCGGATGTAGGTGGGAGTCGCAAGCGCGCAGACCGCCCTGCACGGGCGGCCTGCGTGTGCACCGCTTACTGCGGCGCGGGGGTGGCGGTGGGCGCGCCGGGGGCGGTGGGTGCGCCCGTCGTCGGCTTGCCATGGCGGGGGCCGTGGCGTGGGTCGCCCCGTCCGTCGGGGCCGTGGCCCCTGCCGTCCATCGGGCCGCCCATGTGGTGGCGGGCGGTTTCGGTGTCGAACACCTTCTGCTGGGCGGGCGTCAGCGTGGCGTAGAACGCCTTGGTGGCATCGCCGCGGCGGTCGGCTTCGGCCGCGTGCTGGGCGCGCAGGGCCTTCATGCGGTCGATGCGCTCGGGGGTGGTCAGCTTGTCCAGGCTGCCGGGTGCCGGGCGGTCGGGACCGGCGGCGGGCGGCTGCATGGCGGCGGTGTAGCTCGTCCAGGCCGATTCCTGCGCGGCCGTGAGCTGCAGCTTCTGCTTGAGCGCGGCGGCGCGCCGGGCCATGCGGTCCTTGCGCTCCTCGGGCGACGGGGCACGCCGCTCCTGCGCGCGGGGCGCGGGCTTGGCGGCGTCGGCCGGCGCGGCGGCGGTCGGTGCGGTCATGGGCGCCGGGGCGGCGGGCGGCGCAGGCTGGGCGAAGGCGGGCGCCGCCAGGGCGGCCAGCAGGGCCGTGGCCAGCGAGGTGGATGCGATGCGTCGTTGGAAGATGGTGGTTGCCATGGTGATGGTCCTTTCGCGGTGGTCTTCGACTGGGGGGAGCGTTCCAGCGCCGGTGGTGGGATGTGGTTTCCGGCGCCTGGAAGCCAGTGTCTGCTCCGCATGTATCGCCGGCGTGCCGGGATGGTGTGGCTGTGTAAAGTTGTGCCAAGGTCCGGTAGCGCGACATGGCGGACCGGCCTCGACCCAAGCCTGGAGGGGAGCCCCATTGCCCCCCGGCGCCCGTGGGGTGGGCGCCGGGTGCTATTGATTTCGATGCATGCGCGGGCGGCGGAAGCCGGTAACCGGGCGTAGCACGGCGTGGCCGCCGCCCGCCAGCGCCGACAATGGCGGCCGTTGAAGTCGATATCGCTGAAAAGGGTTTGAATCCGTGTTCAAGAACATGATCGTGTACCGCATTGCCCCCGAATGGCAGGCGGAACTGACGCAGGTGGACGAGGCGCTCGCCAAGCTGCCCTTCGCCGAATGCGGCGCCACGCAGGAAAAGTCCATCGGCTGGGTGCCGCCGCGCGGCGAGGCGCACGGCCCCATGGCCGAATCGGTCGGCGGGCACTGGGTGCTGCGCTTCATGGTGGAGACCAAGGTGCTGCCCGGCTCGGTGCTGGCGCGCAAGGTGAAGGACAAGGCTGCCCGCATCGAGCAGGAGACCGGCCGCAAGCCCGGCAAGAAGGAATCGAAGGAGCTGAAGGAAGAAGCCAAGCTCGACCTGCTGCCCATGGCCTTCACCAAGCAGGGCTCGATGTGGGTGTGGATCGACCCGAAGGCGCATTTCCTGGTGCTGGACACGTCCTCGCAGGGCCGCGCCGACGAGGTGACCAGCCTGCTGGTCGAGGCGCTGCCGGGCCTGTCGGTGTCGCTGCTGGACACGCAGACCAGCCCGCAGGCCGCCATGTCGCACTGGCTCAAGGAGCAGGAGCCGCCCGCCGGCTTCAGCGTGGACCGCGAGTGCGAGTTGAAAAGCGCCGACGAGACCAAGGCCGTGGTGCGCTACTCGCGCCACCCGCTCGACATCGAGGAAGTACAGGCGCACATCGACGCCGGCAAGCTGCCCACCAAGCTGGCGCTGACCTGGAACGACCGCGTGTCCTTCTTGCTGACGGAGGGGCTGCAGCTCAAGAAGGTGTCGTTCCTCGACACGGTGTTCGAAGGCCAGGGCGCGGGCAAGGACGACGGCGGCTTCGACACCGACGTGGCCATCGCCACGGGCGAGCTGTCGCAGCTGATCCCCGACCTGATCGAGGCGCTGGGCGGCGAAGGCCGCACCGGCCTGGGCGATGGCGCGCCGGCCGCCGCCGCACCGGCTTCGGCCACCGCGGCGCCCGCGGCCGGCGACGACGACGCGCCGTTCTGACGACGCCGGCCTGACGGCTACGACGCAAGCACGGGCCGTTCGCTACGCACCCCATGGTCCTCAACTGGCTCTGGATCGGGTTCTTCACGGTGGCGTTCGCCACGGCCGCCGTGCGCTGGCTGCTGGGCGAGCACGCCATCTTCCAGGCGCTGATGACCGCCCTGTTCGACGGGGCGCGCTCGGGCTTCGAGATCTCGCTGGGCCTGGCCGGCGTGATGGCGCTGTGGCTGGGCCTCATGCGCGTGGGCGAGCGCGCCGGCGTGATCGCCCTGCTGGCGCGGGCGGCCGGGCCGCTGCTGCGGCGGCTCTTCCCCGGCGTGCCCGACGGCCACCCGGCGCAGGGCGCTATGACCATGAACGTCTCGGCCAACCTGCTGGGGCTGGACAACGCGGCCACGCCGCTGGGCCTGGCCGCCATGCGCGAGCTGCAGTCCATCAACCCGCGCGCGCCGGATGATGCGGCCAGCGACGCGCAGATCATGTTCGTGGTGATGAACACGGCCGGGCTGACGCTGATCCCCACCTCGGTCATCGCCATCCGCCAGAGCGTGGCGCTGCAGCAGGGCCTGGGCGCGGGCTTCAACGCGGCCGACATCTTCCTGCCCACGCTGATCGTCACCTTCATCTCGCTGCTGGCCGGCGTGCTGGCGGTGGCCGTGGCGCAGCGGCTGCCGCTCTGGCGCCCGCGCCTGCTGCTGCCGGTGCTGGCCGTGGGCGGGCTGCTGGCGGCGGCCGTCACGGCCCTCTCGCGCCTGCCGGCCGATCAGGCGGCGCGCATCGCCGGCGCCGCCGGGGCGGCGGTGATCCTGGGCGTGGTGATGCTTTTCGTTCTGGCCGCCGCCTGGCGCCGGGTGAACGCCTACGAGGCCTTCATCGACGGCGCCAAGGAAGGCTTCGGCGTGGCGGTGCAGATCGTGCCCTATCTCATCGCCATCCTGATCGCGGTGGGCGTGTTCCGCGCGGCGGGCTGCATGGACTTCCTGCTCTCGGCCATCGGCGCGGGCGTATCGGCGGTGGGCTGGAACACCGACTTCCTGCCGGCCCTGCCGGTGGGGCTGATGAAGGTGCTGTCGGGCGCCGGGGCACGGGGCCTGATGATCGACGTGATGAACGTGCACGGCGTCGATTCGTTCGCCGGGCGGCTGGCCGCCATCGTGCAGGGCTCGACCGAAACCACGTTCTACGTGCTGGCCGTGTACTTCGGCAGCGTGGGCGTGAAGCACACCCGCCACGCGCTGGCCTGCGCGTTGTTCGCCGACGCCGTGGGGCTGGTGGCGGCCATCGGCGTGGGGTATGCGCTGCTGCGGTGAGGTGAAGTGCCTCTGACAGGCAGCCACCCTTTCAGCCTTGCCTCATTCTTGCCAGCAAGATTTGCCAGCTATCACTCCGCAGCCGGGCAGCCCTCGTCGTTCAACATGAGCTTGAGCTCGACCTCTAGGCGAGCTCTCAGTTCGCGTTCGAACTGGATGATTTTTGGCGGCTTGGTTGCACGACAAGCAACGATCAACACTTTCTTGGGTCGGATGCGTACCACCTCGTCCACCGCAGGGGTAGCGATTGCTGATGTCACTTCGCCCGCGTGATACGAAGTGGGCGTGATGCGAACCTTCAATGGCGGTTGCCAGACAAAATATCCGGCGAGCGCTACGAGAGCGAGTACCGCCAGAGACAAAAGCAGTTTCCATGATTGTCTTAACGAACGATGGTTCGGGAACATGTGGAATCCATGCGTTTTTGGCCCAGTTGAGCGACGCAATCTTCATGTGGAGACGGCGATGCGCCAGTGATAGCTGGATGGCCGATGAAAGTTCAAGCAGTTGCTGCTGACGCGGCGCGTTGCTGTGCGGCCCGCGCCGCCACGCCCACACCCACCACACCAGCCGACGCCACCCCCAGCACCAGGGCGGCGGCCGAGCCGTAGAAGATGCCCGAGGTCATGCCCGCGTCGAGCATGGCGCCGAACACCGGGGCGGCGGTGCAAAAGCCCAGGTCCAGCCCCGAATACACCGTGCCGTAGACGCGGCCGGTGGCGCCGGGCGGGGCGGCGCGCTTGATGAGCATGTCGCGCGAGGGGCCGGCCAGGCCCGTGCCCACGCCGGCCAGGGCCACCAGCACCATGGCGCCCATGCCCGGCAGCCAGCCGGTGCCGGCCACCACCAGCATGGCGGCGGTGGTCAGCATGCAGACGGTGATGGTGCGCTCCAGCCGCACCACGCGGCCGGCCAGGAAGCCGCCCACCACCATGCCGGCGGCGCCGCACAGCATGTAGCCGGTGACGACCAGCGAGGTGACCGACAGCGGCAGGCCGTACATCTTCTGCAGCGTCGGGCTGGCGAAGCTCTGGATGACGCTCAGCGAACACGTCGTCCAGAAGAAGAACGAGAAGCACAGCCACACCGAGGGCAGCTTCAGGAACGCCATGGGGTGCTCGGCCACCGTGCCGGCCGCGGCCGCGGCCGCGGCCTTGGCCTGCGCGGCGGCGACGGCGCCGCGGCGGTCGTCCAGCGCATCGCGGTTCCAGACCATGATGGCCAGCACCACGGCGGCCAGCACGCCGCCGCATAGGCACGCCGTGCGCCACGAGCCCGTGGCGGCGGTGATGCCGGCCATGAAGACGGGCGCCGTCGCCCAGCCCAGGTTGCCCGAGATGCCGTGCACCGAGAAGCCGTGGCCCAGCCGCTGCGGCGAAACGCGCTTGTTGAGGATGGTGAAGTCCACCGGGTGGAAGGGCGCGTTGCCCAGGCCCGCGAGCGCGGCGGCGGCCATCAGCCCGGCATAGCCGCCGGCCAGGCTGGCCACCACGCCGGCCGCGGCGAAGCACGACAGGGCGAAGAACATCACCGGCCGCGCGCCGACCCGGTCCACGATGAAGCCCGACAGCGCCTGGCCGACGCCGGAGATGACGAAGAACACCGACACCAGCAGGCCCAGCTCGGAATAGCTGAAGCCGAAGTCGTGGATGAGGAAGGGAAAGAGCGGCGGCAGCAGCAGGTGGAAGAAGTGCGAGGAGCCGTGGGCCAGGCCGATCAGGCCGATGGTGCGGGCGTCTTCGCGCAGCGTGGCGGTGGCCGCGGGGGCGGTGGCGTCGATCGAGGTCATGGCGGCAATCTTAGGCAGGGGCCCCGCGTCCGAACTACGATAGTCGGCCAATCTCTGTCGAGAACATGCCAAACACCACCGCCCTCCTGCGCCCGCCCCCTGCCCCGGCGGCGGCGGCCCGGCCCCGCGCGCGGGCGCTGTCCTATGTCGATTCGCTGACGCCGCACCTCTTCGTGCCCGGCGCGGCGCGGCCGGTGCGCGCCAAGGTGCGCCAGCTGAGCGCCGACACGCAGGTGATGCCGCACAGCCACCCCTGGGCGCAGGTGGCGATATCGACGCGGGGCGTGGTGCGCCTCACCGTCGCCGAGGGCACCTACATCGTGCCGCCGTCGCGCGCGGTGTGGATACCGCCTGGCGTGGAGCATGCGGTGACCATGGTGGAGGACGCCGACCTGCGCACGCTCTACTTCCACCAGCCGCGCGGCCGCTGCGGCCCCGGCGTGGCGCGGGCCGACGAGGCGCCCTGGCGCCAGTGCCGGGTGCTGGAGATGTCCGACCTGCTGCGGGCGCTGGTCTGCGAGATGCCGTCGGGCAGCGACGACGACCCGCCCCTGCCGCCCGAGGCGCTGCACCGCGAGCGCCACCTGAGCGCGCTGATCCTGGAGGAGCTGCGCCGCGCCAGCGCCGTGCGCCTGGGCGTGCCGCTGCCCCGTGACAAGCGCCTGCGCCACCTGTGCGAGGCGGTGCTGGCCGACCCCACCCGCCACGAGACGCTGGCCGACTGGGCACGCGACACCGGGGCCAGCCCGCGCACGGTGGCGCGGCTCTTCCAGCAGGAGCTGTCCACCACCTTCACGCAGTGGCGCCAGCAGGTGCTGCTGGCCCAGGCCGTGGCGCTGGCGGCGGGGCGCCGGCCCATCAACCAGATCGCGGCGGAGCTGGGCTACAACAGCCCCAGCGCCTTCAGCGCCATGGTGCGGCGCGCGGTGGGCATGGCGCCGGCGCGGTTTCTGGGCTTGCAGCAGGGCTGAACGGGCACCCCTGCCCTGCAAACCGCACGGTTTTTTCAGTGTTTTTGGCCTCTGGCGCCCATGGAATGAGCGCGAGCAGCTATGAAAATAGTAGCAAACGCCGTGCGGACCGGCACCGCCACCGCCACCGCCACCGCCACCGGCATCGTCAGCGGCATCGTCAGCGGCTGCCCTGCTCCGCCGTCACTTCCCGGATCAAGGCGATGGTGGCCTGCTGCGCCAGCGTGGCGGCGCGCCGGGCCGAGGTGACCAGGTGCACCTGCCCCACCACGCGGGGCGATTCGATGGGGTGCAGCAGGTAGCGCTGCGGGTGGGCCGATGCGCGCACCGCATGCCCGGGCAGCACGGCATGGCCCACGCCCTCGGACACCAGGTCGAGGATGGCGGGTACGCCGTCGATCTCCATGGCGATGCGCGGCGTGCAGCCGATGTCGGCCATGCGCCGCTCCAGCAGCATGCGCAGCGCGTTGGGCCGGCTGGGCACGACCAGCGGGTGGGTGGCCAGCACAGCCAGCGGCATCGGCGCCTCGGTGCCGCCGCCGCCGGTGCCGGGGCGCGTGTCGGGGCGCGGGGCGACGGCGAAGAGCTCTTCGTCCATCAGGTGCTCGGCCGCCAGTTCGGGCGACGTGGGCGGGTTGTAAAGCAGCGCCACGTCCAGCCGGCCGGTCTGCAGCCATTCCTGCATCTGCACCGACAGGCCCTCGCTGATCGACAGGGCCGCATCGGGCAGGCGCTGGCGGAAGGCGCGCGAGAGCGGCACGGTCAGCCGCCGCGCCAGGCTGGGCGGCAGGCCGATGCTGACGCGGCCGGTGAGCGCGCCGCGCGCCCGGCCCAGGTCTTCGCGGGCGCGCTCCACCTGGTGCAGGATGCCCCGGCCGTGCTCCAGCATCAGCTGGCCGGCGTCGGTCAGCGTCACGCCCCGGCCGTTGCGCAAGAGCAGGTTCTGGCGCAGCTCCACTTCCAGCAGGCGGATCTGCCGGCTCAAGGCGGGTTGCGCCACCGACAGCGCCAGCGCGGCGCGGGTGAAGCTGCCGAGTTCGGCCACGCGCACGAAGTATTCGATTTGCTTGAGATCCATGGCTGGAGCGGTGAAGGGGAATGCCGACCTGCCGGCGCCCCGGGTAAACCCTGCGCGGCGACATAACACCCATCATGTTATGCCGATTCGTTCTAGCTGATAGCGGGCCGGCCCGATGGGCAGGGGCGGTCGGGCGCGCAAGAATCCGTCTCGCCTGCCTTGCCTATCGTGGTTGTCCACAGGCGAAGGCCATGGCCCAGGCGCCCGGTGCGGCCCCGGGTCCCATCACCACAATTTCCGTTCGGAGACACGCATCCCCATGTCCACGCCCCAGGTTCGCGGTATTTCGTCGATGGCCACCCGCGCCCTGCTGGCCGAGCTGGTGGCGGCATGGCGGCAGCAGTCGGGCCGTGAGGCCGTCATCGAATCGGTGGGCGGCGTCGATGCCGCACGCCGGGTGCGCGAAGGCGCCGAGCCGTTCGACGTGGTGGTGCTGGCTTCCGACGCCATCGCCAAGCTGGAGGCCGCCGGCCGCACCGTGCCCGGCAGCGTGACGCCGCTGGTGCGCTCCGGCGTGGCCGTGGCGGTGCAGGCCGGCGGGCCCCGCCCCGCCATAGGCACCGAGGCGCAGCTGCGCGACGCGGTGCTGGCCGCGCCCACTATCGGCTATTCCACGGGCCCGAGCGGCGTGGCGCTGCAGCAGCTGTTCGAGCGCTGGGGCATCGCGGACGCGGTGAAGGACCGCACCGTGCAGGCGCCGGCCGGCACGCCCGTGGGCGCGCTGGTGGCGCGCGGCGAGGTGGCGCTGGGCTTCCAGCAACTGAGCGAAATGCTGCATGTCGAAGGCATCTCCGTGGTCGGCCCGCTGCCCGATGCGGTGCAGATCACCACCATCTTCAGCGCCGCCGTGGTGGCCGGCGCCGCGCAGGACGAGGCCGCGCGCGACCTGCTGGCCTTCCTCGCCTCACCCGCCACGGCCGATGCCAAGCGCCGCCAGGGCATGGACCCGGCCTGAACCCCGGCCACCCCTTTTTTATTCCTTGTCTTTCTTTCCATTCCCACGGAGCGCCCCGCACCATGATCATCGACTGCCACGGCCACTACACCACCGCGCCCAAGGCGCTGGAGAACTGGCGCAACGCCCAGATCGCGGGCATCAAGGACCCGTCGGCCAAGCCCCGCCCGTCCGACCTGAAGATCAGCGACGACGAGCTGCGCGAGTCCATCGAAAGCAACCAGCTGCGCCTGATGAAGGAACGCGGCAGCGACCTGACCATCTTCAGCCCGCGCGCGAGCTTCATGGCCCACCACATCGGCGACTTCGAGGTGTCGAGCACCTGGGCGGCGATCTGCAACGAGCTCTGCCATCGCGTGGCGCAGCTCTTTCCCGACCACTTCGTGCCCGCCGCCATGCTGCCGCAGTCGCCCGGCGTGGACCCCAAGACCTGCATCCCCGAGCTGGTCAAGTGCGTGGAGCAGTACGGCAACGTGGGCATCAACCTGAACCCCGACCCGAGCGGCGGCCACTGGACCAGCCCGCCCCTGACGGACCGCCACTGGTACCCCATCTACGAAAAGATGGTGGAGTACGACATCCCGGCCATGATCCACGTCAGCACCAGCTGCAACGCGTGCTTCCACACCACCGGCGCGCACTACCTGAACGCCGACACCACGGCCGTGATGCAGTGCATCCAGGGCGACCTGTTCAAGGACTTCCCCACGCTGAAGTTCGTCATTCCGCACGGCGGCGGCGCGGTGCCCTACCACTGGGGGCGCTTCCGGGGCCTGGCGCAGGAGATGAAGAAGCCGCTGCTGGAAGAGCACCTGCTCAACAACATCTTCTTCGACACCTGCGTCTATCACCAGCCCGGCATCGACCTGCTGACCAAGGTCATCCCGGTCAAGAACATCCTCTTCGCTTCCGAAATGATCGGCGCGGTGCGCGGCATCGACCCGCAGACCGGCCACTACTACGACGACACCAAGCGCTACGTGAACGCCACCGCCAACCTGAGCGAAGAGGAGCGCTACCAGGTCTTCGAAGGCAATGCGCGCCGCGTGTTCCCGCGCCTGGACGCGCAACTCAAGGCCAAGGGCCTGTAACCCGGCATCGATCGAACCACCGGAGAACTGAAGCCATGTACGAACTCGGAGTCGTCTACCGCAACATCCAGCGCGCCGACCGCGCCGCCGCCGACGGCCTGGCCGCGCTGGGCTCGGCCACGGTGCACGAGGCCATGGGCCGCGTGGGCCTGCTCAAGCCCTACATGCGCCCCATCTACCCCGGCGCGCAAGTGTCCGGCACGGCCGTGACGGTGCTGCTGCACCCGGGCGACAACTGGATGCTGCACGTGGCGGCCGAACAGATCCAGCCCGGTGACATCGTGGTGGCCGCCATCACCGCCGAATGCACCGACGGCTACTTCGGCGACCTGCTGGCGACCAGCTTCCAGGCGCGCGGCGCGCGGGCACTCGTCATCGACGCCGGCGTGCGCGACGTGAAGACGCTCAAGGAGATGGACTTCCCCGTCTGGAGCAAGTGCGTCAGCAGCAAGGGCTGCATCAAGGCCACCATCGGCTCGGTGAACATCCCGGTGGTCTGCGCCGGCATGCTGGTGGCGCCCGGCGACGTGATCGTGGCCGACGACGACGGCGTGGTCTGCGTGCCCGCCGCCCGGGCCGTGGAGACGCTGGCCGCCGCGCAGAAGCGCGAATCGTTCGAGGGCGAAAAGCGCGCCAAGCTGGCCTCGGGCGTGCTGGGCCTCGACATGTACAAGATGCGCGAGCCGCTGGCGGCCGCGGGCCTGAAGTACATCGACTGACGCCGCTGCCGCACCTTCCCCTGGCCTTTCCCCCACATTCCCATAAAGAGAGACAAAAAGCCATGAAGAACCGCCCGACCTCCCTCGCCCGCCGCGCGCTGCTGGCCTTGGCTGCCGCCACCACCGCCTGCGCGCTGCCCCTGGCCAGCCAGGCGCAGGCGCCGGCCGCCGCCTGGCCCACCAAGCCGGTGCGCATCATCACGCCCTTCCCGGTGGGGGGCGGGCCAGACGGCGTGGCGCGGCTGGTGGCCGACCGCCTCTCGCGCACCTGGGGCCAGCCGGTGACGGTGGACAACCGCCCGGGCGGCAACGGCTTCATCGCCATCGACGCCTTCAAGCGCGGCGCCAAAGACGGCAGCGACATGATCGTGGTGGACAACGTGCACCTGGCTGCCTACCCCAGCCTGTTCAAGAAGCTGCCCTACGACCCGGCGAAGGACTTCGACCCGCTGCTGCCGCTCTTCAAGGCGTATTTCTTCTTCACCGTGGGCACCACCAGCCGCTACCAGTCGGTGGCGGACCTGATCGCCGACGCGAAGGCCCAGCCGGGCAAGCTGAACTACGGCTCCTGGTCGGTGGGCAACCCGGTGCACCTGGGCTCGGAGCTGTTCGAGTCGATCACCGGCACGCAGATGGAGCACGTGGTCTACAAGGAAACCACGCAGCTCTACAGCGCGGTGTCCACGGGCGACCTGGCCTTCGCGCTGGGCACCGCCGCCACCGCCGGGCCGCTGCAGCGCGCCGGCAAGCTGCGCTTTCTGGCCATCGCCGCGCCGCAGCGCTCGGCCTCGTACCCGGACGTGCCCACGGTGGCCGAGTCGGGCGGGCCCAAGGGCTTCGAGGTGACCGGCTGGAACGCGCTGGCCGTGCCGCAGGGCCTGCCCGCCGCCGTCACCGACAAGATCCGCCGCGACGTGGAGGAGGCGCTGAAGGCGCCCGAGGTGCAGGAGAAGTTCAGGAGCTTCGCCTACGAGCCCTTCCCGACCACGCGGCCGCAGTTCACGCAGTTCATCCAGACGGAGAGCCAGCGCTTCGGCGACGTGATCCGCAAGGCCAACGTGTCGCTCGACTGAAGGCCGCCATGACCATGCCCGTCGCTTCCTTCCGCACGCGCCGCCAGGTGGTGGCCGCGCTGTCGGCCCTGGGCGCCGCTGGCGCGCTGGCGGCCCTGCCCCGGCCCGCCCGCGCGCAGTCCGGCTACCCGGTCCGGCCGGTGCGGCTCATCGTCGGATATTCGGCCGGCGGCGCGGTCGATGCCGTGGCGCGCAGCGTGGGCCAGGCCCTGTCGGCCAGCCTGGGCCAGCCCTTCGTGGTGGAGAACAAGCCGGGCGCGGGCACCAACATCGCCGTGAAGGCCACCATCGACGCGCCGGCCGACGGCTACACCCTGATGGTGACGGCCAACGCGCTGGCCGCCAACATGGCGCTCTACCAGCCCGCGCCGTTCGACGCCGAGCGCGACCTGGTGGCCGTGTCGCTGATCGGCCGCGTGCCGGTGGTGATCGCGGCGAACGTGGGCACGCCCTATGCGGGCATCCGCGATCTCATCGCCGCCGCCAAGGCGCAGCCGCGCGGCATCGCCTTCGCCTCGCCGGGCAACGGCTCCACGCCGCACATGGCGGTGGAATTCTTCGAGCGGGCCGCCGGCATCGAGCTGCAGCACGTGCCCTACCGCGGCGGCGCGCAGGCGCTCACCGAGGTGATCGGCGGGCAGCTGCCGCTGATCGCCGTGAACGCGCTGGAAGTGCAGCCGCACGTGAAGAGCGGCAAGCTCAAGGTGCTGGCGGTGCTGAGCCCGCAGCGCAGCGCCGTGTTTCCCGACGTGCCCACCATCGCCGAATCGGGCTTTCCCGGCTTCGAGGCCTCGGTCTGGTACGGCGTGGTGGCGCCCGCCGCCACCCCCATGCCGCTGGTCGAGCGCCTGCACGCCGAAGTGCAGAAGGCGCTGCAGACGCCGGCCGTGCGCGAGCGCATGGCCCAGGTGGGCGGCGAGGTGCTGCCCGGCCCGCGCGACGCGTTCGTGCAGCTGATCCGCTCCGAACGCGCGCGCTACGACAAGCTGGTGAAAGAAGCGCAGATCAAGCCCGACTGACCGACGCCGCCGCGCCCCCGCCCGACCCCTTTCAATCCCTTTTCGTTCGTCTCACCGATCCGCACCACCATGAGCAAACCGACTTCCGGCCCCTTCGAGAAAACCCCCGGCTGGCTGGACTGGTACACCGGCCCGTCCCAGCCCCGCTTCCAGGTGCCCGAGGGCAGCGTGGACGCGCACTGCCACGTGTTCGGCCCGGGCGCCGAATTCCCTTATGCGCCCGAGCGCAAGTACACGCCCTGCGACGCGAGCAAGGCGCAGCTCTTCGCCCTGCGCGACCACCTGGGCTTTGCGCGCAACGTGATCGTGCAGGCCACCTGCCACGGCGCCGACAACCGCGCCATGGTCGATGCCTGCCAGGCGGCGGGCGGCAAGGCGCGCGGCGTGGCCACCGTACGCCGCAGCATCAGCGATGCCGAGCTGCAGGCGCTGCACGACGCCGGCGTGCGCGGCGTGCGCTTCAACTTCGTCAAGCGCCTGGTGGATTTCACCCCCAAGGACGAGCTGATGGAGATCGCCGGCCGCATCGCCCAGCTCGGCTGGCACGTGGTGATCTACTTCGAGGCGGTGGACCTCCCCGAGCTGTGGGACTTCTTCACCCAGCTGCCGACCACCGTGGTGGTGGACCACATGGGCCGCCCCGACGTGACGAAACCCATTGACGGCCCCGAGTTCGAACTGTTCCTGAAGTTTATGCGCGAGCACCCGAACGTGTGGAGCAAGGTGAGCTGCCCCGAGCGCCTGTCCACCACCGGCCCCGAGGCGCTGCACGGCGAGCAGAACGCCTACCGCGACGTGGTGCCGTTCGCCCGCCGGGTGGTGGAGGAATTCCCCGACCGCGTGCTGTGGGGCACCGACTGGCCCCACCCCAACCTGAAGGGCGACATGCCCGACGACGGCCTGCTGGTGGACTTCATCCCGCACATCGCGCCCACGGCCGAGCTGCAGAAGAAGCTGCTGGTCGACAACCCCATGAAGCTCTATTGGCCGGAGGAGGTCTGACATGGCCCTCGACAAACCTTACATGGACGTGCCCGGCACGATCATCTTCGACGCCGAGCAGAGCCGCAAAGGCTACTGGCTCAACCAGTTCTGCATGAGCCTGATGAAGGCCGAGAACCGCGAACGCTTCAAGGCGGACGAGCGCGCCTACCTGGACGAATGGCCGATGACCGAGGAGCAGAAGCAGGCCGTGCTGGCGCGCGACCTGAACTGGTGCATGCGCACGGGCGGCAACATCTACTTCCTTGCCAAGATCGGCGCGACCGACGGGCGCAGCTTCCAGCAGATGGCCGGCAGCATGACCGGCATGACCGAGCAGGAATACCGCGACATGATGGTCGGCGGCGGCCGCAGCGTGGAAGGCAACCGCTACCTGGGCGAGGACGGCACCGCGCAGCCGCACCGCCAGCCGCAGGGCGCATCGCACCCTGCCGCCGCACCGCAGCAGCCACCCGCCACCAGCAAGGGAGCCTGACCATGGCCCGCATCACCGCATCCGTCTTCACATCGCACGTACCGGCCATCGGCGCCGCCCTGGACCTGGGAAAAAAGCAGGAGCCCTATTGGCAGCCGCTCTTCGCGGGGTACGACTTCTCCAAGCAGTGGATGAAGGACAACAAGCCCGACGTGGTGTTCCTGGTCTTCAACGACCATGCCACGGCCTTCAGCCTGGACATGATCCCGACCTTCGCCATCGGCACCGCGGCCGAGTACGTGCCCGCCGACGAAGGCTGGGGCCCGCGCCCGGTGCCGAAGGTGGTGGGCCACCCGGCCCTCGCCAGCCACATCGCGCAGAGCGTGATCCAGCAGGACTTCGACCTCACCATCGTCAACAAGATGGACGTGGACCATGGCCTCACGGTGCCGCTGTCGCTGATGTGCGGCGAGCAGGACCCGAAGAGCGGCGCCTGGCCCTGCCCGGTCATTCCCTTCGCCGTGAACGTGGTGCAGTACCCGGTGCCGAGCGGCCAGCGCTGCTTCAACCTGGGCCGCGCCATCCGCCGCGCCGTCGAATCGTTCGACGAAGACCTGAACGTGCACATCTGGGGCACGGGCGGCATGAGCCACCAGCTGCAGGGCGCGCGCGCCGGGCTCATCAACGCCGAGTGGGACAACCGCTTCATGGACCGCCTGATCGCCGAGCCCGCCGAACTGGCCAAGGTGCCGCACATCGAATACGTGCGCGAGGCCGGCTCCGAAGGCATCGAGCTGGTGATGTGGCTGATCGCCCGTGGCGCCATGGCCGACGTGAACGACGCGGGCCCCGCGCCGCGCGTGGCGCACCGCTTCTTCCACGTGCCGGCCTCCAACACCGCCGTGGGCCACCTCATTCTTGAAGAAAACAGGGCCTGAAGCGCCCGTACCATCTGCGCAAGCAGCTATCAAATCAGGAGCATTCACTCAATGGGCAACACCATCAAAGTCGCACTCGCCGGCGCCGGCGCCTTCGGCATCAAGCACCTGGACGGCATCCAGAACATCGACGGGGTCGAAGTCGTCTCCCTCATCAGCCGCGACCTGGACAAGACCCGCGAAGTGGCCGAGAAGTACGGCATCGCGCACGTCACCACCGACCTGGCTGACAGCCTGGCCATCAAGGAGGTGGACGCCGTCATCCTCTGCACCCCCACGCAGATGCACGCCGCCCAGACCAAGGCCTGCCTGGAAGCCGGCAAGCACGTGCAGGTCGAGATCCCCCTGTGCGACGTGCTGAAAGAGGGCCAGGAAGTGCTGGCGCTGCAGCAGCAGACCGGCAAGGTCGCCATGGTGGGCCACACCCGCCGCTTCAACCCCAGCCACCAGTACGTCCACAAGAAGATCCAGGCCGGCGAATTCAACATCCAGCAGATGGACGTGCAGACCTACTTCTTCCGCCGCACCAACATGAACGCCCTGGGCCAGCCGCGCAGCTGGACCGACCACCTGCTGTGGCACCACGCCGCCCATACGGTCGATCTGTTCGCCTACCAGGCCGGCAGCCCCATCGTGAAAGCCAACGCCATCCAGGGCCCCATCCACAAGGATCTGGGCATCGCCATGGACATGAGCATCCAGCTGCAGGCCGCCAATGGCGCGATCTGCACCCTGTCCTTGAGCTTCAACAACGACGGACCGCTGGGCACCTTCTTCCGCTACATCGGCGACACCGCCACCTACATCGCGCGCTACGACGACCTGGTGCAGTCGCACAGCAAGGGCGCGGAAGAACCGGTGGACGTGAGCCGCGTGGACGTGTCGATGAACGGCATCGAATTGCAGGACCGCGAATTCTTCGCCGCCATCCGCGAGGGGCGGGAGCCCAACAGCAGCATCGCGCAGGTGCTGCCTTGCTATGAAGTGCTGCACCAGCTGGAGCAGCAATTGAACGCGGGCTGACGCCGCGCGCGCCGCGCCCCCGGCCCGCACGTGCCCGCTGGCGCGTGCGGGCTCTTCGCTTTTTTTGCTTCGACCACCCCTGGCACAGGACTGAACCGCCATGCAAGAAAGAAAGATCGGCCCCTTCACTGTTTCCGCCATCGGCCTGGGCTGCATGAACCTCTCCCACGCCTACGGCGCGCCGGTCTCCCCTGAGCAGGGCGAGCGCGTGCTGCTCACCGCGCTGGATGCCGGCGTGACGCTGTTCGACACCGCCACGCTCTACGGCTTCGGCGCCAACGAGACGCTGGTGGGCCGCGTGATGAAGCCGCACCGCCAACGCTTCACCCTGGCCAGCAAGTGCGGCATGCACGGCGCGGACGTGAACGGCGACGGCAAGCCGGTGCGCGTGATCGACGGGCGGCCCGAGACGCTGCGGCAGGCCTGCGAGGACAGCCTGCGCCGGCTGCAGACCGATGTGATCGACCTCTACTACCTGCACCGCTGGGACAAGCGCGTGCCCATCGAGGACAGCGTGGGCGCGCTGGCCGACCTGGTGCGGGCGGGCAAGATCCGCAGCATCGGGCTGTCGGAAGTCTCGGCCGCCACGCTGCGCCGTGCGGCTGTCGTGCACCCCATCGCGGCGGTGCAGACCGAGTATTCGCTGTGGACGCGCAACCCGGAGATCGCCGTGCTGGACGCCTGCCGCGAGCTGGGCGCGGCCTTCGTGGCCTTCAGCCCGCTGGCGCGGGGCTTCCTCTGCGGGCCGATGGATGTGGACGCGCTGGACGCCAAAGACATCCGCCGCGCCATGCCGCGCTTTGCGCCCGACCACTACGCGGCCAATGCGCGCCTGCTGCCCGCCTACCAGGCGCTGGCGGCCGAGGCCGGCTGCACCCCCGCGCAGCTGGCCATCGCCTGGCTGCTGCAGCGCGGCGAGCACATCATTCCCATCCCCGGCACGACGAGTGTCGACCACCTGCTGGAAGACCTGGGCGCGGCCAAGGTGCATCTTTCGGCCGACGTGGTGGCGCGGGTGGAGGCGCTGATCAACCAGCAGACGGTGACCGGCCCGCGCTACAACCCGCAGGGCACCAGCGAAGTCGATACCGAAGTGTTCTGATCGGCCGGACGGGGCGAATCGGCAGGCTTGGGCGGGCTCGGCCCGAACGGTCGGTGGAGAGGGCCGGAGTGCCGCCCCGACCCCGCTCGCACCGGGCTTGTCGAGGTGCCATGCTCACAGCAACGCCCGCAGCTCCCGCGCGGCCTCTTGCAGCAGGGGCAGCACATCGCGCTTCAGGCGCTCGGGCGAGAGGCGCTGCGGCGCGGTCACCACGTTGAGCGCGGCCACGGCGTGGCCCTGCAGGTCGCGCAGCGGCACGGCCAGGGCCAGCACGCCCAGCTCGTGCTCTTCGCTGGCGATGCAGCAGTCCTCGGTGCGGGCCTGGTCGATGGCGGCGCGCAGCGCGGGGGCGTCGGTCTGCGTGTAGGCCGTCAGGCGCGGCAGCGGGTGGCCGCGCAGCCAGTCGCGCACGGCGCTCTTGGGGCGGCATGCCAGCAGCATGCGGCCGGTGGAGGTGGCGTGCGCGGGCAGGCGGCTGCCCAGGTGCAGGCCGTAGGCGAGCACGCGGTCGCTGGTGGGGCCGCCGCCCGCGTGGCCGGACTGGGCGGTGCTGCGCGCCACGATGACCACCTCGCGACCTTCCAGCACCACGGCGGAAAACGGCAGCTGCGTCTGCGCGGCCAGGCGGTTGAGCGTGGGCTGCACCACGCGCGGCAGCCGTGCCGATGCCAGGTAGCTGCCCGCCAGCCGCAGCACCTTGGGCGCCAGCCAGAAGTATTGGCCATCGCTTTCCAGATAGCCCAGGTGGGCCAGCGTGAGCAGGTGGCGCCGCGCCGCCGCGCGCGTCAGGCCCGCACGCTCGGCCGCCAGCGTGGCGTTGAGCCGCTGGCGTTCGGTGTCGAAGCTCTCCAGCACGGCCAGGCCCTTGGCCATGCCGGCGATGAAGTCGGCGTGGGCGATGCCGGCCGGTGCGGCTGCCGGCGCCCTGCGGGTGCCGGTGGACGGCGGGGTGCGTGATGCCATGGGGGTGCTGGCCTGCGGTGGTGGGTGGATGGACGGGGAGAGTGCTTCGCGGGGCACGTTCGCGCTCCTGAGGCACGTGGGCGTCTTCTTGCGCGATCATCGCATCGTTTGCGCGGTGATCGCGCAAGGCTTGGCGGAAGGCCCTGGCGGGCCGGGGGCGGCGCTTCTACGCTGCGGGCATCGGTGGGGTGCTGATGTGCATCAACCACCGTGGACTCACCAACGCAGACCGCCGCATGCCGGCGGCAGGAGACAACGACGATGACCGCCAGCACCACGACCACTGCCGCTGCATCCGCAACGCCCATTCCCACCTCCACCCAGGTCGCCATCATCGGCGCGGGGCCTTCGGGCCTGCTGCTGGGCCAGCTGCTGCACAAGGCGGGCATCGACGCGGTCATCATCGAGCGCCAGTCGCCCGACTACGTTCTGGGCCGCATCCGCGCCGGCGTGCTGGAGCAGGTGACCATCGACCTGCTGGATGAAGCCGGCGTGGGCGCGCGCATGCACCAGGAAGGCCTGGTGCACGGCGGGTTCGACCTGCTGCTGGACGGCCAGCGCCACCGCATCGACCTGGAGGCGCTGGCCGGCGGCAAGCATGTGATGGTCTATGGGCAGACCGAGGTGACGCGCGACCTGATGGAGGCGCGCGCCGCCGCCGGCCTGCCCACGGTGTACAGCGCGGCCCACGTGCAGGTGCACGGCTTCGATACCGCTCGCCCCAGCGTCACCTCCGAGAAGGACGGCGCCACGCACACGCTGCGGTGCGACTTCATCGCCGGCTGCGACGGCTTCCACGGCGTGTGCCGCGCCAGCGTGCCGCAGGGCGCGCTGCGCAACTACGAGAAGGTCTATCCGTTCGGCTGGCTGGGCCTGCTGTCGGACACGCCGCCCGTGCACCACGAGCTGATCTACGCCAACACGCCGCGCGGCTTCGCGCTCTGTTCGCAGCGCAGCGCCACGCGCAGCCGCTACTACCTGCAGGTGCCGCTGACCGACAAGGTGGAGCAGTGGAGCGACGAGGCCTTCTGGACCGAGCTGCGCCTGCGGCTGGACCCCGAGGCGCGCGAGCACCTGGTGACCGGCCCCAGCCTGGAAAAGAGCATCGCCCCGCTGCGCAGCTTCGTCACCGAGCCGCTGCGCTTCGGCCGCATGTTCCTGGCGGGCGACGCGGGCCACATCGTGCCGCCCACGGGCGCCAAGGGGCTGAACCTGGCGGCGACGGACGTGAAGTTCCTCTCGGCCGCGCTGATCGAGTTCTACGCGGAGGGCAGCGAGGCCGGCATCGACGGCTATTCGGCCCGGTGCCTGAAACGCATCTGGCGCGCGGAGCGCTTCTCGTGGTGGTTCACGCAGCTGATGCACAACTTCCCTGGCGACGACGCGGCCATCGCCGCCAGGTTCCAGGCGGCGGAGATCGACTACCTGCTGCATTCCGAGGCGGGCTCGCGCACCATCGCCGAGAACTACGTGGGCCTGCCGCTGGACTTCGGGCGGTGAGCGCCGGCGGGGGCCGAGAAATTCCAGCGAATCTGGCCGCCCGCGCCGATCACATAAGGGTTTGATGCTATTTATTTGGTAGCAATTGCAGCGCCGCGCCAATGCCGCTATGGTTCCCGGCATGAACGCACCCACCTCCCCTTCCGCCAGCGGCGACGACGCGCGCTTCCACAGCTACCAGCCGCGGCGCGGCCACGGCCTGCCGCACGACCCCTTCAACGCCATCGTGGGGCCGCGCCCCATCGGCTGGATCAGCACGCAGAGCGCGGCGGGCGGGCGCAACCTGGCGCCCTACAGCTTCTTCAACGCCTTCAACTACGTGCCGCCCATCGTGGGCTTCGCCAGCATCGGCGCCAAGGACACGCTGGCCAACGTGCAGGCCACTGGCGAATTCGTCTGGAACCTGGCCACCCGCGACCTGGCCGAGGCCATGAACCAGACCTGCGCCGCCGTGCCGCCCGAGGTGGACGAGTTCACCCTGGCGGGCCTGACGCCGCTGGCCTCGTCGCAGGTGGCCCCGCCCCGCGTGGCGGAGAGCCCGGTGAGCTTCGAATGCCGCAGCACCCAGATCGTGCAGCTGCAGGGCGCCGACGGCGTGCAGGTGCCGACCTGGCTGGTGCTGGGCGAGGTGGTGGCCATCCACATCGACCGGGTGCTGCTGAAGGACGGCGTGTACGACACGGCGAGCGCCGGGCACATCCTGCGCGCGGGCGGGCCGGCGGACTATTTCACGGTGGGGCCGGAGCAGCTGTTCAAGATGTTCCGGCCGCGTTGACGCGGCGCGCCAACCGCACCGGCCGCATCGCCCACGCTGCCGCCACGGCGGCCAGCAAGGCGATGGCGGCGCCCACGAACGCCACGCTGCCCGCGCCCCAGAGCGGAATGCTGGCGCCACCCAGCACGGCGCCCAGCGCAATCCCGCCGTTGGCTGCCGACACGTTGATGGTCCCCGCCAGCGCCTGCGCTTGTGGCGCCGATTGCATCACGCGGATCTGGCAGACGGGATAGAGCGCCGTGTTGGCCACGCCCCAGACCGCCAGCGCCGCAGCGAGGCCGAGCGTCCAAGGCGCCAGCAGGACCGACGCCACCATGCCGGCCGCCAGCAGTGCGCTGAACCCCGCCGTGGCCGCCAGCGGCCTGCGGTCCACCCAGCGGCCGCCCAGCCAGTTGCCCAGCAAGCCCACCGCACCGAAGCCCATCAGCCACCAGCCGACGTGCGCGGGCGGAATGAGCGCCACCCGCTCCAGCAACTCGGCCAGGTAGGTGTAGCCCGTGAACATGGCGGTGAACACCACCACCGACAGCGCCACCTGTGCCAGGAACACGCGGCTGCGAAGGCTGCGGGCCTGTTCTGCGAACCCCACGCGCGCCGCCGCCGGCAGGGTGGGCATGACCAGGGCCAGCACCGCCGCCACCAGCAACGACAGCGCTGCCAGCATCCAGAACGCCGCGCGCCAGCCGATGGCATCGCCCGCCAGCGTGCCGAGCGGAATGCCGAACAGCATGGCTCCGGAGATGCCCAGGTAGACCGTCGCCACCGCCCGCCCCGCGCGCTGCGGGCCGGCCAGTTGCGCGGCCGTGTCGCTGGCAGTGCCCCAGAACACCGGCAGCGCCAGTGCCGGAATCACCCGGGCGATCGCCAGCGTCCATAGGTGGGGCGCCAGGGCCGCCAGCGCGTTGGATACGGCGAACAGCACCAGCACCGCGAAAAACAGCCGCTTGCGTTCGATGTGCGCGAGCGAAGCCGTCAGCACCGGGCCGCACAGCATCACCACCACCGCGAACAGCGTGACCAGCTGGCCTGCTTCGGAAACCGAGACGCCGAGGTCGCGCGCCAGCGCGGGGAGCAGGCCGACCATCAGGAATTCGGTGGTGACGATGACGAAGGCGGCGACCGCCAGCACGGCGATGGAGGCGGTGCCACCACCGGCGTGTGGCGCCGTGGCGGACGGGCGGGTGGTGAAGGCGGCGGAGGAACGGGTGGACATGACGGCGGCAGTCAAAGAAAGCGATGGGAGCGGAACATGAGGTTATTCAAGAACGGGCATCCGCAGTGCGATGCTTTTTCCTGATTCAATGGAGCCTGTTTCCCGAATAACCACTTGCGGCGGCCACCCGCCCGTCGCAAGCCCGCCCCCTTTTTTGTCATGCACAGCTCAGAACGGCTCAAGGGCATCGACGTGTTCGTCGCCGCCGTCGCATCAGGCAGTTTCACGGCGGCGGCCGACCGGCTGAACCTCACCGCGTCGGCGGTCGGCAAGTCCATCGCGCGGCTGGAGGCGCGGCTGAATACGCGGCTGTTCGAGCGCACCACGCGCCGGCTCCGGCTGACCGATGCCGGCGTCGCCTTCCACCGCGTCTGCATGCGTGTGCTGGACGACATCGAATCGGCCGAGCGTGTGCTGGCGGAAGACGCGACGGAGCCGTCCGGGCGCCTGCGCATCGATCTGCCCGCCACCTTCGGCCGCCGCCAGGTGATGGGTCTGCTGATGGCCTTCGCGGCGGAGCACCCGGCGGTGCAGCCGAATATTTCGTTCACCGACCGCTTCGTCGATGTGATCGACGAGGGCATCGACGTGGCCGTGCGCATCGGTGGGCCGGACACCTGGCCCGAGGCACTGGGGCACCGGTTTCTGGGCCGTGAGCGGCTGATCTTCTGCGCCGCGCCGGCCTATCTGGCGCGCCGGGGTACGCCCGCAACGTTGGCCGACCTGGCGCACCATGACGCCGTGACCTACGGCCGTGCGGACGGCACCAGCAGCCCCTGGCTGATCGCGGCCGGCGGCGGGCCGACCGAGCGGCGGGCCGTGGAAAGCCGGGCCGTCGTCGGCCACGGAGAGGCGCAGCTGGACGCCGTCGTCGCCGGGCTCGGCGTAGCGCAGATGGCGACCTGGCTGGTGGGCGATGCATTGCGCACGGGCCAGCTGGTGCCTCTGCTGCCCGGCGAGGACATCGACGGCCTGCCGCTGCATCTGGTCTGGCCCCGCAGCAAGCAGTTGCTGCCCAAGGTGGACGGCCTGGTGAAGCATCTGGCAAGACACCTGCAGATCCGGTGAGTCCGCCACCGTGCTCGGCCTCCCCGACGGCCTTGCAGGCAACCCGGATCGGAAGACGCGGCGTGCCGATGTCGCTGCCGCTATGCTTGCGCAGGTCGGCCGCAGGCTGTCCTGCAGCGCCTTCCCGCCCTTCTGATGGGCTTAGCACCGCCACTCGATCCCATGAACGCCACCCGCATCATCGCCATCGTCCTCATCGCCGCCGGTGCCCTGGGCCTGGTCTACCGCAGCTTCAGCTACACCAAGGACACCACGGTGGTGAAGATCGGCCCGTTGGAGCTGCAGGCCGAGGAAAAGCAAACCGTGAACATCCCGCTCTGGGCCGGCATCGGCGCCATCGTGATCGGCGGGCTGCTGCTGGTGGTCGGTGGGCGCAAGTGAGCGGCATGATTCTCGAAGCCGCCCCGCTGCACGTGCGCCCCGGCCAGGGCGCGGCGTTCGAGGCTGCGTTCCTCCAGGCCCAGCGCATCATCGCGTCCATGCCGGGCTATCGCTCCCACCGGCTGGAGCGCTGCATCGAGCGGCCGGGCGAATACCTGCTGCTGGTGGAGTGGGACACGCTGGAGGCGCACGAACAGGGGTTTCGCGGATCGGCCGGCTACCAGGAATGGAAGCGCCTGCTGCACCACTTCTACGATCCGTTCCCCGTCGTGTCGCACTACGCGGCGGTGGACGGCGCCTCGTCTTCCGCGTCCTGAACGTTTGGGCCGTTGCCGTGCAACGGCAGCTGGATGCCCGATGCCGCGAACACCTCGCGCACCACGCCCAGCCCGTTGAGCGCGGTCGGAAAGCCCGCGTACACGGCCATCTGCATCACTACCTCGACGATCTCGGCCGGCGCGCAGCCCACGTGCAGCGCGGCATGCACATGCACGCGCAGCTGTGGCAATGCATGGCCCATGGCGCAGAGGGCCGCCACGGTGGCCAGCTCGCGTTCGCGCAGGCCGAGCGCAGGCCGGGCGTAGATGTCGCCGAACGGGAATTCCACCAGCAGGCGGGCGAAGTCGGGGAAGGACTGCGCGAGCTGCTCCACCACGGCGAGGCCGGCGGGGCCGTCCACCTGGGACAGCATGCGGGCGCCGAGCTCGTAGCGCGCGCCGCCGGTGCCGGCAGGTAGCGCCTGGGTGGGTGTCGATGGGGTGGTGTGTGGCATGCGGCGCTCCTTGAGGCTTTCGGGTGAGTGAGCCGCGAATGTAGGAAGCCTGCGATGCCCTGGGAATGACCGTTTCGGTGATACCTTTTCGGTATGTCTTCCAGGCTCGATTCCCGATCCCTCACCCTTTTCCTCGCCGTGGCCGATGCCTTGAGCTTCCGGCAGGCGGCCGAGGCACTGCACCTGTCGCAGCCACCCCTGAGCCGCGCGATCCGCGCGCTGGAGGATCGGCTGGGCACGGCGCTCTTCGACCGCCACGCCGGTGGCGTGCGCCTCACCGAAGCCGGGCAACGGCTGCTGCCCTACGCGCGCGGGGTGGCCGCTCTGCTGCGGCAGGCCGAGGCCGCCTTCCAGGGCACGGCCGTGCCGCCCACGCTGCGGCTGGGGTTGACCAGCGCGGCCGAGCCGACCTGGTTCCGCGGGCTCGCGGATCGTGCGCAGGCGCTGCAGCCTGGAACGCGGGTGGAGGTGGCTTCGGACACCTCGCCAAGGCTGGTGCGGCAACTGCACAAGGGCCAGCTCCATGCCGCCTTCATCGCGCTGCCCACCGATGTGCGCGGGCTCGACGTGCTGGAGATCGACCGCCTGCCGATGGTGGTGGCGCTGCCCTCCGCGCACCCGCTGGCCCGCCGCCGGCTGCTGCGGCTGGCCGACCTGGCGGATGAGCACATCTTCTGGTTCGAGCGCGCCCGGCAACCCGCGTTCTACGACCACTGCGAACAGGTCTTCGCGCGGCACCGCTTTGCGCCGCACCGGCTGCGCGAGCCGGCGGACCACCATGTGCTGCTGGCCGAGGTGGCGGCCGGGCGCGGCATGGCGCTGCTGGCGGCCTCCTTCGCCGGACTGCGGCGCGCGGGCGTGGCCTACCGCCGGCTGGCCGAGGGCGATGCCCTGGCGCTGGGCATCGGGCTGGCCGTGCCGCCGGGCCGGCCGGCTCTGCAGGCGCTGTGGGTCCAGGCCCGCGGCGTGCCGCCGCGGCAGCGGGCCTCGGGGCAGCGTTGAGTTCGCGGCGATGCATCGCGGCTTGACAGATGGTTGTACGATACAACCAAAAGGAAGGACCGCGACATGCAGCCCCAGCCAGATTTCATCGAAGACGTTCGCTCGGCCTCGCGCTCCATGGTGCGGGCGCTGGGCTTCATGGGCGGCGATTTCGCCGGCACCGATCTGTCGCCTTCCGCCGTGCATGCGCTGATCGAGATCGAGCAGGGCTGCGGCCGGCTCTCCGCACGCGAGCTGGGCGAGCGGTTGCGGCTGGAAAAATCCAGCGTAAGCCGGATGCTGCGCAAACTGGTCGGTGCGGGCCACGTGCTGGAAGGCGCCGCAGAGGGCGATGCGCGGGTGAAATGGCTGGCGCTCACCGACCTGGGGCAGCGCTGCGTGGCGTCCATCCACGCATTCGCACGCGCGCAGGTGACCGGCGCGATGGCGCAGCTGCCGCCGCAGCAGTACCGCACGGTGCTGGAGGGCGTGCGCCTCTATGCCGACGCATTGGAGCGCGCCTGCGATGCGGGTGCCGGGCCTGCGGCATCGCTGGCTGCTGCGCCGGTCACGCTGCATTCCGGCTACCGGCCCGGGCTGATCGGCCGCATCGCCGAGATGCATGCGCTCTACTACGCACGCGAGGCGGATTTCGGCCTGCGCTTCGAAGCGGTGGTGGCTGGCGGGCTGGCGGATTTCTGCGGCCGGCTGCACGCGCGGGGCGACGCGCCACATGCCTTGCACGGCCTCTGGTGGGCCGAGGCGCAGGGGCGCATCGTGGGTTCGGTCGCCATCGACGGGGAAGACCTGGGGCCGGGCATCGCCCACCTGCGCTGGTTCATCGTGGACGACGGCGTGCGCGGAGCCGGCGTGGGGCGCCGGCTGCTGCAGGCGGCGCTGGATTTCGTGGACCGGCGCGATGCCTTCCGTGAGACGCAGCTGTGGACCTTCAGCGGCCTGCATGCCGCGCGCCGCCTGTACGAAGCCCACGGCTTCGCCTGCGTGGAAGAGCGCCCCGGCGACCAGTGGGGCCGGCGGGTGCTGGAGCAGCGCTTCACGAGGCAACGGCCCTGAAGGCGTGCGGCCCCTTTCAGTCCCCCGATGGCCCCTGGTGGAACACCAGCTCTTCCACCGGCTCGCCGCCCACCAGGTGCTGCGCGATGATGCGGTCCATGTTGGCCGGAGTGACGTCGTAGTACCAGGTGCCGTCGGGCTGCACGCACATCACCGGGCCGCCCTTGCAGGCGGCGAAGCAGCTCACGCGGCTGCGCTTGACGCGCAGGTCGCCGTCGTTCAGGCCCGCGGCCTTGAACTTCTCGCCCAGGCTGTCGAAGAGGGCCTGGGCCTGGCCTTCCTGCGCGCAGCGCGGGCCGGTGCAGATGAGGATGTGGCGGCGGTAGCTGCCGATCTTGGGCTTGACGACCACGCGCACTCCCTCGGGTGCTGGGGCCATCGTTGCAGGGGTGTCGGTGCTCATGCTTCTTCCTCGGTGGTCGCGGTCTCGGCGATGACCAGTGGCTGGGCCAGGGTGTCGCGGATGTAGTCGGCCGGCAGGCGGTGGCGCCGGGCCAGGTCTTCGAGGCTCTCACCCGCCGCGTGGTCAAGCTGCAGGTTCTCCAGCCAGCCATTGAGGCCCGTGGAGAGCGAGCGGCCGGGCCGTTCGCCCTCGCGCGTGGCGCCGCCGCCTTCCACGTCGTACTTGTTGGCGTAGCCGCGCGGGGTGACCATGAGGCCATGGCGCACGATGGTGTTGCTGTTGCCGATCAGCACGGTGCTCAGCATGCCGATGTCGGCATCGCACATGGTGGCCAGGGTGGCGAATTCGATGCGTTCGCGGCGGCGGTAGGCGCTCTTGACGATGGCCACGGGCGTGTCGGGGCTGCGGTGGCGCAGGAAGAGCCGCTGCGCTTCCTCGATCTGGCGCGTGCGGCGGCCGCTCTTGGGGTTGTAGAGCGCGACCACGAAGTCGGCCATGGCGGCGGCGTCGAGCCGGCGCGCGATGGTGGGCCAGGGCGTGAGCAGGTCCGACAGGGAAATGGCGCAGAAATCGTGCGTGAGCGGCGCGCCCACGCGGGCCGCGCAGCTGTTGAGGGCGGAGGCGCCGGGCACGATCTCGACCTCGATGCCGCCGGGCTCGACCACGCCGTTCTCGTCGAAGGCGGGCGGCGTCCAGCCGGCCTGGAACAGCACCTCGAACGTGGGGCCGGCCATGCCGTAGACGCCCGCATCGCCCGAGGAGATGAGCGCGACCTTCTTGCCCTCGCGGGCGCGGGCCAGCGATTCGATGGCGCGGTCGAGTTCCTCGGTCATGGACTTGCGGATGATCTCCTTGCCCTCGATGAGATCGGCCACGAGCTTGATGTAGGTGACGTAGCCGATGATGGTGTCGGCCTCGGCGATGGCGGCGCGGGCGCGCGCGGTCATGTGGTCGGTGCTGCCGGGGCCAATGCCCACGAGCATGATCTTTCCTGCGGACATGTGCGTGTTTTCTTTCGTGGGGGTGGGCGGTCAGGCGGCGGCGCGGGGCGCGGCGGTGCGGGTCAGCGTGCGTTCGTCGATGCAGGCGGCGAGCCAGCGGCGGCCGCGCAGGCGAACGGCGCCCAGGGTGATGGCGATGGTGAGCAGCGGCTCGACGGCGACGAGGCCCAGGTACGAGGCAGCGAACAGCGCCCAGTCGGCCACGGGGGCCGGGTCGCTGCTGATGGAGAGCCAGAAGCCGACCATGAGCGTGACGCCCGCGTAGTAGGCCGCATCGAGCTTGAGCACGTTGGCGATGCTGATGCGCTGCATGCGCTGGCCCAAGCCGTGGTGCACGGCCACCAGCGGCACGGCCAGGCTCAGGAAGTTGATGGCGAGGTGCGCCAGATCCTGCGGCTCGAAGACGAGGGCCTGCGCCAGCAGCCCCAGCCCGAAGCCGAACAGCGTGGGGATGAAGCCGAACAGCAGGTAGATGGGCATGGCGCCGACGAAGTGCAGCTCCGACGGGCCGATGGGCAGGTGCCAGACCTGCATCAGCACGCTGAAGAAGAACGCGGCCAGCAGCGTGCGCAGCCAGGCCGTGGGGCTCTTGAGCAGGGGCAGCGCATGCCCGCCCAGCAGCGCCGTGGCGGCGACGGAGGCATAGGCGATCTTGTCCTGCGAGAGGATGCCGATTTCGATGTGCATGGTGAGCCTTTCAGGGGTTGGGAGTGAGGAAATGGCCGGCGCGCGCGCGGTGGCGGGATGCGATGCGCTGCCTCAGCCGCCGGAATCGGAGGTGCCCTGCGCGACAGGCGGAATGCGCGCGATGGACACGGTGGCATTGCGCCCGTCGGGCCCGCGCAGGCGGTGCTTTTCGACCAGCAGGGCCGACGCATCGGCCGCGCCTGCGGCCAGCAGCGCGGCGGCCTCGCTGACCGAGGGCGTGCCCATGTAGCGCAGCACGGTGTCGGATGGGTTGGGCACCGGCACGGCCGCGAGCTGCGCGGCGGCGTACCAGCGCAGCGGCCAGCCGTGGCGGGCGGCCAGCGAGAGGAAGGCGGCTTCGTCCCGCTTGGCCTCGATGCTGGCGGCCACGGCCACCTGGGCGATCTGCGCGCCGGCCTGGGCGAGCGCTTCGCGCAGGCAGGCTTCGACCGTGGCCTCGGGCGTGCCGCAGTCGCAGCCCAGGCCGATGGCCAGGCGCATCACGGGTTCAGTGCTCACGCGGCGGCATCCACGGGCGGGCGATAGACCACCAGCCGTTCGTGCCAAGCGGCCCAGCGCTCGGGCGTGACCTCGTCGTGCGTGATCCACAGCACGGCCTGGAAGCGGCCCGGCTCCACGCCGCTCCAGCCATCCAGGCAGGTGATGTTGGCGGGCAGCGGCGTGGGCCGGTTCCACCACTGGCGGCTGCCGGCTTCCTGCACCACGGCGATGGGCTCACCGTTGACGACATGGGCCGAGACGCGCGTGATGTTGATCTTGGGCGCCTCCACGCGCCAGCCCAGGTGGCGGCCGAGGATATCGACGGGAATGGTCTTGCCTACGTCGGACGCGGTGGTGAGCACCGGCGTGGCGCCGATCAGCGCGGCGATGCGCTCGCTCCATTCGTTGGCGCCGCCCACGTGGCCCGAGAGCACGGGGATGACGAACTGGCCGGCGTCGTCCACCACCGTGACGCCCGGGTCCTCGTCCTTGGACTTGAGCACCGGCGCGATCAGGCGCACCACGGCGCCCAGCGAGACGAAGAAGACCAGCTGGTCGTACTGCGCGAAGAGCGGCGCGATCTCGTCGCGCAGCGCGCCTTCGTAGGCGCGCACGGTGTTGGGCAGGCCCTCGAAAGCGGCGGCGAATTTGGCGGCCGTGCAGACATGCGCCTGCGGCACGTCGCGCGCCAGCTGCGCGGCCTGGGCGGCGCCGTGGCGGGTGATGGCCACGAGGCAGACGCGCACCTCGGCGGCGGGCTGCGCGGGGGCGGAGAGCACCACGTCGGGGGTGGCAGGGGTGGTGGCGGTCGTCATTCGGCAAGCTCCGGTTCGTCGGATAGGGGTTGGCCGGCAGCGGAGGCTGCTGCGGGCGAGGATTTCTTCAGGCAGCCCTTGATGCGCTCGCCCCGGATGCGGTGCGGGTTCTTCACCACCATGAGCGAGAGGTAGCTGACCTTGGTGCCGCGCAGCGCGGGCAGGTCGGGGCCGGCCACGCAGCGTTCGTCGGGCGCGCCCACGCGCTCGATGAACTGGGTGCAGGGCAGCAGCTCGCGCCGCTCCAGCCAGTCGATGAGATCGTCCATGAGCGGCTTGACCTTCATGAGCACCAGGGTGTCGAAGTCGGGCAGCAGGCGGTCCACCGCGCTCACGCCGTAGGCGGCGGGCACGATGGCGATGGTGTCGTCCTGCTCGGCCAGCGGCATGCCGCGTGTGGCGCAGGCCGCCGTGAAGGCGTTCACGCCGGCGATCACGGGCACTTCGATGCGCGGGTCCAGCGCCCGCACGGTGCGCGACAGGTGGCCGAAGGTGGCGTAGGTGCTGGCGTCGCCTTCGACCAGGAACAGCACGTCCTGCCCGGCCAGCAGCCAGGGCAGCACGGTATCGGCGGCGCGCATCCAGGCACGGGCGAGCTTGTCGCCGTCGTGCGTCATCGGGAAGAGCAGGGTCTGGTGCTGGGCGGGCGGCGTGAGGCCGGCGCGCTGCACGATGTCGAAGGCGTAGCTGGGCGTCTTGGTGCTGCGTGCGGGGTAGGTCCAGACGGCGTCGGTGCGCTGCAGCTGCGCCCAGGCAGCGCGGGTGATGAGGCCGGGGTCGCCCGGGCCCAGCGAGACGCCGATCAGCCGGCCCAGGGATGGCTGCGCCGTGGTCATGCGCCCTCCTCCACCGCAGGTGTCACGGCATCGGCACCACCCGCCTGCGCGCAGACGATCCACACCGGGTTCTCGGCCGCCATGCGGTGCATGTGCAGGATGGGCTTGCTGCGCGCGGCCTGCAGCTGCAGCACGTCCCACGCGGCGCCGGCCGCCTGCAGGGCCTGGGTGGCGGCGGCGAGGTTCTCCAGCGTGACGAAGTTCATCACCAGCCAGCCGCCCGGGCGCAAGCGTTGCAGGCACAGCGCGATCAGCTCGGCCAGTTCGCCGCCCGAGCCGCCGATGAAGACGGCGTCCGGATCGGGCCAGGCATCCAGCCCCTCGGGCGCCTTGCCGTGTACCAGCGTGTGGTTGGAGACGCCGAAGTCGTGCACGTTGCGGCGCGCGATCTCCACGTCGCCCTCGTTCTTCTCCATGGCCCAGACATGGCCCTGCGGGCACAGGCGCGCGGCCTCCAGCCCCACCGAGCCGCTGCCCGCGCCGATGTCCCACACGCGGCTGGCGGAGCGCAGCTGCATGCGGGCCAGCGACACGGCGCGCACTTCCTGCTTGGTGATCAAGCCCTTGTCGGGCTGGCGCTGGTGGTAGGCCGCATCGCGCAGGCCGAAGCGCACCGCATCGGGCCGCTGGCGGGTGCGCACCAGCAGCACCACGTTGGGGTCGGCAAACTGCTGCGCGGCGGCATGGGCCGGCGCCATGTCGGCCCAGACGCGCTCGTCGGGCGTGCAGAGGCGCTCGGCCACGCTGATCTGGAAGTCGTCGCCCAGGCCTTCGGCCACCAGCAGGCGGGCGATGCGCGCGGGCGTGTTGTCGGGGCTGGTGAGCACGGCCAGCCGGTCGTGCTGGCGCACGGCCTGGGCCAGGGCGTAGAGGCCATGCGCGGGCGCGGCGCCCACGGTCCATTCGCCGGCATCCTTGGCGTGGACGGAAACGATGCGTGCATCCTGCCAGGCCAGGCCCAGGCGGGCGCAGGCGAGCTGCAGGGTGGAGACGTTGGGCATCACCTCCAGCGCCTGGATGCAGAGGCGCGAGGCCAGGTAGCTGGCGATGCCGTGGCATAGCGGGTCGCCCGTGGCCAGCACCACGCAGGCCTGGTGGGCGGCGCGGGCCTCGGCGATCCAGCCGGGCACGGACGAGAGGCAGCCGGTCAGGTCGCGCCGCACGGCCTGGGGGGCGATGTCGTCTTCCAGCAGCGCCAGCGTGCGCGTGCCGCCGATCACCAGGTCGGCCCGGCGCAGCAGCGCGAGCGCGGTGGCGCTGAGGCTGGCGGCGCCGTCGTCCAGCACGCCGATCACGCGGCAGGGCTGGGGGTCTTTTTCGAGCAGGTTGGTGGTCGTCATCGTCGTGGCGTCATGCGGATGCGGCCGGCCCGGAGGCGGCCTCGGTGATCTTGCTGCCGTCGAAATCGCAGACCAGCACGGTGAGGTGGAAGCGGTCGCCGTAGCGGTCGGGCGCCGTGAGCGTCTGCACCACGGCCTGCGCGAGCGCATGGTGGAAGGGCTCGCCCAGGCCCAGCGCCTGCATGCGCTCGGCGCCGAAGCGGGCGGTCTCGGCGGCGGCGATCTCGGCGCACACGTCGGGCGGCGCGCCCATGCGGGCGGCGAGCTCGGCCAGCAATTGCGTATCGACCTCGGCGCGGTTGGCGTGGGTGATGGTCTCGCCCTGGGCGATCTTCGTGAGCTTGCCCACCATGCCGCCGATGACCACTTCGCGCAGTCCCTGCGCCACGGCTTCATCCAGCGCATAGCGCAGGAAGTCGCCCATCTGCACGAAGCAGGCAGCCGGCAGATCGGGCCGCTCCTTCATGGCGAACTGTTCGGTGCGACCGCCGGTGGTGAGCACCACCACGCCATGGCCCAGCGTGGCGGCCACCTGCACGCCCTGCACTACGCTGGCGCGGTAGGCGGAGGTGGAATACGGCTTGACGATGCCGGTGGTGCCCAGGATGGAGATGCCGCCCAAAATCCCTAAGCGCGCATTCAGCGTCTTCTTGGCCATCTCCACGCCCTGGGGCACGGAGATGGTCACTTCCAGCCCGGCATGCGCAAGCAGCGGGTCGCCCGCGGCGCGCACGTTGTCTTCGATGTTGCGGCGGGGCACGGGGTTGATGGCCGGGCCGCCCACTTCCAGGCCCAGGCCGGCCATGGTGACCGTGCCCACGCCGAAGCCGCCGCACACCACCACTTCGCCCGGGCGGCCGGGCAGCACGCGCACGTCGGCGGTGAGGTGGGCCTTGTCGGTGCAGTCGGGGTCGTCGCCCGCGTCCTTGATGACCATGGCGTGCGCGGCCTGGCCGCCCTCGCCGGAACCTTCGCAGTGGCCGTCGTTCACGGCGAAGCGCACCACGTCGCCGTTGGGCAGCAGGCAGTCCACCGCCTCGGGCACGGCGCCACCCACCAGGCCCAGCACGGCGGCGCGCGCGGCGGCGGCGGAGCAGGCCCCGGTGGTGAAGCCGGTGCGCGTGCCGCGGCGGACGGTCTTTTCCATCATGGCGGGGTCAGCCTCCGGCGGCGCCTTGCGGTGGCGGCGCTGCGTGCTTCTGCCGCGCCTCGGCCAGCGCCAGCAGCGCATGCAGCGCGGCCACCACCAGGGTGGAGCCGCCCTTGCGGCCGCGGATCACGATCCAGGGCACCTCGGCGACTTCCGCCATCAAATCCTTGGATTCGGCGGCGGAGACGAAGCCCACCGGCATGCCGACCACGAGGGCCGGCCGCACGCCCTCCTCGCGGATCAGGCGCACCAGTTCGATGAGCGCCGTGGGTGCGTTGCCGATGCCGACGACGGCGCCCTGCAGCAGCCCCTGCCGGTGCGCCTTGCGCATGGCCTGCACGGCGCGGGTCGTGTCCTCGGCCTGGGCCTGGGCGATCACGTCGGCGTCGCTGATGAACTGGTGCGTGCGCATGCCGAAGTGCGCCAGCCGCGGCTGCGACAGGCCCGAGCAGATCATCTCCACGTCGGCCACCACGGGCGCGCCGCCGCGCAGCATGGCGGCGATGCCGGCCTCCGCCGCATCGGGGTGGAAATCGGTCAGGCCGTTGAATTCGAAATCGGCGTTGGCGTGGATCATGCGGCGCACGATGGGCCACTGCTGCGCCGTGTAGGCATGCGGGCCGGCCTCGGCGTCGATGATGGCGAAGCTGTCGTGCTCGATGGCCTGGCCGGCGCGCGTGAGCTGTTCGGTGACGGTGTTGACCGTGCTCATGCGGCGGCTCCGGCCGGTTGGGGGGCGGCGTGGCCGGGATGGGCGTGATCGTGGCCATGGTCATGCGAATGCCCGTGGTCGTGTCCATGCGCGTGATCGTGTCCATGGCTGTGCCCGTGGTCGTGCGCGTGATCTGCACCTGCCGCCGCGATGGCCACAGGCGCATGCGCATGCGTGTGCTCATGGCTGTGCCCATGCCCCAGGTCGTGCGCGATCTCGCGGTACTTGCAGCCGTCGCACGGCAGGCGGCTGTCGGGCAGACCCGCCTGCAGGTCGGCCACGCGCTGCTCCAGCAGCTCGAAGATCTCGCGCTCCATGCCGAAGTGGCCCGACTGCGCGAAGCGCAGCTGCGGATACTGCACGCGCAGGTGCTCCACCTGCCGGGCTATGCGCTGCATCAGCGTGCCGGTGTAGAGGTAGTAGGGCAGCACCACGATCTGCTTCATGCCCAGCAGCGCCTGGCGCTGCACCACGCGCTCCAGGCGCGGCCAGGTGATGCCGGTGAAGGCGATCTCCACCAACTCGTGGTGGCTGTCCTCCTGCAGCCAGCGCGCCATCTTGGCGACGTCGCCATTGGCCTGCCGGTCGGACGAGCCCCGGCCCAGCAGCACGATGCCGGTGGTTGTGGGGTCGGGCATGTCCAGCTTCTGCATGCAGCGGCGCAGCTGGCGCTGCAGGATGGTGAGGATGGGCTCGCAGGCCGTCAGGTGCGGGCCGTAGAGGAATTCGACGCCCGGGCAGTGTTCTCGCGCATGCTCGATGGCTTCGGGGATTTCCATCTTCACGTGGCCGGCCGCGTTCAGGATGAGCGGCAGCACCAGCACGCGGCTGCTGCCCTTGGCGGCCATCAGCAGGCCATCGTGCAGGCCGGGTGGCGCGAATTCGATGAAGCAGACCTCGATGCGCCAGCCCGGCTGGCGCTCGCGCCACTGGCGCACGAAGGCGTGGATCTCGTCGTTGCCTTCTGGCTCGCGCGAGCCGTGGCCGATCAGGAGGATGGTGGTGGTCATGGGGCGGTCGGTGCGTGGGGTTCTTCGGGGGCCTCGGGCGCAGCGTTGGCTGCGGCCGGCTGGCTGGCGCGGCGGAAGCGGTGGGTGAAGCTTGCGTCGTAGAGCTTGGACTTGGCAAGCTCCTGCCATTGGCGCGCGCCCAGCGTGGGGCTGGCGATCACCATGGCCTGGCTGACGATGCCGGCGGCGCGGCAGCGCTCGCGGATGTCGGCCAGCGTGCCGCGCACGATGACCTCCTCGCCCGGCCAGCTGGCCTTGTGCACGACCAGCATGGGCGCGTCGTCCGCCCAGCCCGCCTCGCGCAGGCCGGCCTGCACCTTGTGCAGCAGCGTGATCGACAGAAAGATGCAGAGCGTGCAGTGGTGGCGGCCCAGCTCGGCCAGCGATTCGCCGGGCGGCATGGGCGTGCGGCCTTCCACGCGGGTGAAGATCACGCTCTGGGTGACCTCGGGCAGGGTGAAGCTCTCCACGGCGGCGGCGGCCGAGGCCATGGCCGACGACACGCCCGGCACCACGCGCACCGGCACGCCGGCGGCGTCCAGCGGCTGCACCACCTCGATCAGCGCGCCGTAGAGCGCCGGGTCGCCGGTCTGCAGGCGGATCACGGTCTCGTGCTTGTGCGCCTGCAGGATGAGCCAGGCGGCCATCTGCTCCAGCGTCATGTCCTTGCTGTCGGCGATGACGCAGCCGGGCGGCGCCCAGCGGGTGGCGGCCTCGTTGACCAGCGAGCCCGCGAACAGGATGGCCCCGGCGCGCTCGATGAGGGCGCGGCCTTTCACGGTGACGAGCTCGGGGTCGCCCGGCCCGGCGCCGACGAACCAGACGGTGCCCGGGGCGGTCATGGGCGGCAGGGCGCGAAAAGCGGCGCGCGCGCAAGGAAAACTGGCATGGGAAAGAACCGACAGGAATGCGTGTGCCCGGACTCCTGCCTCCCCGCAGGTTCCGTGAAATGGGCGCCGCCGCCCCGGCTCTCCTCCATCCTGTGACGGACAAAAAAGCCGGTGGCTGCGACGCCCCCTGTCGGCCGGTATCCGGGCTGGCGACGCTGCGATGGGCCCTTCCCAAAAGGCGCTGGGCCTTTCAGTGGGCGTGTGTTCCATGCAGGGTGAAGCCGGCGGTGCCGTCTTCGTCGCTGTACCGTTGCGGGGGCAGCCCAGGTTGGGGAACGTTCCTTGGCGGACGCTCCCTCCCTGGTTCCCGTTTAACTGCTCGGCCGCAATGGCCTTGCGAGCACCAACGGGGGTGAGTATAGGCCGGTGGGTGCCCGTGGCTGAAAGTGACGAGCCGTTGAGGGCTCCAGCGCTTGATCCATCAGCGCATGCAGCTATCAAAACAGTAGCACCATGCCCGGCGCCAACGAAAAGACCCGGCCAGGGCCGGGTCCGTTCGGTGCAGCCGGCGCGCCAGCAATGGCTGCGCGCCGGGGGCGGCGTTCAGCGCGAGAGCGCGTCCTGCGTGGCCGCGTCCAGGCGGCCCGTCACCGCGATGCCCTTGTCCTTCTGGAATTCGCGCAAGGCCTTGGTCGTGCGCGGGCCGGCCGCGCCGTCCGGCGTGCCCACGTTGTAGCCCAGCGCGGAGAGGCGCTCCTGTGCCTGCCGCATGGACATCGAGGCGCCCGCCTTGGTCTGCGAGGGCGCAGCTCCCCCGTCCACGCCCAGGCGCCCGCCGCCGCCCAGGCCCTGGCCCTGCACGCTCTGCGCCTTGTAGTTGCGCAGCGCCACGACCATCTGGTTGTATGCGTCCATGAAGGCGGCCGTCAGCACCTTGCCCTGCGCGGTGTTCTGGTAGCCGCCCAGCGAGCCGCCGGCCGATCCGCCAAAGAGGCTGCCGAAGCCCGCGAAGTCGCTCTTGGACGCACTGCCCTCGGAGGCGGAGACCTGCACGCCCGAGCGGTTGTCCACCAGGGTCAGCATGGCGCTCGCCTCGCGCGTCTTCATGCTGCCGCCGATGGCGGCGATGGCGGCGCCGCGCCCGCCGCCCAGCAGGCCCCCCAGGGCGCCGCCGATGCCGCCCGCGTCGGAATTGGAGAAGATGATCTCGGGCGAGAGGCCATAGTCGGAGGCGACCATCTGGCCCTGGCCGAAGTTGCTGCCCCCGCGCATCTCGCCGGAGCCCATCAGCTGGCGCTCGCGGTCCATGGCGCGCATGCCGGAGGCGCTGCGCTCGACGACGACGAAGCAGTTGGACTGCTGGATCAGCAGGCGCAGCAGGTTGGCGGTGGGCGGCAGCTTGTATTCGTTGCGCAGGATGGTGTACCAGCCCGCGTCCTGGTTCTCCACGAGGGAGACGGTGCCGAGAGGCGCGGCGCACTTTTGCAGCTCGCTGCTCTCGCCGGAGGCGCTGGCGCCGCCGGCAGCGCCGGTGGCGACGGTCTTGGCGTCGGGGCTGCCCATGCGCATGTTGGTGGTCTCGCAGCCGGCCAGCAGCAGGGCGGCGGCGCAGGCCGTGGCCAGCAGAGGGAGGGTGTGCATCTTCCGGGTCATGTTCGATTCCTCTCGGTGTCGTTGGAGTGTCGGTGTGAAAGGCGGTGCCGGGCAGCCGCCATGCCCTGCAAGCGGGCGAAGCGCGGCGGCATCATAGCGCCGGGCCTGACCGGCCCCAAGGCCCGCGCGTTCAGGCTTCGGGCGCGCCGATGCGGTAGAGCCACACCGGCTTGGCGCCGGCCTCGCCCCGCAGGCAGGCGTCCGCCGCCCGGCCGGGCACCTCGAATTCCAGACTCGCGAGCCAGCTGCCCGGCGCCATGTCCACCCCGGCCTTGGCGGCGGCGCGTTCCATGCTTTCCGGCCGCTGGAAGAGGTAGACAAGCGCATAGCCGCCCCAGTCGGCCGCCCAGATGTCGCCACGCCGCACCCGCGCCCAGGGGCAGCGCAGCGCGCACAGGGCCCGCAGCGGCCAGCTCCACTCCAGCCCGTGCAGGCGCGTCTGCGGGTAGGCCTGGCGCAATGCGATCAACCCGTCGCCCAGGCCGCAGCCGGCGTCCAGCACGGGCGCATCGGGCGGCAAAGGGGCCAGCGCGGCCAGGCCCTGCAGCGCGCCGCGCGGGGTGGGAAAGAGCGGCGCGTCGCGCCAGGCATTGAGCGGATAGACCAGCAGCAGCAGGGCCAGCGGCACCAGCCAGGCCCAGGCCGGCACGCCGGCGGCCGTGCCGGTGAGCACGAGCGACAGCGGAAACCCCGCCGCGATCAGCCCGCGCCGCCACCAACCCTGCCCCAGCAGGCTGGCCGCCGTGCCCAGGGCGCAGGCCAGCGCCAGCGCGACGGCGGCGGGCAGCCAGCGCTGCAGCCCCGCGTAGGCCAGCCAGGCGGCGCCCCAGGCCAGCAGGGCGGGCAGCGGCCAGGGCAGCCAGCGGTTCATGGCCGGGAGTGCCCGGGCAGGCGGAAAGGCATGGGCAGGAGGCGGTCGCGGTGAAGGTGCATTCCCAGTGACCGGTCAGGCGATGGGCTCGGCAGGTGCTTCGGTGCGCTGCATTCTAGTGAGGGGAACTCTGGCATTTCGCCGGGAGGCTCTGGTGCGGTTGTCCGCTTGCATCAAGGGCCTGCCTTTTTTTCTCAGGACGGGCGATAGAAAATGCGCCGCATCCCTTAATCTGGCTTCGACTTGAACATCCTCCCAACGTTGTCACTGATATAGGGCAGTGCGAGAGCAACCCCCCAACTCGCGGTGGCAACAAGCGTTAAAGCCTGAGCCCAGGACGAACTAATAAATACCATGTGACTGCTTAGTATGAGAACCAGAAAACAACCAGCGGTAATGAGGTTGAGCATCGGCGCCCACGACAAAAATCTCATGGACCCATAGAGCCCTGCGATCGCGCCCAAGATCGTGAGGGCCAGAAAAAGGATCGTTTCGCCATCGAGCGGAGTCGGTAGTCTTCCTTTGTAAGAATCTGGAAGCAGATCGAAAATCGCATCCAACCGAGCCGAAAGATTGAAAAGGATGAAGGACATGGCAACGATTACTCGGTACTGGTTTTTTGTCATGTATTCACCTTGCGTTATGCAATTTGCTGGCAACTTTAACGGTGTCGTACAGTCGTCACGCCAGAAAAGCTCCGGATTATTGATGCCATGACAAATCACTACATTTGTAGGTGATGGCGCATCACCCCCAGGGCGCCCGGGTGAGCGAAGCAGAAGCCGCAGGAAACGGTCGGGAGGGAAATATCCTCGAACGATCGTTCATGCCACAGGCTGATTCGCTTCTTCAAAGCGGCTCAAGGCACTGGGTACAGCAGTTCGGACGAGCGCGGTACGCCCCGATCCGGCGAATCACGTCAGAAGAATGGCCCGAGACGCCCTTGGCGCGGCACATTCCCAAGGTCGGCTTCTTGCTGACAGGCTGCGGCGCGGCTGTCCGCCCCGGCGTACGCGCCACTCCGCCCACAATCGACTGCACAGCCACCGGACCGCCCCTGTGACATTCCCCCTCCTTCGCCCCGCCTTGCCGATGACTCGCTCGCATCGCACACTCCGCATGCGGGCATCCCAGTCGTCCGCGGCGTCGTGCTCCGTGCATGACTGACCCCGCCGTTCCATCCGCGAGAGGCGCCGGTCGCCTGATCGGCGCGGCGCTCTTCAGCCTCGCCTGCGGCCTGCTCGTCGGCTACCTGGGCGGCTGGGTGCCGGTGCCGCCGCGCTGGGACCCGCTGGCCGCGCTGGACGTGGCCGAGACGCCGAACCTGCTGACGCCGTTCAAGATGCGCCGCGCACGCGCCGATCCGGACCAGTGCCTGGCGGCGCTGAAAAGTGCCGGCCTGCGCTTTTCCCCCGTGTCCGACCGCGCGCCGGTGCAGGGCTGCGGCTTTACGAACGCCGTGCGGCTGGAGTCGGGCCACCGCGTGCAGTTGAGCAGTGCCACGGTGCTCAGCTGCCGTACGGCGCTGTCGTTCGCGCTCTGGGAGCGGCACGACCTGCAGGCCGCCGCCCGCGCCGAGCTGGGCCAGGAGGTGCGCCGCATCGAACACCTGGGCAGCTACGCCTGCCGCAACGTGAACACCGGCGACGGGCGCGGCACCGGCCGCCGCAGCCGCCATGCCACGGCCGATGCGCTGGACGTGAGCGGGTTCACGCTGGCCAATGGCCGGCGCATCCAGCTGCTGCGTGATGCCCCCCAGCCGTGGGACGACGCCCAGGCGCTGCAGCGCGACCCGGTCGCCCGGTTTCTGCACGCCGCGCAAGCGGGCGCCTGCCGCCGCTTCGACGGCACGCTGGGCCCGGGCTACAACCGGGTGCACCGCGACCATTTCCACCTGGAAACGGGCGGCTGGCCGATCTGCCGCTGATGCGATTGCGGCGTCGGCCGACTTGGGCGGCGGGGCGCCCTGCTGCACCATGCAGGAGATCCGTTCGTATCTCCTTCCCGCCATCTCCCGCATCGGAACACCATGGACTTCAAGGACTACTACAGCGCTCTGGGCGTGGACCGCAAGGCGACGGCCGACGAAGTGCGCAAGGCCTATCGCAAGCTGGCCCGCAAGTACCATCCCGACGTCAGCCAGGAGGCCGACGCCGAGGCCAGGATGAAGGACGTCAACGAGGCCTACGAGGTGCTGCACGACGCCGAAAAGCGCGCCGCCTACGACGCCCTGGCCGACCGGGTGGCGAGCGGAGCGGCGCACGGTTCGGCGGGCCGCTCGGCGGGCACGCAGGGCTTCACACCGCCGCCCGGCTGGGACGAGGGCTTCGACTTCAGCCGTGCCCGCCATGGCGGCACCGCCGGCCCGGCCGACGATGCGGATTTCAGCGACTTCTTTTCGTCCCTGTTCGGCGCGGCCCAGCGCCGCCAGGCCCAGCAGCGCCAGCCACGCATGCGGGGCGACGACCAGCATGCGGCCATCGAGGTGGACCTGCCCACCAGCCTGCGCGGCGGCGAACACACCTTGCAGCTGCAGGCGATGGAGCTGGACGATGACGGCCAGCCCCACCTGGTGCAGCGCACGCTGCAGGTGAAGATTCCGCCCGGCGTGCGGCCGGGCCAGCTGATCCGGCTGGCCGGCCAGGGCCTGCCCGGGCACGGCGGCGAGCCGGCGGGCGACCTGTTCCTGGAGCTGCGCCTCACGCCCGATGCGCGCTGGCGGGTCGAGGGCCACGACGTGACCATGAAGCTGCCGGTGACGCCCAGCGAGGCCGCGCTGGGCGCGCAGGTGCGGGTGCCGCTGCCCAATGGCGACGAGGTGGAGGTCACCGTGCCGCCCGGCTCCCGGCCCGGGCGCCGGCTGCGGCTGAAGGACCGCGGCTTTCCGGGCGCGACGCCCGGCCATCTGTACCTGGAACTGGAGCTGGCGCTGCCGCCCGCCGATTCCGAAGCCGCCCGCGCGGCCTACGAGGCGCTGGCCCGGGCCAGCGCAGCCTTCAACCCCCGCAGCGCCCTGGGAGCCTCCGCATGACCACCACGACCTACGTTCGCCACACCAGCGTCACCATCACGCAAGCCCACCCTGTGGACGCTGCCCACCCGCTGGGCATGACCGAACTGGCCCGCGCGGCGGGCGACCGCGAGGAATGGGTCGTCGCGCTGGTCGAAGCCGGCCTGATCGCGCCCGCCGTGCCCGGCGCGCCGCAGGCGCAGTGGGTGTTCGACGGAGAGGCGCTGCGCTGCGCGCTGCAGGCGCGGCGGCTGCAGCGGGACTTCGACGTCGGCCTGGATGCGGCCGCGCTCATCATCGATCTGCAGCGCGAGGTGCGGCGGCTGCGGGCGCTGGTGGGTGCGGCGCAGCCGCAGGGGCCGGCTGGCGGCTAGCCGCGCAGCCGGTCGATCAACCCGTTCAGCGCCTCCAGCGAGCCGAACTGGATCGCCAGCTCGCCCATCTCCTCGGTCTGGCCGCCGCGCTTGACGCGCTTCTTGATGCGCACTTCCACCTCGGCCATCAGCAGGTCGGACAGCTCTTCTTCCACGCGCTTCACGTCGCCGGACTTATCCGCGCCCTTCTTGCCGCCGGCGCTGGAGGGCGTCAGGCTGAATTCGGCGCTCAGCTTCTTCACCAGCGCTTCGGATTCGCGCACCGACAGCTTGCGCGCGGCGATCTGGTTGCCGGCGGTGATCTGCGCGGCGCGGTCCAGCGCCAGCAGGGCGCGGGCGTGGCCCATGTCCAGGTCGCCCGCCATGAGCATGGACTGCACCGGCTCGGCCAGGTTCAAGAGGCGCAGCAGGTTGCTGGCGGCGCTGCGCGAGCGGCCCACGGCCTGCGCGGCCTGCTCGTGGGTCAGGCCGAATTCGCGGGTCAGGCGCGCCAGGCCCTGGGCTTCTTCGAGCGGGTTCAGGTCTTCGCGCTGGATGTTCTCGATGAGCGCCATGGCGGCGGCGGACTCGTCCGGTACGTCGCGCACCAGCACCGGCACTTCGGCCAGGCCCGCCAGGCGCGAGGCGCGGAAGCGGCGCTCGCCGGCGATGATCTCGTACTGGCCGGCGTTCTCGCCCGTGGCCAGCCGCCGCACCAGGATGGGCTGCATGATGCCCTGCGCCTTGATGGACTCGGCCAGCTCGTAGAGCGCGCCTTCGTCCATGCGGGTGCGGGGCTGGTACATGCCCGGCACCAGCGCGCTCAGGGGCAGCGTGGTGGGAGTGCCGCTGTCGGGGGCGGGGGCGCCCGGCGCGCTGCCGCCTGCGGCGGGCGGCGCCGTCGGCAGGGCATCCGCGACCTTGGGGCCGAGCAGGGCTTCGAGTCCGCGGCCGAGGCCCTTGGGTTTCTTGGTGACCATGGTGGTTGTCGTCGTCTTCAATGCGGAGGGTTGTTCTTCAAGGGGGCGTGCAGCGCTCTGAGCAGCTCCAGCCCTTCGTCCCAGTCGCCCAGGCCCGATTCGGCATTCAGGTGGCCGCGCGCGCCCGCGTCGTGCAGGCGGGCGCCCCAGCTGACGGCCAGGCCCTGGGCGCGGGCGAAGCTGCAGTACGGGTCGTCCTGGCTGGCCACCAGCACGGCCGGGAATGGCAGGGGCTGGCGGGCGATGGGGCTCCAGCCGGGCAGCAGAGGGGCGATGTCGGGGCTTTCGACGTCGCCGGGCGCGACCAGCAGCGCGCCCCGCACGCGGTGGGCGTTGCGCGAGTGCGCGGCCCACCAGGCGGCAAGGATGCAGCCCAGGCTGTGCGCGACCAGCACCACGGGGCCGCCGGCGTCGACCACGGTCTCTTCCAGCCGCGCCGACCAGTCGCCGCGCAGGGGGTGCATCCAGTCGTGCTGCTCCACGCGGTGAAAGCCGTACAGGGCTTCCCAGCGGGTCTGCCAATGGCCTTCGCCGGAGTTCTGCCAGCCGGGCAGGATCAAGACGCGAGACGCTTCCATGGGGTTCACTTGCTCACTTATTGATAGCTGCAGGCGCTTATCCATCAAGCGCTGGGGGCTGGTTTGGCATGCAAACCGACCTGCACGCGCCGCACCATTTCGCGGGCGAACTCCAGGAAGGCCTGGCTGCCGCGGGCATTGGGGTCGAACACCACGCCGGGCAGGCCGTAGCTGGGCGCCTCGGCCAGGCGCACGTTGCGCGGGATGACGGTGTCGAACACCTTGTCGCCGAAATGGTCCTTGAGCTGGGCGCTGACTTGCGCCTGCAGGGTGATGCGCGGGTCGAACATGACGCGCAGGAGGCCGATGATCTGCAGGTCGCGGTTGAGGTTGGCATGCACCTGCTTGATGGTGTTGACCAGGTCCGTGAGCCCTTCGAGCGCGAAGTATTCGCACTGCATGGGCACGACCACGCCGTGGGCGCTGCAGAGGCCGTTGAGCGTCAGCATCGACAGGCTGGGCGGGCAGTCGATGAGCACGAAGTCGTAGTCGCCGTCCACCTCGGCCAGGGCGGCCTTCAGGCGGCGCTCGCGGTGCTCCAGGGTGACCAGCTCGACCTCGGCGCCGGCCAGCTCGCGGTTGGCGCCCAGCACGTGGTAGCCGCACTGTTCGGCTTTGACGGCGGCTTCCTGGATGGAGGCCGACTCCAGCAGCACGTCGTACACCGTCAGCTCCAGCGCGCGCTTGTCCACGCCCGAGCCCATGGTGGCGTTGCCCTGCGGATCCAGGTCGACCAGCAGCACGCGCTGGCCCACCTTGGCCAGGCCGGCGGCCAGGTTGACGGAGGTCGTCGTCTTGCCGACGCCCCCTTTTTGGTTCGCGATGCAGAAGATCTGGGCCATGGCGTGCGGGTGCTTTTCAGAGAGGATGCAATGACGAGGGAGCGCGGAAACTACTTAGACAGTGCCAGCTTCAGGCCGAAGCCGATCAGGAAGACGCCTGCCGTTTTCTCCAGGGCGCGGGCCACGGCCGGGTGGGCGCGCATGCGGGCCGCCAGGTGGTGGGTGAGCAGCACCACGATCAGGCTGTAGAGGAAGGTGAGCGTCGCGATGGTGGCGGCCATCACCCCGAAGGTCAGCAGGCCCTGATGCCGGACCGGGTCCACGAAGAGCGGAAAGAAGGCCATGTAGAAGACGATGGCCTTGGGGTTGAGCAGCGTGATGATGGCGCCCTGGCGGAAGTAGTGCCGCGGCTGGATGGTGATGGCCGGCGCGTCGCCGGGCCGGGCAGTGAGTAGCTTGAAGCCCAGCCAGGCGAGATAGCCGGCGCCCAGCCACTGCACCGCGTGGAAGGCGGCGGGGTAGGCAGCCAGCAGCGCGGCCACGCCGGCCACCGCCAGCCACATCAGCACCTGGTCGCCGGCGATGACGCCGAACCCGGCGGCCAGCCCGGCACGCACGCCGCCCTTGCCGGTGGACGTGATGAGCGCCAGGTTGCCGGGGCCGGGGATGGCGAGGAACAGCACGATGGCCGCGACGAAAGCGCCGTAATCAGCAATACCGAACATCGAACACCCCCGGAGCGCAAAAGGATGCCGAGTTTACGCGAGCGTTCCGTGCCACCCGCTCAGCGGGGTGCGGCGACGGTCGCGGGCCGCATCCAGACGATGCAGCGCTCCGCTTCCAGGCCTGGTACCGAGAGGGGTTCCACGTGAAACACCGACACGCCGGGGGGCATCGCCGCCAGCTCGTCGGCCGGGTGCTTGCCCTTCATCGCCAGCCATACGCCCTGCGGGGCCAGGGCGGCGGCGGACCAGGTGGCGAAGTCCACCAGCGACGCGAAGGCGCGGCAGCTGACCACGTCGAACGGCCCGCTCAGGTGCTCCACCCGCGCATGCACGCCATGCAGATGGGGCAGGCGCAGGGTGGCGGCGCTTTGCTGGATGAAGGCGGCTTTCTTGGCAACAGTGTCGACGCAGCTCACGTCGAGCTCGGGGCAGCAGATGGCGAACACCACGCCGGGCAAGCCGCCGCCGGAGCCCACGTCCAGCAGGCGCGCCCCGCCCTGCCCGGCCGGCCGCTGCGCCAGGTGGCGCTGCAGGGGTGCCACGGCGGCCAGGCTGTCGAGCAGGTGATGGGTGAGCATCTCCTGCGGGTCGCGCACCGAAGTGAGGTTGTAGACCTTGTTCCACTTCTGCAGCAGGGCCAGGAAGTCGAGCAGCTGACCCTGCTGCGCATCCGAAAGCGAAAGGCCCAGCGTGCGGATGCCCTCTTCCAGCGGCCCGCTCAGCGCGGCGGCGGCCGTGCTCATGCCGCTGCCTCGGTGGGTTCGGCGGCGGCGTCTGCGGACTGCGCGGCAAAGCCCTTGAAGCCGCTTTTCTTCAGGTACACCAGCAGCAGCGACACGGCGGCTGGGGTGACGCCCGAGATGCGCGATGCCTGGCCCAGCGTCTCCGGGCGGTGCTTCTGCAGCTTCTGGCGCACTTCGATGGACAGGGCAGGCACCTGCAGGTAGTCGAGGGCAGCGGGCAGCCGCAGCGTTTCGTAATAGGCGGCGCGCTGCACTTCGTCCTTTTGCCGGTCGATGTAGCCGGCGTACTTGGCGGCGATCTCCACCTGTTCCAGCACCGGCCCGCTCAGGTCGCCCAGTGTTTCACGTGAAACTTCCTGCGAGCGGTACTTGCCGCCGTCCAGACTCATCAGGCTGTCATAGGCCACGTCCGGGCGGCGCAGCAGGTCGAACAGGTTGTACTCATGCTCGATGGCCTTGCCCAGCACCCGCTCCGATTCGGCAGCCGGCAGGTTGCGCGGGTTGACCCAGGTGCTCTTGAGGCGCTCTGTTTCACGTGAAACAGCGTCGCGCTTGCGGCTGAACGCCTCCCAGCGGGCGTCATCCACCAGGCCCATGCGGCGCCCTGCTTCGGTCAGGCGCATGTCGGCGTTGTCTTCGCGCAGCTGCAGGCGGAACTCGGCCCGGCTGGTGAACATGCGGTAGGGCTCGGTCACGCCCTTGGTGATGAGGTCGTCCACCAGCACGCCCAGGTAGGCTTCATCGCGGCGCGGCAGCCAGGCGTCTTCGCCCCGGCATTGCAGGGCGGCGTTGATGCCGGCGAACAGGCCCTGGGCGGCGGCTTCTTCATAGCCCGTGGTGCCGTTGATCTGGCCCGCGAAGAAGAGGCCGTGAATCTGCCGTGTCTCGAAGCTGCTCTTGAGCGAGCGCGGGTCGAAATAGTCGTATTCGATGGCGTAGCCGGGGCGCAGGATGTGTGCGTTCTCCAGGCCGCGCATGGAGCGCACCAGCTCGTACTGCACGTCGAACGGCAGGCTCGTGCTGATGCCGTTGGGGTAGAACTCGTGGGTGGTCAGGCCCTCGGGCTCCAAAAAGATCTGGTGGCTGTCCTTGTCGGCGAAGCGGTTGATCTTGTCTTCCACGCTGGGGCAGTAGCGCGGGCCCACGCCCTCGATCTTGCCGGTGAACATGGGGCTGCGGTCGAAGCCGGAGCGGATGATCTCGTGCGTGCGCTCGTTGGTGTGGGTGACCCAGCACGGGACCTGGCGCGGGTGCATGGCCGCCCCGCCATATGCATGGGCCATGAAGCTGAACACGGGCACAGTGCCTTCGTTCACGCCGCCGGGCATGCCGTCGCCGGGCTGCTCGTCCAGCTGGCTGAAGTCGATGCTGCGGCCATCGATGCGCGGCGGCGTGCCGGTCTTCAGGCGCCCTTGCGGCAGCTGCAGTTCCTTCAGGCGCGCCGACAGGCTCACGGCGGGCGGGTCGCCCGCGCGGCCGGCGGCGTAGTTGTTCAGGCCGACGTGGATCTTGCCGTCCAGGAAGGTGCCGGCCGTCAGCACCACGGTGCGGGAGCGGAAGGCGATGCCCACCTGCGTGACGGCGCCCACGACCCGGTCGCCTTCCACCATCAGGTCGTCGACGGCCTGCTGAAAGAGCCACAGGTTGGGCTGGTTCTCCAGCATGCGGCGGATGGCGGCCTTGTAGAGCACGCGGTCTGCCTGGGCGCGGGTGGCCCGCACGGCCGGGCCCTTGGAGCCGTTGAGGATGCGGAACTGGATGCCGCCTTCATCCGTGGCCAGGGCCATGGCGCCGCCGAGTGCGTCCACCTCTTTCACCAGGTGACCCTTGCCGATGCCGCCGATGCTGGGGTTGCAGCTCATCTGCCCCAGCGTTTCGATGTTGTGCGTGAGCAGCAAGGTCTTGCTGCCCATGCGGGCCGCGGCCAGCGCTGCCTCGGTGCCGGCATGGCCGCCACCGACGACGATGACATCAAATTCCTGGGGGTACAACATGGTGCTTCACTCCGGGCGTGCCTGGGGCAGCCCTCTTCTAACGGTCGAATCCAACGCGGAACCGGCAATTTTCCCACGTCGGGCCATTTCTGTCGCCGCCAGGGGCTGCGCCGGTGTTTCACGTGAAACAGCCTTCGGCGGATTGCAGGATTCCTGCCGGCGCCGTGTGCTCCAATGTTCCGCACCATGCAAAAAATCCTTGTCTTCGCGGGCAGCACCCGCGCCCAATCCTTCAACCGGCGCCTGGCGCACGCGGCGGCCGGCATCGCCCGGGGCCTGGGGGCCGACGCCACGGTGCTGGAGCTGTCGGACTACGACATTCCCATGTACAACGCCGACCTGGAAGCACGGGGCACGCCACCCGACGTGGTGCGGTTGAAAGAGGCTTTGCATGCCCACCCGGCCTGGCTCATCTGCTCGCCCGAATACAACGGCAGCTACACCGCGCTGCTGAAGAACACGCTGGACTGGGCCTCCAGCCCCGTGGCCGGGCATGCCACCTGGGGGGACGGCACCCTGCCGTTCCGCGGCAAGGTGGTGGGCCTGCTGAGTGCATCGAACGGCAGCCTGGGCGGGCTGCGGTCGCAGGGGCACCTGGCCCCGCTGCTGATGAACCTGGAATGCTGGGTGGCGCCCCGGGGCTTCGCGCTGTCGCAGGCGGCCACGGCTTTCGACGAGGCGGGCGCACTGGCGCAGGCCGCGCACCAGTCGCGGGTGGCCGAGGTGGTGCGGCAGGTGCTGTGGGCGGCAGAGCGGCTGCACGCTCCCGAGGCCTGAAGGGCGAACCGCATGATGCGGCGCCGTCTGGCGTCCAGACGGCGGTTCGGCCTGCGGCCTGCGGCTGCAGGGCGGCTGGGTTGGCGCTAGCATGCAGGGTGGTTTCTTGCCTCCGTGGCCGACCCCCCTTTTCCCCCTTCCCTCATTCACTCCGCCGCCCATGGGCGGCCCCACTCCATGAAGCTCTACTACAGCCCTGGCGCCTGCTCCCTGTCCCCCCACATCGCCCTGCTGGAAGCGGGCCTGGCCTTCACGCCCGTGCTGGCGCCCACCAAGACCCACCAGCTGCCGGACGGCACCGACTACTACCAGATCAACCCTCTGGGCTACGTGCCCCTGCTGGAGCTGGACGATGGCACCCGCCTGCGTGAAGGCCCGGCCATCGTGCAGTACATCGCCGACCAGGCGCCGCACAAGAACCTGGCGCCGGCCAACGGCACGCTGGCGCGCTACCGTCTGCAGGAGTGGCTGAACTTCATCGGCACCGAGCTGCACAAGGGCTTCGGGCCGCTGTTCAGCCCGGCCACGCCCGACGATTACAAGGCCACCCTGCGCGAAAAGCTGCTGTCGCGCCTGAAGTGGGTGGATGGCCAGCTCGAGGGCCGCGAGTGGCTGACGGGCGAGCACTTCTCGGTGGCCGACGGCTACCTGTTCACCGTCTGCAACTGGAGCAAGACCGTGGGCCTGGACCTCTCGGCGATGCAGAACCTGCAGGCCTACCTGTCCCGCGTGGGTGCGCGCCCGGCTGTGCAGGCGGCGCTCAAGGCAGAAGGCCTGGTGAAGTAAGGCCGCTTTCCAAGGCCGGTCTCACGGAGCACTCCATCACGCAGGCGAGCGGGCGCTCGCCTTGTCGCTGGGTGGCGTGTTTCACGTGAAACCACCGTGCTACCCAGTGGCCTAGCACGGAATCGATGTCCCGTCGCGGCGCTCACCCACTGCAGCCGCCGCGGAATCAGGGTAACTTCCCAGCAGTCCGGTGCCGTCCGGCTTTTTGCCTGAACCGCACCACTGACTCATCAACCCTTCCCAGGAATTCTTTCGATGTCCCAGACCTTGTTCGACCCCATCCAGGCCGGTGACCTGCAACTGGCCAACCGCATCGCCATGGCGCCGCTGACGCGCAACCGTTCGCCCAATGCCGTCCCGCGTGACATCACGGCGACCTATTACGCCCAGCGCGCCAGCGCCGGCCTGCTCATCACCGAGGCCACCGCCATCAGCCACCAGGGCCAGGGCTATGCCGACGTGCCGGGCCTCTACGGCAGCGACCAGCTCGACGGCTGGAAGAAGGTGACGGCGGCCGTGCACCAGCGCGGCGGCAAGATCGTCACCCAGCTCTGGCACGTGGGCCGTATCTCGCACGTCGACCTGCAGCCGGACGGCGGCCAGCCCGTGGCCCCGTCTGCCATCACCGCCAAGGCCAAGACCTATCTGGTGGATCGCGAAAGCGGCAAGGGCCAGTTCGTGGCCACCTCCGAGCCCCGGGCGCTGGATGCGTCCGAGCTGCCCGGCATCGTGCACACCTACGCCGCAGCGGCGCGCAACGCGGTGGAAACCGCCGGCTTCGATGGCGTGGAGATCCACGGCGCCAACGGCTACCTGCTGGACCAGTTCCTCAAGACTGGCGCCAACCAGCGCACCGACGACTACGGCGGCAGCATCGAGAACCGCGCCCGCCTGCTGCTCGAAGCGACCCGCGCCGTGGTGGATGCCATCGGCGGCGGCAAGGTGGGCATCCGCCTCTCGCCCGTCACGCCGGCCAACGACATCGCCGATGCCGATCCGCAGCCCCTCTTCGACTACGTGATCCGCCAGCTGGCGCCGCTGGGCCTGGCGTACGTGCACGTCATCGAGGGCGCCACGGGCGGCCCGCGCGAGGTGGAAGGCCGCCCGTTCGACTACGAAGCCTTGAAGCGCGCCTACCGCGCAGCGGGCGGCCAGGGCGCATGGATGGTCAATAACGCCTACGACCGGGCGCTGGCGCTGGAGGCGGTGGCCAGCGGCCAGGCCGACATCGTCGCCTTCGGCAAGGCCTACATCTCCAACCCCGACCTGGTGGAGCGCCTGCGCCAGGACGCTCCGCTGAACGCCTGGGACCAGTCCACCTTCTACGGCGGTGGCGAAAAGGGCTACACCGACTATCCCACCCTGGCCTGATCGGCCTCCTGCGCCCGTCCCGCCTGGGGTTGTAGCTATAAAAAATACAGCAAATACCTTGGGCAGCCGGAGCGTCAGCCCTGCGGGGCGGCGGCTTGCGGCCACGCCAGCGTCACCCGCAGGCCGCCCCCGGGCGCGGCGCCCATCGAAAGGCGTGCGCCCAGCAGGTCCGCATACCGCGTCACGATGGCCAGGCCCAGCCCGGCCCCCGCGCCCAGCCGCTCCCCTTCGCGGCCCTGGGCCCAGCGCTGCAGCAGGTCGGCACGCTGCCGGTCGTCGATGCCCGGGCCGTTGTCCAGCACCTCCAGCATCACGGACTCGCCCTCCCGCACGATCTGCACGGTGATGCGGGGCGCGGCGTCCTGCACCGCCGGCCGGCCATAGCGCAGGGCGTTGTCGATCAGGTTGCCCAGCACGCCCTCGATCAATAGCGCCTGGCCCTGCACCACCACCGGCTGCTCCAGCCCGCGCGCGCCCAGGTCCACGCCGGCGGCATCGGCGCGTGGCAGAAAGCGCAGCACGGCCTCGCGTGCCAGCTCGTCCAGCGCCACCGGCTCGCGCGGCATGGCGCCGCGCATCTCGTCGGCCAGCGCCAGCGCCAGCAGCTGGTCCACCAGGTGGCTGGCCCGCGCCTCGCTGGCGGCCACGCTGGCCAGCTGCTCGCGCCACACGGCCGGATCCTTGTGCGACAGACCGTAGGCCGCCAAGGCCCGTATGCCCGCCAGCGGCGTGCGCAGCTCGTGCGCCACGTTGCCAGCGAATTCGCGCTGCGCTCGCACGCTCTCGGCCACGCGGGCCAGCAGGCCGTTGACGGCGCCTTCCAGGCGCTGCAGATCGCGGGTGGAGGCCTGCAGCGCCACCGGCTCCAGGCCGCGCGCGTCGCGGGCCGCCAGCTCGGCCTGGAAGGCCGCCAGCGGCTGCAGGTCGGCCTCTATGGCGCGCCGCAGCCACCAGGCCAGCGCGCCCAGCAGCACCAGCTGCGACACCACCGAATAGAGCAGCACGCTGCGCAGCATGGCGCTGCGCGCATGCACCGTCTGCGCGGTGATGACCTCGAAGCGCTGCGGCTCGCTCACCTGCACGCGCACGGCGCGCAGCGCCCGGCCCCGGTAGTTGATGTCGGAGAACCGGTACGCCTCGCCCTCCCGCGGCTGCGGCGCGGGCAGGCTGGCGTTGCCCGACAGCACCGACCCGTCGGGCAGCACCACGGCGAAATACACCGTCTCCACCTGATCGAACAGCACCGACTTCAGCTCGCGGGAGGTCAGCGCCAGATCGAGCGCGTCCCCTCTCTCCCGCACATTGGCCGCGATGGCGTAGGCGTCGTCCAGCAGTGCGCGGTCGAAGGCGCGCTGGGTGAAGGCGTTGGCCACCAGCACCGAGATGGCGGTGCCCGCGAACCAGGTGAGCGCAAGCGGCACCAGCACGTGGCGCAGCAGGCGCGCGCGCAGCGACGGCGGCGCTTCCGAGGGGCGCGGCGGCATGGTGGCGCCCGTCATGCCGGCTCCGACGGGGCGCCGCCTGCCGCCGGCTCCGCGCCGGCCTCCAGCATGTAGCCCAGGCCGCGCAACGTGCGGATGCCCGCGCCGCTGCCCTGCAGCTTCTTGCGCAGGCGCGAGATGAAGGCTTCCAGCGCGTTGTCGCCCAGCGTGTCGTCGAAGCCCGAGAGCTTGTCCGAGAGCGTGCGCTTGCTCACCACGCGGCCCGGCGGCGTCATCAGCTCCCACAGCACCTCGAATTCGCGCGCGGGCAGCTCGAACGGCACGTCCTGGATCGTGAAGCGGCGCGCGCGCCGGTCCAGCACCAGCGTGCCTGCGCGGGTGCGGTCGTCCGTGCCCTGCGTGCGGCGCACCAGGGCGCGCAGCCGGGCCTCCACCTCGGCCAGGTCGAACGGCTTGCCCAGGTAGTCGTCCGCGCCCGCGTCCAGGCCGGCGATGCGCTCCTCGGTGCGGTCGCGGGCGGTGAGCACCAGCACCGGCGTACGGTCGCCCCGCGCGCGGGCGGCGCGCAGCACCGCGAGGCCGCTGCCCAGCGGGCTCGCCGGGGCGGCGTCCTGCGGCAGGTTCAGGTCCAGCAGCACCGCGTCGAACGGCTGCACGCTCCAGAAATGGTCGGCCTCGGCCACCGTGGCGGCCGCGTCCACGCGGTGGCCGGCATCGGCCAGGCTGCGCTGCATGACGCCGCGCAGCACGGCATCGTCTTCGACTACGAGGATGCGCATGGGCAGAAAGCGGAAGGCAAGGCAAAAGGCGGAGGGGACAACGGCGTGCGGCGAGGCACGCGGCGTTGCGCGGAACCCGCATTGTGTCCCGGGCGGCACGGCCACGGGCGCTCCGGTCAGGCCGTGGTCAGGCTGGGCGGCGGATAAACAGGTCATGCGCTCCCATCCCCTCTTTTCTCCCCGGCGTGCCGGTGCCGTGCAGGCGCCGGCCGCCCTCCGCATCGCGGCCGCCCTGCTGGCCTGCGGCGGTGCGTTCGCCGCCTGCCCGCCCGCCCATGCCCAGCCGGCAGCGCCCGCCGCCGCGCCCCAGCCGTCGCCCCTGCCCGCGCAGCGCGGCGCCGCCTGGACGCTCGCGCAGGCCCTGGCCGCCGCGCGCGACAACAGCGAGGTCAACCAGGCCCGCCAGGAACTGGCCGGCGCGCGCGCCGACGTGCTGGCCGCCGACCATGCGCCCCTGCCGTCGCTGACCACCAAGGCCAGCTCCATCGACCTGCAGCACGGCCCCGGCCCGGGCAACGTGTTCACGCGCAAGCGCATCGACAAGTCCGTCGGCATCGACTGGACCTGGGAGCGCGGCGACAAGCGCGCGCTGCGCAAGAAGGCGGCGGAGGGCGCGGCCAACGCCGCCGAGGCCGACGTGGCGGACACCCAGGTGCAGCAGCTGCAGGCGGCGCTGGCGGCCTACTACGACCTGCTGGCCGCGCAGGAACGGGTCGGCGAGGTGGCCGCCATAGGGCGCAGCCTGGAGCAGGTGGCCGGCATGGCCGACCGCCGGGTGAAGGCGGGCGATCTGTCGCTGCAGGACGCCTCGCGCACCCGCATCGAGGCCGAGCGCGCCCGCGCCGACACGCGCGCGGCCGAGCAGGCGCGGGACGATGCCGCCCTCGCCCTGGCGCAAGTCACGGGCAGCAGCGGCAGCCGCCTGGAGGCCGTGGACACGCCCTGGCCCGCCCTGGCCGGCGACCGCCCCGCCACCGACGCGAACCTGGCGGACTGGGCCGAGAACCGCGCCGACGTGCGCGCCGCCCTGGCCCGCGCCCAGGCGGCCCAGGCGGCGCTGGACGGCGCCAACGCACTGCGCAAATCCGACTGGACGGTGGGCGCGTCCGTCGACCACTACCCCGGCACCTCGACCCGCCAGGTCGAGCTGCGCGTGCAGATCCCGCTGCAGTGGGGCTACCAGTATCAGGGCGAGATCGGCCGCGCCCAGGCCGACTACACCCGCGCCCAGGACGCACTGGAGAACACCCGTCGCCTGGCCCTGCTGGACCTGCAGCGGCTGCGCCAGACCATGGACAACGCCGCCCGCCGCGCCACCGACTACGACCAGGGCGTGCTGCCCCGGGCGCGCCAGGTGGCGGGCAGCGCCGAGCTGGCCTACCGCAAGGGCGCCATCGCCCTCACCGACCTGCTGGACGCGCAGCGCACCCTGCGCGCCACCGTGCTCGACGCCCTGGCCGCCCGCGCCGACTACGCCAAGGCGCGGGGCGCCTGGCTGCTGCGCACGCAGCCGCAGGTGCTCACCGGCATGCCGTGAGCGCACGCCGCCGCAGTCCCCTTCGTTCCCGCCTTATCCGATCCCCATGCCTTCCCGGACCTTCCCGACCATGATGGTGCAACACCCCTCCCTTTCCGCGCGGCGCCGCGCCGTGCGCAGCCTGGTGGCCGTCGCTGCCCTGGGCGCCGCCTGCGCCCTGCTGCCCGGCTGCGGCAAATCCGGCGCCGATGCCGCCGCGCCCCCTGAACCGGCACCGCCGGTCATCCAGTCGGGGCAGCTGCGCTTTCCCTCCGGCCACCCGCAACTGGCCCTGCTGGGCACGGTGGAAGCCCGCGCCGCCAAGGACGTGGCGGTGGACCTGCCCGCCCGCCTGGTCTGGAACGAGGAGCGCACCCAGCGCATCTACCCGGCCTTCGCTGGCCGCATCACCAGCATCCAGGCCGACCTGGGCCAGCCGGTGAAGGCCGGCGCGCCCCTGGCCCTGCTGGCCTCGCCCGACTTCGGCCAGGCCCAGGCCGACACCGCCAAGGCGCATGCCGGCCAGTCGCTCGCGCAGCAGTCGCTCAAGCGCCAGCGCGAGCTGTTCGAGGCCGGCATCATCGCCCGCAAGGACCTGGAGCAGGCCGAGGCCGACGCCGCCGGCGCCCAGGCCGAAGTGGCCCGCGCCGCGGCCCGCACGCGCCTCTACGGCAGCGCCGCCGGCGTGAACCAGCAGCTGGCCCTCACGGCCGGCATGGGCGGCGTGGTCGTGGAGCGCAACCTCAACCCGGGCCAGGAAGTGCGCCCGGACCAGTCCGGCCCCGCGCTCTTCGTGGTGACGGACCCGACCTCGCTCTGGGTGCAGATCGACGCGCGCGAGAGCGATCTCTCCTCGCTGCGCCCCGGCGACCCGATCACGCTGCAGGTGCCGGCGTACCCCGGCGCCACGTTCACCGGCAAGGTCACGGCCACGGCCGATGCCATCGACCCCGGCACGCGCACGATCAAGGTGCGCGGCGTGGTGCCCAATGCCGACCGGCGCCTGAAGGCCGAGATGCTGGCCACCGCCCGCGTGCAGGAAAGCCGGGCCGGCGGCGTGATGGTGCCCGCCAGCGCCATCGTGCTCGACGGCACGCAGCACGTGGTCTACGTGCGCCGCGAGGCGGGCGTGTTCGAGCCGCGCAAGGTCGAGCTGGCCCAGGAGGGCCCGGCCGAGGTCATCGTGGCGAGCGGCCTGCAGCCCGGTGACGCCGTGGTGAACCAGAACGCGCTGCTGCTGGCCCGCCAGTTCCAGTCCATGACCGAAGACGCCGCCGCCGCGAAGAAGGCCGCCCCATGAAGCGCCTGATCCATTACGCGCTGCACCAGCCGCTCTTCATCGTGCTGGGCACGCTGCTGTTTGCACTGGCCGGCGTCATCGCCTTCAAGAACCTGTCGGTGGAGGCCTTTCCGGACGTGACCGACACCCAGGTCACGGTGATCGCGCTCTTTCCCGGCCGCGCGCCGGAAGAGGTCGAGAAACAGGTCACGCTGCCCATCGAGACCGCGCTGGCTGGCCTGCCCAACTCCATCCGCGTGTTCTCGCACACGCAGTTCGGGCTCTCGTTCACTGTGGTCACCTACGACGACGCGGCCAACGTGAACATCGTGCGCCAGCAGGTGGCCGAGCGGCTCTCCACTCTCGACCTGCCCCCGGGCGTGCAGGCCGAGATCGCGCCCAACGCCACGCCGGTGGGCGAGATCATGCGCTACCGCCTCAAGGGCGACGGGCTCACCACCACCGACATCCGCACCCTCGAGGACTGGACGGTGGAGCGCGCGCTGCGCCAGGTGCCCGGCGTGGCCGACGTGGTGGCCATGGGCGGCGCGATCAAGCAGTACGAAGTGCAGCCCGACATGGACAAGCTGCGCGCATACAAGGTGAGCTTCCAGAACCTGCTGGACGTGCTGGGCCGCAGCAACGCCAACGCCGGCGGCAGCTACGTGGCCCAGGGCGCGCAGCAATACACCATCCGCGGGCTGGGGCTGCTGCGCTCGGCCGAGGACATCGGCCGCATCGTCGTGGCATCGCGCAACGGCACGCCGGTGCTGATCCGCGACATTGCCCAGGTGCGCATCGGCGCCGTGCCGCAGCTGGGCGTGGTGGGCCAGGACCAGGACGACGACATCGTCACCGGCATCGTGGTGATGCGCAAAGGCGAGAACCCGAGCGTGGTGCTCAAGGGCGTGAAGGATAAGATCGCGCAACTCAACGAGCGCGGCCTGCCGCCCGGCGTGCAGATCGTGCCCTTCTACGACCGCACCTGGCTGATGGACAAGACCCTCACCACCGTGTTCCACAACCTGGTGGAAGGCGCGCTGCTGGTGTCGCTGGTGCTCTACATCTTTTTGTCGAACCTGCGCGCCAGCCTGGCCGTGGTGGTCATCATCCCGCTCGCCCTGCTCTCCACCTTCATGGGCCTGAAGATCATGGGCGTGCCGGCCAACCTGCTGAGCCTGGGCGCGATGGACTTCGGCATCATCGTGGACGGCGCGGTGATCGTGATCGAGAACATCATGCACCGCCTGGCCGAGCGCGGCGAGGACATGGACGACCGCGACCGGCGCGACACCATCATCGAGGCCGCGGGCGAAGTGGGCCGGCCCACGCTCTTCTCGATGCTCATCATCATCGCGGCGCACATCCCGATCTTCGCGCTGCAGCGGCATGAAGGCCGCATCTTCCAGCCCATGGCGCTGTCGGTCACCACCGCGCTCATCGGCTCGCTAATCTTCTCGCTCACGCTGGTGCCCCTGCTCGCCTACTGGCTGCTGCGCCGCAAGCTGCCGCACGGCGACAACCGCGTGGTGACGCGCGCCAAGCGCCTCTACGCCCCGGTGCTCGACTGGGCGCTGGAGCGCCGCCGCACGGTGGTCATCATCGCGCTGGCGGTGTTCGGCGTGGCCATGGTGGCGGCCTCGCGCCTGGGCTCGGAATTCCTGCCGGAACTCGACGAAGGCACGACCTGGGTGAACTTCAGCCTCTCGCCCAACGTCTCCACCGCCGAGGCCTCGCGCATCCTGCGCATGGCGCGCAAGGCGCTGCTGTCGGTGCCCGAGGTGCGCACCACCGTCTCCAAGGCCGGCCAGCCGGAAGACGGCACCGACCCCAAGACCATCTCCATGGCCGAGATCTTCGTGGACCTGAAACCCGAGGACCAGTGGCGCGCCGGCATGACCCGCGCCAAGATCACCGAGGAGATGGGCCGCGCCCTGTCGGCCATCCCTGGCATCGACCCGGCGTTCTCGCAGCCCATCCGCGACAACGTGCTCGAATCGATCTCGCAGATCAAGGGCCAGATCGTGATCAAGCTCGCGGGCGACGACCTGGTGGAGATGAAGCGCATCACGGAAGAGATCGCCCGCGAGGTCAAGCAGGTACAGGGCGTGGCCCGCGCCGAGATCGACCGCGAGGGCCAGGTGCCGCAGCTGCTGATCGACATCGACCGCGACCGCGCCGCGCGCTATGGCCTGAACGTGAGCGACATCCAGGACGTGATCGAGGCGGCGCTGGCCGGCAAGGCCGCGACCAACCTGTGGGAAGGCGAGCGCAAGTTCGCCGTGGCCGTGCGCCTGCCCTCCGACGAGCGCACCATCGCCAACCTGCCGCGCACGCCCATCGCCACGCCGGATGGCGGCTACGTGCAGTTGGGCGACGTCGCGAAGATCCGCGAAAGCGCGGGCGCCATGAACATCGCCCGCGAGGCCGGCCGCCGCACCACGGCCATCGGCATCTTCATCGCCGGGCGCGACATGGGCTCCGTCGTGGCCGACATGAAGGCCCGCGTCGAGAAGAACGTGAAGATCCCGGACAACTACCAGGTCAACTGGTCCGGCGAGTTCGAGAACCAGGAACGCGCCATGAAGCGCCTCTCGGTGGTCGTGCCCATCTCGCTGCTGTTGATCTTCGTGCTGCTGTTCGACGCATTCAAGTCGGTGAAGATGGCCTCGCTGATCCTGCTGAACGTGCCCCTGGCGCTCATCGGCGGCTTCGTGGCGCTCTGGGTGTTCGGCATCCCGCTGTCGGTGTCCGCTGCCATCGGCTTCATCGCGCTCTCGGGGCAGGCCGTGCTCAACGGCGTGGTGATGCTGTCGGTGTTCCAGCAGCTGCAGGCCGGCGGCGCCAGCGTGGTCGAGGCCGTGCGCCAGGGCTCCATGCAGCGCCTGCGCACGGTGCTGATGACGGCGATGCTGGCCATGCTGGGCCTCTTGCCCATGGCGCTCTCGCACGAGATCGGGTCGGAGACGCAGCGGCCTCTCGCCATCGTGGTGATCGGCGGGCTGGTGACGGCCACGATGCTCACGCTGGTGGTGCTGCCCGCGCTCTACGTGGCCTGGTTCGGGCCGAGGAAGGGCCACGAACCCGAGCCGGCCGCGCCGGCGGTCGGCACGGCCTGAGTCGACCCTCCCCCCCCGCGTTCCCCTGAGAGACGCCCGGACCGATCGCATCGGTCCGGGCGTTTTCACTTGCAGGTGGTACGGGCCTGCGCGGCCGAGGACTGTCCTGCCCACGGGGCCGCTCGGTCGGTATCCAGTGCCAGACACGCTGCGTGCGGCGGGGCCTGGCGGCAGCGCCACGCCACTTTCGGGGCATGCCTGCACATCCGTGGGGCCGTTTCGCACGTCCGCGGTGCATGCCATTTCACCCGCCTGGCACAGAACCGTGCCGGCCGCCAGGCATGTTTACGCTGATGTCCCTGGAGGATACTGTAAATATATTAGCAACCGACGCCAGCACCATGGCGCCGCTGGCTCTGGCACTCAACTTGCTTGCGGCGATACCGCCAATATATCCACCGTATCTTCGAGCGACCGAACCCAACGCACCATCGCGCACTGCCCATGGAATCCCTCGACAGCCCCACCCCCCTCTCCCCGCCGCATCCCGTGGTGCGCTGGGTCCTCGATGCCTCCGGCGCGCTGCTCGGCCTGGAGCGCTGGCTCATCGCCGGCCTGATGACGCTGCTGACCGTGCTGGTGCTGCTCAACGTGGTCACGCGCTATTCCGGCATGCCGCTCTACTGGGTGGACGAGGCCTCGGTCTACGCCGTGGTCTGGCTCACCTTCGTGGGCGCGTCGGCGATGACGCGGCTGCGCATGGACTTCGCCGTCACCATGCTCACCGACAAGCTGGGCCCGCGCAGCGCCCGCGTCGCCAAGGTGATGGCGACCGCCGGCGTGCTGGTCTTCGCGCTGGCGCTGCTGGCCATGTGCTGGATCTGGATGGACCCGATCGGCATCGCGCGCAAGGGCTTCGACGCCAAGGAGTACGCGGCCGAGTCCTTCAACTTCCTCTACACCGAGCACACGCAGACGCTGGAATGGCCGATGTGGGTGCTGCAGCTGATCATGCCGATCTTCGCGCTCTGCATGAGCCTGCACGCCCTGGCCAATCTGTTGGAAGACCTGCGCCTGGCGCCGCAACGCAAACACCCGGCCTTCGACGCCGCCAACCCGGAAGCGGTGAACTGACATGATGACCTCGCTCTTCTTCACCGCGATCATGCTGGTCGGCGTGCCGATCGGCCTGTGCCTGTGCCTCTCGGGCATCTTCTACATCTACAGCATCGAGAACCCGGTGCTGCTGCAGTCCTACGCGACGCAGATGTTCGCGGGGGTCGACAGCTACGGCCTGATCGCGATCCCCCTCTTCATCCTGATCGGCGAGGTGATGAACAGCGGCGGCATCACGCGCCGGCTGGTCGACCTGTCTATGGCCTTCGTCGGCTCGGTCAAGGGCGGCCTCGCCTACGTCAACATCCTGGCCAACATGCTGGTGTCGTCGATCATCGGCTCGGCCACCGCGCAGGTGGCGATCATGGCGCAGGTGATGGTGCCCGAGATGGAGAAGCAGGGCTACGACAAGACCTTCGCCGCGGGCCTGACGGTCTACGGCGGCATGCTGGGGCCGATCATCCCGCCCTCGGTGATGTTCGTGGTCTACAGCGTGCTGGCGCAGGTGGCGGTGGGCGACATGCTGATCGCGGGCATCCTGCCCGGCATTTTGCTGACGGTGCTGTTCTTCGTGGTGATCGCCTGCATGGGCTTCATCTACAACTACCCGCGCAGCCCCAAGCGCACGCTGCGCCAGCGCGCCCACACCGTGCTGGTGTCGAGCCCGACGCTGCTGATCCCGCTGGTGATCGTGGGCTCCATCCTCACCGGCCTGGCCAACCCCACCGAGGCCGCCGCCGTGGGCGCGGTGAGCGCGGTGCTGGTGGGCCGCTACGTGACCCGCGAGTTCAAGCTCGGCGACCTGGGCGCGATCATGCTGCGCTCGGGCATCTATTCGGCCATCGTGCTGTTCCTGGTGGCCGCCGCGTCGGTGTTCTCGTGGCTGCTGATCTACGGCAAGGTGCCGCAGATGGTCGCCGAATGGATCCAGACCGTCGCCAAGGACCCGATCACCTTCCTGCTGCTGGTCAATGTGATCCTGCTGGTGATCGGCACCGTGATCGACGGCATCCCGGGCCTCATCATGACCGCGCCGATCCTGCTGCCGATCGCGACCGAGGTCTACCACATCGACCCGCGCCACTTCGGCGTGGTGATCGTGATCAACCTGGTGCTGGGGCTGATGACGCCGCCGGTGGGTCTGAGCTTCTTCGTCGCCTCCGCGGTGACCGGGGCCAAGCCCGGGAAGATGTTCATCGTCACCCTGCCCTTCTTCATCATCAGCTGCGTCGCGCTGGTGATGCTCTCGCTGTTCCCGAGCCTGTCGCTCGGCCTGCTGAAGTAGGGCCGAGCGCCCCACCCTCGCACCCCGTCCGTTCCCGTTTTCGCTTTCGCCACCCCTCGTCATCCTCGGAGCACGCCATGTCCCTGACCCGCCGCCATTTCCTCCAGGCCTCGGCCGCCACCGCCGCGCCCCTGGCGTTCGTGACCCCCTCGCGCGCCGCCGCGCCCAAGGAATTCCGCCTGGGCGTGATCACGCCCGCAGGCCACTCCTGGAACCGTGCCGCGCTGCAGTTCGGCAACGAACTCAAGAAGGCCACCGACGGCCGGCTGACGGTCACCGTCTTCCACTCGGGCCAGCTCGGCAACGAGTCGGTGATGATGCAGCAGATGCAGTCCGGCGCCCTCGACATGGGCTGGATCCAGGCCGCCGAGCTCGGCACCCGGGTGCCCAGCGTGGCCTCCATCAACGCGCCCTACCTGGTGCGCTCCACGCCCGCCGCCGGCAAGCTGGTCAAGACGCCCGCGGCGCTCAAGCTGCTGGAAGTGCTGCCGCGCGAGACCGGCTGCGTCGGCCTCGGCTGGGGCATCACCGGCATGCGGGTGGTGTTCTCCACCAAGGACATCAAGACGCCCAACGACTTGAAGGGCATGAAGCTGCGCATCAACCCCACGCCGGTCTACCGTGACTTCTACCAGTACTTCGGCGCGGCACCCACGCCGATCCCGACCCCGGCGGTGTTCGACGCGATGACCAACGGCCAGGTCGACGGCCTGGAAGCCGACGTCGAGTTCTCGTGGAATCAGCGTTTCGACAAGGTCTCCAAGGTCATGATGCCCATGAACGCGCTGTTCATGCCCTTCGCGCCGCTGTTTTCCGGCCGCGTCTGGCAGACGCTCGACACCAAGGACCGCGACCTGATCCGCCAGCTCACGGCCCAGGTGCTGGACGCGCAGATCAGCGACATCGTCATGACCGAGGCCGGCCTGCTGGAAAAGCTGCGCAAGGAGCCGATCGCGATCCGCGAGCTGAGCAATTTCGACCCCCAGCCCGCGATCGAGGCTTTCGACAAGCTCTGGCTGCCCAAGGCGCCGCAGATCGCCGAATTGCGCGCGGTCGGCGCGAAGCTCTGACGGCGGCCGCGTACCCGCCGAGGCTGCGCCAGGCCCCAGGACCCGAGCACGGCGGCACGCGACATGCATCCGGGTCCGGGGCGCCGCCCCTGCGCTTGCCGCTCAGGAATTGATGATGCGGTGCGTGAAGTGGGCCAGGTAGCGCATCAGTTGCTCGGCGCCTTCCTCGGCGGCGGCGACGTTGCTGGACGCAATCGCCTCCGCCATCGCCAGGTGGGCCTGCGCGCCTTCGCCGATCTCCCCCTCGTGCTGGTAGGCATACCAGAAGCGCCGGCACTGCACCACCAGCGGCAGCACCGCATTGACCGCCGACACGTTGCCGCAGGCGGCATGGTTGACGTGGTCGAGCTCCTGGTCGGCCTGCATGTAGGCGTCGAGGTTGTCCTTCTCGGCCGCCTTCATCATCTTCTGCGCCGCCGCCACCAGCGCCTTGCGCTGCTCGGGGGTGGCGCGGCGGGCGGAGGCCGATGCGATCAGGCGCTCCAGCACGCGGCGGGTCTCGACCACGTCGAGGTGGTCGGACACGTCGATGCTGGAGACCACCAGGCCGCGCCGCGGCTGCTGCGCGACCAGCCCGATCGACACCATGCGCATCAGCGCCTCGCGCACCGGGGTGCGGCCCATGCCGGTCATCTCGGCGATCTCGGCCTCCACGACCGGGGTGCCCGGGGCGATCTCCAGCCGCGCGATGAGCGACTCGATCTTGTCGTAGGCGATGTCGGCGGCCCGGCGCTTGGGCGCAGGCTTGGCGGAAGACTTCTTACCGGGGGAGAGCATGGCGGGCAGGTGGGGGGTAGGGGGTCGGTGGAATCGGGCCGGGAGGTACCAAGGAAATATATCGCGAATCTATTCCAGACGGACCTGCACTGTTTTTTCGTCACGCACTTGTGCAAACGCCGTCCATCACCTATGCTCCGTTTCAGCATATCGCTAATATATTTACAGCCTATTAAAAGGCTGCCGACCGCTGCGGCCGCCGTGCCGGTCCCTTTCTTTTCAACAGGCAGAACCTTATGAGCGACAACATCTTCACCGGCACGATTCCCGCCCTCATGACGCCGTGCACGCCCGACCGCCAGCCCGACTTCGACGCCCTGGTGGCGCAGGGCCGCGCACTGATCGATGCCGGCATGAGCGCCGTCGTCTACTGCGGCTCCATGGGCGACTGGCCCCTGCTGAGCGAAGCCCAGCGGCAGGAGGGCGTGGCGCGCCTGGTGGCCGCCGGCATTCCCACCATCGTGGGCACCGGCGCCGTCAATTTGCGTGAAGCGGTGTCCCACGCCGCGCATGCGGCGAAGGTCGGCGCGCACGGCCTGATGGTGATTCCGCGGGTGCTCTCGCGCGGCAGCTCCGCCACCGCGCAGAAGGCGCACTTCTCGGCCATCCTCGCCGCCGCGCCGCAGCTGCCGGCCGTCATCTACAACAGCCCCTACTACGGCTTCGCCACGCGCGCCGACCTGTTCTTCGAATTGCGCGCCGCCCATCCGAACCTGATCGGCTTCAAGGAATTCGGCGGTGCCGCAGACCTGCGCTACGCGGCGGAAAACATCACCTCGCAGGACGAGGACGTGACGCTGATGGTGGGCGTGGACACGCAGGTGTTCCACGGCTTCGTCAACTGCGGCGCCACCGGCGCGATCACCGGCATCGGCAACGCCCTGCCCCGCGAGGTGCTGCAACTGGTGGACCTGTGCAAGAAGGCCGCGAAGGGCGACGTGGTCGCACGCCGCCGCGCCCGCGAGCTGGAGGCCGCCCTGGCCGTGCTCTCGTCCTTCGACGAGGGCACCGACCTGGTGCTCTATTACAAGTACCTGCTGGTGCTCAACGGCCAGCAGGAATACACGCTGCATTTCAACGAGACCGACGTGCTGACCGACGCACAGCGCAACTACGCGCAGAACCAGTACCAGCTGTTCCGCGACTGGTATGCGGGCTGGTCGCAGGAACTGGCCGGCTGACGAGCCGCCATCGCGCATCGCCCCTGGGCGATGCCTGCGCGGCGCCGGATCGGTGAAGAGAACGCCTGGCGCCTGCCCAAGAAAAAACGCCCGGACCGATCACATCGGTCCGGGCGTTGTGCTTTGCCGGGGGCGCAACGGCCACTGGGGCCGCTCGCGCCTTCAGGCCGGCAGCAGCGCCGGCTCGCGCACCGCGCCGGCCAGCGCACGGCCGGCGGGCTGCGCCACCGCCTGGGCCGCACTGCCGCTGTCGCCCAGATGGAACTGCTGCACGATCTGCGAGAGCCGCGCCGCCTGCTCGCGCAGCGACTCCGCGGCGGCAGCGGACTCCTCCACCAGCGCGGCGTTCTGCTGCGTCATGCGGTCGATCTCGCCCACCGAGCCGTTGACCTGGCCGATGCCGCCGGCCTGCTCGGTGGCGGCCGCGTTGATCTCGCCGATGATGTCGGAGACGCGCTGCACGCTGTCCACGATCTCCGTCATGGCGCGGCCCGCGTCCTCCACGTGGCGCACGCCGCCGTTGACCGCCGTCACGCTGGAGCCGATCAGCCCCTTGATCTCCTTGGCCGCCTCGGCGCTGCGCTGCGCCAGGCTGCGCACCTCGCCCGCCACCACGGCGAAGCCCCGGCCCTGCTCGCCGGCGCGGGCCGCTTCCACGGCCGCGTTCAGCGCCAGGATGTTGGTCTGGAAAGCGATGCCGTCGATCACGCCGATGATGTCGCCGATCTTGCGGCTGGAGGTCGAGATCTCGTGCATGCTGGAGATGGCCTGCTGCACCACCGAGCCGCTGCGCGTGGCGATGCCCGAGGCCGAGCTGACCAGCTGGTTGGCTACCTGCGACGAAGACGCCGTCTGCTGCACGGTGGCGGTGAGCTGCGAGAGCGAGCCCACGGCCTCCTGCGCGTTGCTGGCCGTCTGCTCGGTGCGGGAGGACAGGTCCTGGTTGCCGGTGGCGATCTCGGCGCTGGCGGTGGCGATGTTGCCGCTCGCGTCGCGCACCTGCCCCACCAGGGCCGCCAGGCGGTTCTGCATGTCCACCAGCGAGCGCTGCAGGTCGGCCACTTCGTCCTGGCCCTCGACCTGCAGGCGCTGCGACAGGTCGCCGCCCGCGATCGACTGCGCCAGGCTGCGCGCGGTCACCATGGGCCGCACGATGGACACCATGTTGAGCAGCGTGAGCGGCACCACCACCAGCACGGTGACCAGCACCGCCAGCAGGAAGAGCCACTTGGTCTGGGCGGAAACGCGGTTCTGCTGGTCGATGACCCCCTGCACGTCGGCCCGCAGGCTGGCATCCAGCGCGGCGAGCTGCTTGTCGGCCTCGGCGAATTCGGCGATGGCCTTGCCGCTCATGCGGTAGGCGATGGTGGCCGTGTCGTAGCCGCCCGCTTCCAGCTGGCGCGCCACGTGGGCGAACTGGTCGCGGTAGCTGTCCAGCCGCTTGGCGATGCCGGCGGCCGCACCGTCCCTCGCCCCTGCCGAGGTCTGCTGCAGCCCGGCCGTGATCTGCTTGGCCCGCTCCAGCGCGCCCATCCATTGCGCGTGGGCCGCCTTCACGCCCTCGGGCTTCTCGTACTGGATGATCATGTCCTTCTCGTTCTGGCGAATGGCGCCCATCTCGCCGCGCAACTGCGCCAGATGGCCGATGGCCGTGTATTCGCTCGCGATGAATTCCTCGCTCATGTCGTGGATGCGGAACATGCCCAGCATGCCCGCGCCTCCCAGCAGCCCCAGCAACACCAGTACGACCGCAATGGCACCGATCATGCGGAAACGGATGGTGAAACGCCTCATGAGGCTCAAGAAATTCATGACTGTCGTCCTGTAGGGTGATGTGTGGCCGGCACTGCGGACGTGCCGATGCGTGTCAAGCACCAAAAAGTGCTATTGACAATTAGTTGCAGTTTGCCAGACAAGACGGCCCATGGGGCAATGTAACTATCAAAGACGCCAGCGCTTCAATAGCAATGCGTTCGCCATCACACTCAGCGAGCTGAGCGCCATGGCCGCGCCGGCCATCACCGGGCTCAGGTAACCCAGCGCCGCCAGGGGGATGCCGGCCACGTTGTAGACGAAGGCCCAGAACAGGTTCTGGCGGATCTTCGCCACCGTGCGCGCCGAGATGTCCAGCGCCGCCGCCACCAGGCGCGGGTCGCCGCGCATCAGCGTGATGCCGGCCGCGTGCATCGCCACGTCGGTGCCGTTGCCCATGGCCAGTCCCACGTCGGCGGCCGCCAGGGCCGGTGCATCGTTCACGCCGTCGCCCACCATGGCGACGACGCGGCGCGGGGCGCTCGCGCCGCTGCCACCGCCGCCACCGGGCAGTCCGGCCTGCCCGTGCTGCAGCCGGGCCACGGCGGCGGCCTTGCCTTCGGGCAGCACCTCGGCCAGCACCTCGCCCGCCGCCGGGTCCAGCCCCAGGCGGCGGGCCATCGTCTCGGCCGCGCCCCGGTTGTCGCCCGACACCATCACCGTGCGCAGCCCGCGCGCGCGCAGCGCGGCCAGGGCCTCGCGCGCGCCCGGCTTGGGCTCGTCGCCGAAGGCCAGCAGCGCACTGACGGACCAGCTTGCCCCGCCCGCCGCGCCCTGCCGGGCCACGGCCGACACCGTCGCGCCCTCGCCCTGCAGCGCTGCGGCGCGGTCCGGCAGCGGGCCCAGGGGGGCGCCCAGCTCCTGCATCCACCGCAGGCTGCCGACCACCCAGCGCTCGCCATGGACCCGGCCCTCGGTGCCCCGGCCGGGCACGGCCGCCACGGCGGTCACGGCGCCTGGCGGCGGCAGGGGTACGCCCCGGGCAAGCGCCGCTTCGACCACGGCACGCGCCAGCGGGTGCTCGCTGCCCGCCTGCACGCCAGCCACGGCGGCCAGCACGGCGGCTTCGTCCTGCCCGCCGGCCACGGCCAGGGCCGTCAGCCGCGGCCGGCCCGCGGTCAGTGTGCCGGTCTTGTCGAAGGCCACTGTATCGACCCGGTGGGCACGCTCCAGCGCCTCGGCGTCCTTGATGAGAATGCCCTCGCGGGCCGCCGCGCCCGTGCCGGCCATGATGGCCGCCGGCGTGGCCAGGCCCAGCGCGCAGGGGCAGGCGATCACCAGCACCGCCACGGCGTGCACCAGCGCCGCTTCGGCCCCCGCGCCGGCCGCCAGCCAGCCCAGCAGCGTCAGCAGGGCGATCGCCAGCACCACCGGCACGAAGACGGCCGCCACCTTGTCCACCAGGCGCTGGATCGGCGCCTTGGCGGCCTGGGCGTCTTCCACCAGCCGGATGATGCGGGCCAGCACCGTCTCGGCGCCCACGGCCGTCACCCGCAGCAGCACGCGCCCGTCGCCATTCACCGAGCCGCCGGTGAGCGCATCGCCCACCGCACGCGCCACCGGCAGGGGCTCGCCGGTCAGCATCGATTCGTCCACCTGCGTGGCGCCTTCCTGCACCACGCCGTCCACCGGCACGCGCTCGCCGGGGCGCACCACGATGCGGTCGCCGGCCATCACTTCGGCCACGGGCACGTCCACCTCGCCGTCCCGCCCCACCAGGTGCGCCACGTCGGGCCGCAGGGCGTGCAATGCGCGGATGGCGGCGGTCGTCTGCCGCTTGGCGCGGGCCTCCAGCCACTTGCCCAGCAGCACCAGCGTGATGACCACGGCCGACGCCTCGAAATAGAGGTGCGGAGCATGCCCCGGCGCGGCGGTGAGCCACAGCCACAGCGACAGCCCGAACCCCGCGCTGGTGCCCAGCGCCACCAGCAGGTCCATGTTGCCCGACAGGGCCCGCGCCGCATGCCAGCCCGCGCGGTAAAAGCGCGCGCCCAGAATGAACTGCACCGGCGCCGCCAGCGCGAACTGCAGCCAGGGCGGCAGCACGGCGTGCGCGCTGCCGGTCAGGCCCGTCACGCTGGCGGGCAGCAGGTCCAGCACCATGGGCAGCACCAGCGGCGCCGACAGCAGCAGGCCCGCCGCCACCGGGCCGAAACCGGCCCAGGGCGACGCCTCGCCCTCGGCCGCATCGGCCGCCTGGTCCTGCAGCGAGCGCGGCTCGTAGCCCGCGTCGCGCACGGCGCGGTGCAGTACGGCGCCCATGTCCGCGCGAGCGCCTTCGTCGCCGGAAGGCGGGACGTAAGCGATGTGCGCCCGCTCGGTCGCCAGGTTCACGGTGGCGTCCTGCACGCCGGGCACCTTGCGCAAGGCCCGCTCGACGCGGCCCACGCAGCTGGCGCAGGTCATGCCGGCGATGCCCAGGTCCAGCGTGGCGGGTACGGTCGTGTCGGAAGACGAAGAAGCAGTCATGCCGGCATCTTGAACCTTGACGCAATGGCAAGGTCAAGGCCGCGTCCGGCAGGCCGCGCGGCTTGACTTTGACATGATGGCAAGGTTGACACTCGCCCATCACCCACTTTTCAGGAGCCCGCCATGCAGCACACCTTCCAAGTCCAGGGCATGACCTGCGGCCACTGCGAACGCGCCGTAGTACACGCCGTGCGACAGGTCGACACCGATGCCACCGTGCAGGTCGACCTGACCACCGGCCGCGTCGCCGTGGAGAGCGACCACCCCCGCGACGCGCTGGCCGCCGCCATCACCGAAGAGGGCTACACCGTCGCGGCATGAGCGCCGTGCCGCGTCCCCGGGGCTCCGCCGGCGCAAAGGTCCGTGCCGAGGCCACGGCCTTGCCCACCTTCGGCTGGCCCGTGCCCATCGGCACCGCCGCCGAGCGCGCCGGCGTATCGCCGCGCATGCTGCGCCACTACGAGTCGCTGGGCCTCCTGGCCGGCGTGGCCCGCACCGACAGCGGCTACCGGCAATACACCGAGTCCGACGTCCACACCCTGCGCTTCATCCGCCGCGCGCGCGACCTGGGCTTTTCCATCCAGGAGATCGCCACCCTGCTCGGCCTCTGGCAGGACCAGCACCGCGCCAGCGCCCAGGTCAAGCAGATCGCCCAGGCCCACATCGACGACCTGGGCCAGCGTATCGCCGCCATGCAGGGCATGCAGCGGTCGCTGCAGGCGCTGGTGGGCTGCTGCCAGGGCGATGGGCGGCCGGATTGCCCGATCCTGGACGACCTGGCGGGGCCGGAAACAGCCTGACGCTCTTATTTTGATAGCTGCTCGCGCAGGTGCAATGGGCGCGGGGGGCCGAAAAGAGCATGGAATCTCGGGCGCGGCGCCATGCCATCGCCCCGGTGCCGGCGGCGGCGCTATGGCACCAGCATCGGCGCCGGGTGCCGGAGAACGCCGGCCAGCAGCGTCGCGATGCATTTCTCCGCCACCTCGTCGGCGCTGTATTCGCCGCCGGGCTGGTACCAGCGGCCGATCCAGCTCAGCGCCCCGGCGATGACGAAGGCCGTCATCTTCGGGTCGCACTCCGCCACCGAGCCTTCCTTCACGCCTTCGGCCACCAGGCGCCGGAATTCCTGGTCGATGGACGACTTCAGCCGGCGCAGCTCCTTGCGGCTGTCGGCCGGCACCTGCTCGTCGCCCACGCGGATGAGGCACATGCCGAAGTCCATGGTGACGATGCGGGCGTAGACACGCATGCACGCCTGCAGCTGGTCGATGGCCTTGCCGCCGGCCTGCCGCGAGGCCTCGATGCCCTCCAGCGTCATGGTGAGCCCGCGCCGCACGCACTGCAGCAGGATCTCGTCCTTGTTCTTCACGTAGTAGTAGAGCGTGGGTTTGCTGACATGCAGCCGCGCCGCGATGTCGTCGAGCGACGTGGCGTGAAAGCCGCGCTCGTTGAAGAGCTGCGCGGCGGTGGACAGCACCGCATCGCGCTTGGCCTCGCGCTGCTCCGCGCGCGCCGGCGCATCGGCCCACGGCGACGCCACGGGGGCGCGCGCCTGTTGCTTCTTCCTGGTGGTCGTGTCGGTCATGCGCCAGTGTCAGCGGGAAAGTCCCAATGTCCCATGGTGGGGTGCGCTCCAGAATCTACTCATGAGTAAGAAGTCTACGTACCAGTAGACCACCGTCCGGTTCGCACAAACCCGTAGAGGACACCGATGGAGACGAGACAACAGGCTGGAGGCGCCCCGAGCGACGCATCGCCCGCCCCCTTGCTGCAGGTGGACGGCGTCACGCTCGCCTTCGGCGGGGTGAAGGCGCTCACCGGGGTCAGCTTCGGCGTACAGCCCGGCTCGATCACCGCCGTGATCGGCCCGAACGGCGCGGGAAAGACCTCGCTCTTCAACACCATCTCGGGCTTCTACCGCCCCACGGCCGGGCAGATCAGTTTCGAAGGCGAGGACATCACCGGCTTGCCCGCGCCGCAGCGCGCCAGGCGCGGCCTGGGCCGCAGCTTCCAGAACATCGCGCTCTTTCGCGGCATGACGGTGCTGGACAACATCAAGCTCGGCCGCCACGCCCACCTCAGGAGCAACGTGCTCGACGCGCTCTTCTACCTCGGCCGCGCCCGCCGCGAGGAGGCCGCGCTGCGCGCCGACATCGAGGAACGCATCATCGACTTCCTCGAGATCGACCACATCCGCCACGCGCCGGTGGCCGCCCTGCCCTACGGCCTGCAAAAGCGGGTGGAAATGGCCCGCGCGCTGGCCATGCAGCCGAAGATCCTCATGCTCGACGAACCCGTCGCCGGCATGAACCGCGAGGAGACCGAGGACATGGCGCGGTTCATCCTCGACGTGCGCGAGGAATGGGGCGTCACGGTGCTGATGGTGGAGCACGACATGGGCATGGTGATGGACCTGTCGGACCACGTGGTGGTGCTCAACTTCGGCCAGGTCATCGCCCAGGGCACGCCGGCCGCCGTGCAGGCCGACCCCGACGTGATCCGCGCCTACCTGGGCTCGGGCGACGTGGGTGACCTGCGCGCCCGGCTGCACGGCGGCCACGCCGCCACACCCACGCTGCAGGCAGTGGCGGCGTGATGGACTGGGCCTACCTCTTCGAGATCAGCCTCACCGGCATCGCCGGCGGCGGGCTCTATGCGCTGGCGGCGCTGGCCTTCGTCATGGTCTACAAGGCCACCCGCGTGGTGAACATCGCCATCGGCGAGCTGCTGATGGTGGGCGCCTACCTGTTCTTCACCTTCGCCTCGATGTTCGCGCTACCGCTCTGGATCGCCATTCCCGCGGCGGTGATCGGCACCGGGCTGCTGGGCGCGGTGATCGAGCGCACCATGATCCGGCCGCTGCTCGGCGAGCCGCCCATCTCCGTCTTCATGGTCACCGTGGGGCTGGCCTCCGTGCTGGTGGGGCTGGTGGAGATGATCTGGACGGCCGACCAGCGCCGCCTGATCGACTTCATGCCCACCCGGCCCATCGTCATCGGCGACGCCTTCCTCGCGCCCAAGGTGGCCTGGGGCGCGGTGGTGGCCGTGGTGTTCATCGCCGCCGTGCTGCTGGTGTTCCGCTTCTGGCGCGGCGGCGTGGCCCTGCGCGCCACCGCCAGCGACCAGGCCGCGGCCTACTCGGTGGGCATCAACGTGCCGCGCGTGTTCTCGCTCGCCTGGGTGGTGTCCGCCATGATCGCGGCCGTCTCCGGGATCATCGTCGGCTCCATCGGCGGCATCTCGTCCAGCATGGGCGTGTTCGGCCTGTCGGTGCTGGTGGTGGTGATCGTGGGCGGGCTCGACAGCGTGCTGGGCGCCCTCGTCGGCGGCCTGCTCATCGGCCTGATCGAAGCGCTCGCCGGCGCCTACCTGGGCGGCGAATACAAGCTGCTGGCCACCTTCATCGTGCTGGTCGCCGTGCTGCTGGTGCGGCCCTACGGCCTCTTCGGCACCCACGAGATCGAAAGGCTCTGAAGCCATGCGCGCCCACGGTCGTCACATCGTCCATTCCCTGATTTCCGGGCAGGCGCAGGCCGTCCCCGGCCCGGCAAGGCAGGAGGCCTGATGCGCATCGGCACCCTCAAGGAATCCTACGTCGCCGACGCGGCGCTGTTCGACTCGCGCACGCAGAAGGTCTGGTTGGCCGTGGCGGCCGCCCTGCTGCTGCTGTTTCCCTTCATGGCCAGCGACTACTGGCTGTACCTGGCGTGCCTGGTCAGCATCAACGTGGCCAGCGCCACCGGGCTCAACATCCTGACCGGCTACACCGGCCTGGTGAGCCTGGGGCAGGCCGCGTTCATGGGCCTGGGCGCCTACACCGTGGCCGTGCTCGAAACGCGCCTGGGCACGCCCTTTTTGCTCAACCTGCTGGCGGGCGGCATCGTCGCCATGCTGGGCGGCATCGTGGTGGGCATTCCCTCGCTGCGCGTGAAGGGGCTGTACCTGGCCATCGCCACCATCGCCGCGTCGTTCATCGCGCATTTCATCTTCGCCAACTGGAAGTTCACCGGCGGCACGGCCGGGCTGAGCGTCCCGCCCGCCCGGCTCTTCGGCCTGCCGCTCGACACCTCGTTCCGCCTCTATTGGGTGATCGTGCCGGTCACTGTGCTGATGCTGCTGGGCGCGGCCAACCTGTTCCGCACCCGCGTGGGCCGGGCCTTCATCGCCATCCGCGACCGCGACATCTCGGCCGAGGTGCTGGGCATTCCGCTCTTGCGCTACAAGCTGCTGTCGTTCGGCCTGTCGTCGTTCTATGCCGGCGTGGCGGGCGGGCTGTGGGCGTACTTCTTCCGTGTCGTCACGCCCGAGAGCTTCCCGCTGCTGATGTCGATCTTCTTCCTCGCGGCCATCATCGTCGGCGGCATGGGCTCCATCCTGGGCGGCATCCTCGGCGCGGCGTTCATGACCATGGTGCCCGAGCTGCTCAAGCTGGTGGTCGACCTGCTGCCCGGCGGCAACGAACTGACCGTCTTCCTCTCGCCGGTGCGCACCGTCGTCTTCGGCCTGCTGATCATCGGATTCCTCGTCTTCGAGCCCCACGGCCTGGCCGAAGTGTGGCGGCGCATCCGCCGTTTCTTCCATCTCTGGCCCTTCCGCAACTGAACTCACCCCAGGAGACAGACAACCATGGAACCGCAAGCCACCTTCCCGCAGCCCCCCACCTCCCCGCAGCGCCGCAGCCTCGTGCTCGGTGCCGCGGCCGCCGCCGCGCTGGCGCACCCGCTGTCGGTGCTGGCCCAGGCCGGCGAAGACATCGTGATCGGCGGCTCCATCCCCATGACGGGCGTGTTCGCCTTCGCCGGCGTGGGCATCAACGCGGGCATGCAGGACTACGTGAAGATCGTCAACGACGCGGGCGGCGTCAAGGGCCGCAAGCTCCGCTACGTGCCCGAGGACACGGGCTACAAGGTCGATGTGTCGGTGGCTGCGTTCAAGAAGATCACCAGCCAGAACAAGGTCAACCTGTACTACGGCGACTCCACCGGCTTCGCCAAGACCATCAACCCCGAGCTGGACCGCAACGGCGCCATCCTGATGGCGGGCGCCTCGTTCGCCTCCGAGCTGAACGACCCGAAGAAGTACCCGAACCAGTTCCTCGTCGGGCCCGACTACACCGAGATGTTCGGCATCCTGCTCAAGCACATCGCCAAGGAAAAGCCCGGCGCCAAGGTCGCCTTCGTCTATTCCGACTCCGAGTTCGGCCGCGACCCCATCGAGCGCAGCGAGGCCGCCGCCAAGGCGCTCGGCCTCACAGTGCCGATCAAGATCATGACGCCCGCGGGCAGCGTGGACGTCTCGGGCGAGGTCATCAAACTGCGCCGCGCCGCGCCCGACTACACCATCTTCCACGGCTACATCCTCGCGCCCATTCCGGAATTCATCACCCAGGGCCGGCAGCAGGGCATGGCCAGCAAGTGGATGGGCACCTTCTGGACGATGGACAGCTCCACCGTCATGAAGATGGGCGAGGCCGCCGACGGCTTCATGGGCGTGATGCCCTACCGCTACTACTACGACACCGAGAAGGCGCCCATGCTGGAGAAGATCCGCCAGATGCGCCCTGAGTACCAGAGCACGGCCTACACGCAGGGCTTCCTCGCCGCGATGCTGTTCGTCGAATCCGCCAGGCGCTGCCTGGATGCGGGCAAGCCGCTCGACGGCAAGAACCTCAAGGCCGCGCTCAACAGCATCAAGGACTTCGACACCGGCGGCCTGATCGGCGTGCCGATCACCATCGCCGGCAACTCCATCCCGGTGGGGCGGGTCTATCGCGCCGACATGAAGGCGCAAAAGATGGTCGCGGCTTCCGACTGGATCAAGCTCTGACCCCTGCCTGCGCCATGACCCAGCCAACCCCGGCCAACGTCCTCGAAGTCAACAACATCGAGGTCATCTACAACAAGGTGGTGCAGGCGCTGCGCGGCCTGTCGCTGGCCGTGCCGCGCGGGCAGATCGTGGCCTTGCTGGGCAGCAACGGCGCGGGCAAGAGCACCACGCTCAAGGCCGTGTCGGGCCTGCTGGCGCTGGAGGACGGCGCGCTGGAGTCCGGCAGCATCCGCTTCAACGGCGAGGACACGGCGGCCCTGGCCCCGCAGAGCCTGGTGCGCAGTGGCCTCAGCCACGTCATGGAGGGCCGCCGCGTGTTCGAGGACCTGACGGTGGAGGAGAACCTCATCGCCTCCACCTACGCCCTCACCGGCCGGGGCCGGCTGTCGCCCGACTTCGACCTCGTCTACGGCTACTTCCCGCGCCTGCACGAGCGCCGCAAGGGCCTGGCCGGCTACCTGTCGGGTGGCGAGCAGCAGATGCTGGCCATCGGCCGCGCGCTCATCGCCCAGCCCCAGCTGATCCTGCTGGACGAGCCCTCGCTGGGCCTCAGCCCCAAGCTGGTGGAAGACATCTTCACCATCATCGCCCGCATCAATGCAGAGCGCGGCACCAGCATGCTGCTGGTGGAGCAGAACGCCACCGTGGCGCTCGCCGTGGCGCACCGCGGCTACATCATGGAGAACGGCAAGATCGTGATCGACGGCAGCGCCGAGCGCCTGGCCAGCGACCCCGACGTGCGCGAGTTCTACCTGGGCATGGGCGGCAGCGGCGAAGCGAAGAGCTTCAAGGACATCAAGCACTACAAGCGCAGGAAACGCTGGTTGTCATGAAGAGCATCCCCCTGAAGCAGCGTGTCTCTCCCTGCTCGCGCCCCGCTGCGCGGTGCGGGAAGGGGGACGCAGCCGGCGCTGCGGGGCGGCGGCCCTTGCACGGCTGCCCAGGCCCGGGCAGTGCCTGCACTCCGGGCCGCGCCGATGGATGGCACAGCGCAACGGACGACGCACATGACCCTCACTGACCTCACCTTGCCCCAGATGCTGCGCGAGCGCGCCCGCACCGATGGCGAGCGCATCGCCATCCGGCAAAAGGACTTCGGCATCTGGAAGCCCGTCACCTGGGCGCGCTACCACGAGCGCGCCTGCCGCTTCGGCCTGGGCCTGCGCGCGCTGGGCCTGCCGGCCGGCGGACATGTGGGCGTGATCGCGGAGAACCGCATCGAATGGGTCGTCGCCCAGATGGGCGCGGGCCTGGTGGGTGCCGTCACCGTGGGGGTGTACCCCACCAGCCCGACCCCCGAGGTGGCCTACGTGGTGGGCCATGCGGACATCGAGATCATGGTCTGCGAAGACCAGGAGCAGACCGACAAATTGCTCGCCGCGCTGCCCCAGCTGCCGCGCATCAGGAAGATCGTCGTGATGGAAACCAAGGGCCTGCGCAGCTTCGCGCCCGAGGTGCGCCCACTCATCGCCACCTTCGACGAGGTGGAGCAGCTGGGCGCCGCATCCGGCCGGCAGGTATGGATCGACGAAGCCCTGGCCCGCCAGACGCTGGACGACGTGGCGCTGACGATCTACACCTCCGGCTCCACCGGCAAGCCCAAGGGGGCGATGATCAGCTACCGCAACATCCGCGGCGTCGTGCCGGGCATCGTGGACCGGCTGCAGCTGGGCCGCGCCACCACCCACCTGTCGTACCTGCCCCTCTGCCACGTGGCCGAGCAGATGCTGACCAGCTTCGTGCCGGTGTACCTGGGCTCGCAGGTGAACTTCGGCGAATCGATCCGCACCGTGCAGGAAGACCTGCGGGAGGTCGCGCCCAGCATGTTCCTGGGCGTGCCGCGCATCTGGGAGAAGCTGCACGCCGCCATCAGCATCAAGGTGCAGGAAACGGGCGGCCTGCGCCGCGCGCTGTTCCAGCGTGCCTTCCAGGCCTGCCTGCCGCTGGCCGAAAAGCCGCGCAGCCAGTGGAGCGTGGGCGAGCGCCTGGCCTTCGCCGCCAGCTACTGGACGATGTTCCGCGCCCTGCAGAACTTCATCGGCCTGCGCAATGCACGCGTGGCGCTCACGGGGGCAGCGCCCATTCCGCCCGACGTGGTGCGCTTCTTCCGCGTGCTGGGCGTGCCGCTGATCGAGGTCTATGGCCTGACCGAATCCACCGGCATGGTCACCGGCCACCGGCTGGACGACGTGGCCGTGGGCACCGTGGGCGTGCCCACGCTCGGGGTGGCGCACCGCGTCGGCGAGAGCGGCGAGCTGCAGCTGCGCGGCGACATGGTGTTCGCCGGCTACTACAAGAACCCCGAGGCCACGGCCCAGACCATCCAGGAGGGCTGGCTGCACACGGGCGACGTGGTGCGCGAAGAGCGCGGCCAGCTGAAGATCGTCGACCGCCTGAAGGACATCATGATCACCGCCGGCGGCAAGAACCTCACGCCGTCCGAGATCGAGAACACGATGAAGGGCAGCCCCTACATTAAGGAATGCATCGTCGTCGCCGAAGGCCGCAGGTTCGTCGGCGCACTGGTGCAGATCGACGCCGAAACCGTGGGCCAGTGGGCGGAGGTGCGGCGCATCGCGTTCACCCATTTCCGCTCGCTCGCCGAACACCCCGAGGTGCGCGGCCTCATCGACGCCGAGATCGCGCAGGGAAACGCACGCCTGGCGCAGGTGTCGCAGATCCGCCGGTTCCACCTGCTCACCAAGGAGCTGGACCACGACGACGGCGAGGTGACGGCCACCATGAAGGTGCGGCGTTCGTCCATCTACAAGGCCTACGCGGCGGAGATCGAGGCGCTGTACGCCTGAACGCTACATGAGCCCATTCACTATGAAACCATAGCTGCATGCGCAGGTGTTGCCAAGGTTTGCGGGCTATTACTGCCGCAAAGCCATTAGCTGCCAGCGCAAGCCGCTCCTGAATTCAGAGCGCCCATGACATCCAGCCCCACCCCCCACACCGCCACCGACGCCCCGCTCATCGTGCAGCGCGACGGCGCCATCGTCACCCTGCAGTTCCACCGCCCCGACGCGCTCAACGCCGTCGACGTGCCCATGGCCATCGCCCTGCGCGACGCGGCCCGCCAGATCGCCGCCGATCGCAGCGTGCGCGCCGTGGTGCTGCGCGGCGCCGGCAAGGGCTTCATGGCGGGGGGCGACCTGGCCACGCTGCGGGCGAGCCCCGCGCAGGGCGCGGCCGACCTGCTCGGTCCGCTGAACGAAGCGGTGGTGCTGCTCTCGTCCATCGACGCGCCGGTGATCGCGCAGGTGCACGGCGTGGCGGCGGGGGCGGGCATGAGCCTGATGCTGCTGGCCGACTTCATCCTGCTGGCCGAGGGCACGCGGCTCAACCTGGCCTACATCAACCTGGGCACCAGTTGCGACGTGGGCGCGTCGTGGGCGCTGCCGCGCCAGGTGGGCCTGCGCCGGGCGCTGGAGATCGCGCTGCTGGGCGACACACTCACCGCGGCCGACGCCCTGCGCCTGGGCCTCGTCAACCGCGTGCTTCCGGCGGACGAGCTGGACAGCGCCGTGCGCGAACTCGCCCAGCGCCTGGCCGCCGGCCCCACCGTGGCGCTGGGCCACATGCGGCGCCTGATGCGCGCCAGCTTCGACCGCGACCTGCCCGCGCAGCTGGACGCCGAGGCGCAGGCCTTCAACGCCTGCGCGCAGACGGCCGACCTGCCCGCCGGCATCGAGGCCTTCTTCGCCAAACGAAAACCCGTTTTCCAGGGCCGCTGACACCCACGCGCCAGCCCCATGGCGCCGGCGGGCCTACGATGGATGGCCTGGCGCCGTCCGCACGCCGTGTCCTCTTTTTTCTTCCTTCACGCATTCTCGAAAGACCTGCAGCCATGACCACCCGCGACGTCTTCATCGCCAGCATCGCCCGCACCGCCATCGGCACCTTCGGCGGCTCGCTCAAGGACATTCCCAACACCCAGCTGGCCACCACCGCCGTGCGCGCCGCCATCGAGCGCAGCGGCATCGCGGCCGACGCCGTGGGCCATGTAGTGATGGGCAACGTCATCCCCACCGACACGAAGGACGCATACCTCTCGCGCGTGGCCGCCATCGACGCGGGCTGCCCGGTCGAGACGCCCGCCTTCAACGTCAACCGCCTCTGCGGCTCGGGCCTGCAGGCCATCGTGTCGGCCGCGCAGGCCATCGCCCTGGGCGACTGCGACGTGGCCATCGGCGGTGGCAGCGAATCGATGAGCCGGGGTCCCTACTTCGACACCGCCGCCCGCTGGGGCGCGCGCATGGGCGATGCCAGGAGCATCGACTACATGCTCGGCATCCTGCACGACCCGTGGCAGAAGATGCACATGGGCATCACCGCTGAGAATGTGGCCGAGCGCTACCGCATCAGCCGCGAGCGGCAGGACCAGCTGGCCGCCGAAAGCCAGCGCCGCGCCGCTGCCGCCATCGCGGCGGGCTACTTCAAGGAGCAGATCGTCCCGGTCGAGATTCCCGGCCGCAAGGGCGCCGTGACGCCGTTCGACACCGACGAGCACGTGCGCGCCGCCACCACGGCCGAGGCGCTCGCCGGCATGAAGCCCGCGTTCAGGAAGGACGGCGGCACGGTCACCGCCGGCAACGCCTCGGGCATCAACGACGGCGCCGCCGCCGTGGTGCTGGTGGCGGGCGACCGCGTCGCCGCGCTGGGCGCGAAACCGCTGGCGCGCCTGGTGGGCTACGCCCACGCGGGCGTGGACCCGGCCTACATGGGCATCGGCCCGGTGCCCGCCACGCGCGCGGTGCTGCAGCGCACGGGCCTCAGCATCCAGGACATGGACGTGATCGAGGCCAACGAGGCCTTCGCCGCCCAGGCCTGCGCCGTGATCCAGGAACTGGGCATGGACCCGGCGAAAGTGAACCCGAACGGCTCGGGCATCTCGCTCGGCCACCCGGTGGGCGCCACCGGCGCCATCATCACCGCCAAGGCCGTGGCGGAGCTGCACCGCACGGGCGGGCGCTACGCGCTGGTGACGATGTGCATCGGCGGCGGGCAGGGGATCGCGGCGGTGTTCGAGCGTGTGTGAGGGTGGAGCCGCGCGCAGCGCGGCGGTGCGATCGTCTGGCCTGCGGAGGCCAGGGTTACTCGCGTTCGCGCCCTGGCTTCGACAGGCTCAGCCCGAACGGACGGTTCGTGTCGATCCACCAGCGCGAACAGGTATTCACTTGTAGAACGCTTCCACCGTCCCTTTGAGCGTGATCATCAGCGGCCGGCCCTTGCGGTCCAGCGTCTTGCCGGCCGGCACCTTGATGAAGCCTTCGCTCACGCAGTATTCCTCGACGTCGAAGCGCTCCTTGCCGTTGAAGCGAATGCCGATGTCGTGCTCGAACACGGCAGGAACATGGAACTTGCTGCGCGGATCGACAGAGAGGTGGTCGGGCAGTTCGGGGCGTTGCGTGGCGTCGGTCATGAATTGCTTTTCAACGAATTATCGAGAGAGCCGGCGATTATCTAGTCAGTAGGCGTTTCGCCCAGGGCCTCCCGCACGACAAGTTCCTGCCAGTGCTCATATTCCATTGAACCCCATGCCGCTCCAGCGGCGTCAGCATACGGACCTTGCGCTTGAGGAGCCGATCGCGCCGCCTTCGCATGGCACGTGCAGCTCGGCGAGTGACGGCTAGCGACGAGCCGTGCTTGGGGTTGCGGCCATCGCTGTGCGCAGGCGGGTAGATTCCCAAGCACTCAGTTCACTGGATATCCGCTCTGGACGCTAACAAGCTGAGAGATGCACCAAGCGGAAGGCCCTAACATGCGCGGCCTTCGTCCTTTGCGGAATTTCGTCGAATGCGACCGGACGCCATGCCCTACCAATGCAGAGGCTTGCTCGCAGGCTTCTTCTTCGTTGGAACATGCTGCGGCAGCTGCGACTGGGCCAATTCGTCGTCCCGGATGTGACGGCGCACCCAGTGCGCAAGAGCCGTCAGTCGCTTGTTGGGTACCTTGCCTTCTGCCGTGTCCTTCTCGCGCAAAGGCATGACCAGCCCCAGCTTGGCAGCAGGCGCATCCTCGCAAATCATTTTCAAGGCAGGCTCCAGGTCGCTGTCGTTGGAACAGATCACCAACTGATCGCATGCGCCGCGGACCGCATCGCGATAGGCGTGCAGGGCGATATTCACATCGGTCTGTTTCTCTTCGATCATCCAGACAGGTGAGACGTGATCCTTGGACGGGTCGGTGCCTTCCCGATAGCTCGGCAACGATGTCGGCCCGAAGATGTGAAACCCGTTGATGACTTGCACCAGCTCCGGCGCCCGGGCCTGGATGGCGCGTAGATATTGCGTCTGTGCCTGAGCGGACGCTTCTCCGTGCCGGGCATAGTTCGCCTTGACTGGCGCCGTGAAGTATTTGATGGATACCACCGTGGCGCCGGGGTCTTGCGGCAGCAGGATGCGATCACGAAACAATGCCGTGACATCCAGCCACTTGTACGGTGTTCCCTTGAGCCGGGAGTAGTAGAGGTTGTAGCCGTCGATGTAGATGGACGTTCTGGTCAAGGCGGTACTCACCAATGAAAAAGCCACCTTGCGGTGGCCTTTTCGCCCTAAGCCAAGCCAACTGAATGACACGGCGAAGGGATTGTGGGCTGATTATAGCAAGGCGGGTAACGCGGATTTTCATCCAGATAGGGCAGTCCGCATTCTGCGAAGGACGTGGTTCAGAGATTCGGCGCCAGCAGCCGCGCCAGCGCGGCTTCTTCCATGCCGCGCCGCCGGGCCATGTCGTGCAGCTGGTCTTCGCCGATCTTGCCGACGTTGAAGTAGGCGCTCTCCGGGTGGCCCAGGTAGAAGCCGCTCACGCTGGCGGCCGGCATCATGGCCAGGCTTTCCGTCAGCGTCATGCCGATCTCGTCGCACTGCAGCACGCGGAAGAGGTCTGTCTTGGCGCTGTGGTCGGGGCAGGCCGGGTAGCCGGGCGCGGGGCGGATGCCGCTGTAGCGCTCGGCGATCATCTCGTCGTTGGTGAGCGCCTCGCCCGCCGCATACCCCCAGAGGTCGGTGCGCACGCGCTGGTGCAGGCATTCGGCGAAGGCTTCGGCCAGGCGGTCGGCCAGGCTCTTGAACAGGATGGCCGAATAGTCGTCCAGCGCGTCGATGAAGGCTTTTTCCTTCTTCTCCACGCCCAGCCCGGCGGTCACGGCGAAGAGGCCCGCGTAGTCGGCGATGCCGCTCTCCCTGGGGGCGACGAAGTCGGCCAGGCACCGGCTCGGGCGCGTCACGCCGTCGATGGTGTGCTTCTCGGCCTGCTGGCGCAGGCCATACCAGGTCATGGCGACTTCGGTGCGCGTCTCGTCGGTGTAGAACTCGATGTCGTCGTCGTTCACGGTGTTGGCGGGCAGCAGCGCCATCACGCCGCTGGCGCTGAGCCAGCGGCCCTCGATGATCTTCTTCAGCATGGCCTGGCCGTCGGCGAACACGCGCATGGCCTCCACGCCCACCACCTCGTCGGTCAGGATGGCGGGGTACGGCCCCGCCAGGTCCCAGGTCTGGAAGAACGGGCCCCAGTCGATGTAGCGGGCCAGTTCGGCCAGGTCGAAATTTTTGAACACGCGGCGGCCCAGCGCACGCGGCACGGTGGGCTTGAACGCCGCCCAGTCGACGGGCGTCTTGTTGGCTCGCACCTTGGCCAGCGGCCAGAGCGGGGTCTGCTTCTTGTTGGCGTGCTGGGTGCGCACCTTGTCGTAGTCGGCGTTCAGCTCCTGCACGTAGCTGTCCACGCCGTCGCCCAGCAGGCTCTGCGCCACGCTCACGCTGCGCGAGGCATCGGGCACGTAGACGACGGGGCCTTCGTAGTGCGGCGCGATCTTGACGGCGGTGTGCACGCGCGAGCAGGTCGCGCCGCCGATCAGGAGCGGAATCTTCTTGATGCGGAAATGGTCGTCCTTCTGCATCTCGCCGGCCACGTACTGCATCTCTTCCAGGCTGGGCGTGATCAGGCCCGACAGGCCCACGATGTCCGCACCCTCGACCTTGGCGCGCGCGAGGATCTCGTGGCAGGGCACCATCACGCCCATGTTCACCACCTCGAAGTTGTTGCACTGCAGGACCACGGTGACGATGTTCTTGCCGATGTCGTGCACGTCGCCCTTCACGGTGGCGATGACGATCTTGCCTTTGCTGCGCACGTCGCGGCCGGCCAGTTCGTCCTGGCGCTTTTCTTCCTCGATGTAGGGGATCAGGTGCGCCACGGCGGACTTCATCACGCGCGCGCTCTTCACCACCTGGGGCAGGAACATCTTGCCCGCGCCGAACAAATCGCCCACCACGTTCATGCCGTCCATCAGCGGGCCTTCGATCACGTGCAGCGGGCGGCCGCCCTTGGCGAGGATCTCCCGATAGGCCTCTTCCGTGTCTTCCACGATGAAGTCGGTGATGCCGTGCACCAGCGCGTGCGACAGGCGCTCGCCCACGGTCTTGGGCTGCTCGGGCATGCCGCGCCATTCGAGCTTCTTGCTCTCGTCCTTGGCGCCGCTCCTGGCCGTCTCGGCGATCTCCACCAGCCGCTCGCCGGCATCGGGGCGGCGGTTCAGCACCACGTCCTCCACGCGCTCGCGCAGGGTGGGCTCCAGGTCGTCGTACACGCCCACCATGCCGGCGTTGACGATGCCCATGTCCATGCCGGCGGCGATGGCGTGGTAGAGGAACACGGTGTGGATGGCTTCCCGCACCGGGTCGTTGCCGCGGAAGCTGAACGATACGTTCGACACGCCGCCCGACACCTTGGCGCCCGGCAGGTTCTGCTTGATCCAGCGCGTGGCCTCGATGAAATCGACGGCGTAGTTGTTGTGCTCCTCAATGCCCGTCGCCACCGCGAAGATGTTGGGGTCGAAGATGATGTCCTCGGGCGGAAAGCCCACTTCATCGACCAGCACGCGGTAGGCGCGCTCGCAGATCTCGATCTTGCGCGCGAAGGTGTCGGCCTGGCCCACCTCGTCGAAGGCCATCACCACGGCAGCGGCGCCGTAGCGCTTCACGAGGCGCGCCTCGTGCTTGAACTTCTCCACGCCCTCCTTCATGGAGATGGAGTTGACGATGCCCTTGCCCTGGATGCAGCGCAGCCCGGCCTCGATCACGTCCCACTTGGAGCTGTCCACCATGATCGGCACGCGGGCGATGTCCGGCTCGGAGGCGATCAGCTGCAGGAAGCGCACCATGGCCGCGCGGCTGTCGAGCATGGCCTCGTCCATGTTGATGTCGATCACCTGGGCGCCGTTCTCCACCTGCTGGCGCGCCACGGCCAGGGCCTCTTCGTACTGGCCGTTGAGGATCATGCGGGCGAAGGCCTTAGAGCCGGTGACGTTGGTGCGCTCGCCGATGTTGACGAACAGCGTGCCTTCGCCGATGGAGACAGGCTCCAGGCCGGACAGCTTCATGGGAGGGACGGAAACAGCGGACATCAGGCTCACCTGTGCAATCGGTTCGGGGGCGGGAACAACAGGTGAGCGTCGTTGCAGGTCGTCGAATTTCCCAAGCCTGACGGTCGGGGGTGGGACCGCTGCAACGCTCCTTGGGAGGAGCGCGGATTCTACCGACTCACCTGCCCGTCAGGCGGTCCAGTGCCTGCCCCGCGCTGGCGATGTCGCAGGCCTGGCACCAGTCGACGAAGAGCATCACGTCCACGTAGCTCTCCCCGCGCTCGACCTTGGAGACGAACGACTGCCCCACCCCGAGCCGCTCGGCTAACTGGACCTGCGAGAGCCCGGCCTGCTTGCGCATCGCGCTCAATCCCGCTCGAAGAGTCTGGTAGCGGGGGTGGTAGATCGTGGTCGGCACGCTGGATGCTTTACGCCGATTGTGGATAGTCCGTTTCCGACTATTTGCGTTACCATGCGCGCGGGATCGACAGGGTGGTCTCCCACCACCCGCACTGACAAACTGAGAGGGTTGATATGCGTCTATGTGCAGGATATGTTCTGGCGGCCGCATCGGTTCTGACTGCTTGCGGCGGCGGCGGCGGTGGTGGTGGTGGCAGCGATGCATCCCCCTCGCCGGCTCCGGTCACGCCGGCCACCAGCGCCGAGGGTTTTTGGAGCGGCAAGTCATCTACCGGCTACGACGTCAGCGTGGCCGTGCTGGAGAACGGGGAAACTTGGGGCGTCTTTGGACAGAACGGCTCGTTGTACGGCGCCCTGCATGGCAGCACCGCTTCTTCGAACGGTGCGCTGACGGGTACGGGTCACGAGTTCAATCTGGTCTCCCGAACGGTGGCGGCGTCCAGCTACACCGGCACCTATGCGGCACGCAGCGCCATCCAGTTCCGGCTGCCTACGGGCGTCAGTGTGCAAGGGGCTTACAGCGCTGCCTACGATCAGCCAGCATCACTGGCCACCCTGGCCGGTACATACACCGGTTCCGGTGTGGCGACCGGCGCGCCGGTACAGGCGCTGTCGGTCACCATTTCCGCCATGGGCGCCGTGTCCTCGCCGCCCTCACTGGGGTGTACGGCAAGCGGCTCCGTGGTGCCACGCGCCAGCGGAAAGAATGTCTTCGACCTGCGGGTCACGTTCTCCGGAGCGTCCTGCGCGCTGGGCGATGGGGCCAGTGTGTCGGGAGTGGCCTATGCAGACAGCGGCAACCTTCTCGCGCTGGGTCTGTTGCCCTCGCAGACCGCGGGCTTCATCTTCACCGGCAAGAAGTAAGGCGCTGCGGGGGGGGCAGCGCCGTCAGCGCACCGGCAGGAACTGCAGGAAGGTGCCGCCCACCAGCCCCTGCACGTAGCTGATGGCCGCGCGGCGCAGCTTCTCGGCCACCACGCCGGCCAGCAGGTCGAGCCGGGCGATGATCTTGCCGAACTCGCGCTCGAAGCTCAGGTTGCGGCCATCGGGGCCGATCTCGTCGGCCAGCAGCAGCGGGCGGCCATCGGCGCCCCGGCGCTGGGCGATGAGCCACACGGCGCTTTCCACGTTGCGCGCGGCGTTGTAGAGGTGCTGCGCGTCCAGGCTGTCGATCAGGAAGAATTCGGTCTTGCCGCCGTGCGCGGTGATGATCATGTCGGCCGTGGCGCAGATGACCGCCGCCACCCGGTCGCCCGTGAATTCGGAGCCGAGCGCCAGCGCCAGGGCGGCGATGTCGCGCCGGCCCTGCAGCGCCGGCCAGGGCGTGCGCTGCTCGACGGCGTCGCGCACGCGCTGCCCCGCCAGGATGCGCCCGGGCAATTGGCCCGGCTCCAGCCCCTTGCGCCACTCGGCCGGGTTGCGGCGGTAGAGCTTGTCCATCAGCAGGTAGAGGCTGTCCAGGTTGGCGCGCATGGCGATGGTCGCCATGCGGTTCACGTCGGACTGGGCCAGCTCGGTGGGCGAGACGGCGGCCGCCTGCACCTCGCCGCGCGTGGTGGTCGCGGGCGTGCCGCAGCCGGCCAGCAGCGGGCCGGCCAGCGCGCAGCCCTGCCACAGCAGGCAGTGTCGGCGGGACAGCAGGGGTGGCGTGGACGGCATGAGCGCCGCATTATCGGCAGGTGCCCGGCGGGCCGTGCCCAGGGGCCGGGCGGCTAAGAATCGTTGAATAATGGCCCGGCGCGGTGATGCGTTGCGGGCGACCACCGCTCCCGGCCCGGCGTGCGACCGCCCGCATTGCCGCCTTGTCCGGTTCACCATTCGTTCGGAGGCTCCTGCATGACCGGTATTCCCTTCACCAGCGCCGCCACCGCTTCGCTCCCCGCGGCGACGCGGGCCGGGCAGCGCCGCCAGGCCGTCGCTGCCGCACTGGCCGACGTGCGGCGCCTGCTGGCGGCGGACACCCCGCCAGGCCGCGACACGCTCGGCGCCATCGCGGCGCGGCTGGAGCAGCTGGCCGCCCACGACGAGCTGTTCACCCATGCCGACTTTCCCCCGCCCGCCGTGACCGAAGGCGTGGGCGCCTCCACCCGCTACCGGCTCAACCCCGAGGACGGCGATGCGGGCCTGGCGCTCTATCTCAACGCCATCAACCCCGGCAAGACCACCGCGCCGCACAACCACACCACCTGGGCCGTGATCGTGGCGGTGCGGGGCCAGGAAGTGAACCGCCTCTATGAGCGCACCGACGACCGCAGCGACCCGGCCCGCGCACGGATCCAGCTGGCCAGCGAAGTGACCGTGCAGCCCGGCACGCCCATCGCCTTCCTGGGCGACGACATCCACAGCATCGCGGTGGTGGGCACCGAGCCCACGCTGCACTTCCACCTGTACGGCCAGCCGCTGGAGACGCTGACCTAACGGCTGGCCTTCGATGCGGACACGGGGGAAGTGAAGAACTACAACGCGGCCTACTTCCGCGCCAGCCAGCCGGCGGGCTAAGAAGGTGCGAAAGAACCCGCCATGCCCGCTCGCACCGCAAAAACACGCCCCCTCGGCGTTGCAAATGCTCGCCATAGCCCGAGCCATGGCTGCGCTTTGCGCCTTGACGGGACGCGTTGGTGCGGCCCGCTCGGGCGCGCCGGATTCATTCACATCGTCTGAGACGGTGGCCAGCGGGCGCGCAGGCAAGTTGCTATTTAATTCATAGCATGATGCGCTTATTACAAAAGCGCTGCAGCCTGATTTGATCCAAAGCGAGGCGCTTCATGCCGCGCCCGCACGATCTCCTCGGTCACGCGCAGGAAGGCGTCCACATCGCTGGCCGTATGGCAGTGCAGCGGCGACACGCGCACCGCGCCCGAGAGGCCGAACGATTCGAGCATGCGCCGCGAATAGAGGCTCGCCACGCTGCGCTCGTACACCGTCACGCCGCGCAGGCCGTATTCGTGCACGGCCTGCGTGCAGTCCACACCGTCGATGCCGATGGCGATGATCAGATCGCGCAGCGTCAGGTCCGGGTGGTCCAGGAACACCTGCACGCCGGGCATGCGGCGCAGGCCGGGGCGGGCCGCGCCGTCGCCGTCCAGCAGGCGCGCGAGCAGGGCCCGCTCGTGCAGCATGATGCGTTCGATGCCGGCCGCGAACAGGGCCCGGCGCGAGGGCTCGGCGGCATCGCCGGCGGTTGCCGGCTCCGGCAGTTCCTGCAGCGCCTGTCTGCCCAGCCAGCAGACGTAGTCGGCGATCTCGGTCACCACGGCGAACTGCCAGGGCGACGAGCTGCCCAGGTCCCAGAAGCCTTCCGGCTTGGCCGACAGCTTGTGGTGCGGCAGCGCGGCCGCACGCTGAGACAGCCACGCCAGGCCCGAGCCCCGGCAGCCAAAGAACTTGTAGGGCGCGATGTTGATGCCGTCCACCGGCGTCTTTTGCAGGTCGATCAGCCCGTGCGGCGCGTGCTGCACGGCATCCACCACGATGTAGAGGTCGGGCTTGATGGCGCGGGCCGCGGCCACGATGCGCTCCAGGTCCAGCTTGGCGCCGGAGATGTTGGAGGCGTAGATCACGTTCAGCAGCGTCGTGCCTTCATCCACCAGCCGCACGACGGCGTCCACGTCCACCCCGCCGGTGGCCGGGTTGCTGGGCGCCACGCGCAGCTCGCGCCCTGTCTCGGCAGCGTAGCGCTCCATCGCGTCATACGAAGACGGGTGCTCCAGCACCGTGGTGACCAGGTTGGTGCCCGGCACGTTCAGCGCGATGGCGCGCACCATCTCGAACATGGCGCCCGATGCGGTGAGCGCCGCGTGCACGCTGCCGCCCTGGGCGTTGAGCATCATGCGCAGGTCGTCGGTGCCGGCGGCCTGGATGGCCTGCAGCTCGCGCGCCACGGGGTGGATGCGCTCGGTGTTGTCGGGCACCGCGTCGATCTGCGCGAAGCGTTCCACCGCCGCCTTCAGGCGGAACGAGCCGCCCGCGTTGTCGAAGTAGATGCGCGGGCGCCCCGCGTGGTCGTGGTCCACCTGCAGGAAGCGTTCTTGCACCTGGCGCATCACCGCCTCGCGGAACAGCAGGCCCTGCGGGTAGCGGGCCGCCAACATGCCGGTCGCCGCCATCACACGCCCTTCTTGCTGGGGTTGCGGAAGGCCTCGCGCACGGCATCCGTCATGGGGAAGTTCAGGTTCACGTTGGCCGGCGGAATCGGCTGGGTGAACCAGCGCGCGTAGAGCCGCTCCATCTCGCCGCTCTTCATCAGCTGCGTGACGGCCTCGTCCACCACCGCCTCGAACTGCGGGTCGTTCTTGCGCATCATGATCCCGTAGGGCTCCTGGCGCAGCACCACGTCGCGCAGCATGCGGTAGTCGCCGGGGTTGGGCGACGTGGCGATCAGGCCGGCCAGCTGCACGTCGTCCAGCACATAGGCGTCGGCGCGGCCGTTGGCCAGCAGCAGGAAGGCGTCGGCCGTGTCCTTGCCGCTGATCTCGCGCACTTCCATCGCCTCGGCCCGCTTGAAGGTGCGCAGCAGCTGCACCGAAGTGCTGCCCGACACGGTGGCCACCGTCTTGCCGGCCAGGTCGGCCAGCGAATTGATGCCCGAGTCCTTCTTCACCGCCACGGTGATGCCCGCCACGAAATGGCTGGGCGCGAACGCCACCTGCTGCTGGCGCACGACCGAATTGGTGGTGGTGGCGCAGTCCAGGTCCACCGTGCCGTTCTGCATCAGCGGAATGCGGTTGAGCGAATTGAGCAGCGTGTACTGCACCCGCAGCGCCGGCAGGCCCAGCTTGGCCTTGATCGCATCGACGACCTTCAGGCAGATGTCGTTGGAAAAGCCCACCGGCTCGCTGCCGCCCTTGGGTGTGTACGAAAACGGAATCGAGCTGTCGCGGCTGCCGATGGTGATGACGCCGGTCTGCTTGATGCGCGCCAGGGTGTCGATCTCCTGCGGCTGCGCGGTGGCGGTGCCCAGCAGGCAGGCGCCCAGCAGGGCGGCGAGGGTGGTGGAAGCAAGACGGCGGGAGGTCATGGCACGAAACTCCGGTGGAGGCCAGCGATGGCAACGATGCGACAGGGGGGCCGGTGGCGTGAAGTGAAGTCCGTGCGCCGCGAGGGGAGCGCACGGGGTGGATGCAGTCCATTGTGGAAGTCGGCCAACGTTTCAAAAAGCGATTTTTTGTGCTCGAATCGCATGAGCAAAAGCGATCTGTTCAACACCGCCATGATGACCTACAAGCAGCTCGAAGCCCTCTACTGGATCGCCCAGCTGGGCGGCTTCGCGCCCGCCGCCCGCAAGCTGCACACCACCCAGTCGGCCATCTCCAAGCGGGTGCACGAGCTGGAACAGGCCTTCGACACCGCCCTCTTCGACCGCAGCCAGCGCACCGCCCGGCTGACCGAAAAAGGCGAGGAGATGTTCATGCTGGCGCGCAAGCTGCTGCGCGAGCGCGACGCGGCGGTGGAGCAGTTCGGCAAGCCCGAGGTGATCGAGCGGCGCCTGCGCATCGGCGTGACCGAGCTCACCGCCATGACCTGGCTGCCGCGCCTGGTGGGGCTGGTGCGCGAGCACTACCCCAAGGTCACGCTGGAGCCCGACGTGGACGGCAGCCTGCCGCTGCGCGACAAGCTGCTGGCCGACGCGCTGGATGTCATCATCGTGCCCGACGCCTTTGCCGACAGCCGCCTGCCCACCCGGCCCGTGGGCCAGGTCGAAAGCGCCTGGATGTGCCGGCCCGGCCTGGTGCCCGCGCCGCCCCGGGGCCGCCCGGTGCGCCTGCACGACCTGGCGGCCCACCGCCTGCTGGTGCAGGGCAATGCCTCGGGCACCGGGCGCCTCTACGACGCCTGGCTGCGCGAGCGCGGCGTGGAGCCGGCGGACACCCTGGTGGTCAGCAACCTGATCGCTCTGGCCGGGCTCACCGTGTCCGGCCTGGGGGTGAGCTACCTGCCTCGCCACTGCCTGGCGCCCCTCGTTGCCGCCGGCATGCTGGCCGAAATCGACGTGCAGCCACCCCTGCCGCCCGTGCCCTACGTGGCGATGGTGCGGGGCGACCAGCGCAGCGCGCTGGTGGGGTCGGTCATCATGCTGGCGCAGTCGTGCTGCGACTTCACGCGGGTGTTTCAGGTGGGGGTGGAGGGGGCGGCGTCATGACGGTAAGGGGGCCTGAAGCAGTCCGGGCCTTCGGGCCACCAGATCGGACAGCGTGCGCAGCGCGGCTTGCAGCCGCCCACGGTCCTGCACGCTGCCCAGAGAGATACGGATGGCATTCGACTCCCCCACCCCGCTACCGGCAGTGAACGCTTCCGCCGGCATGACCGCGATGCCCTGGCAGCGGCAGGCCTCGGCCAGTTGGAAAGAATTCCAGTAGCCCGGCAGTTCCAGCCAGGCATGCAGGCCGTCGCCGGCACCGCCGTAGCGCCCCGCCAGCACGTCGCCCGCCATCCGGTGGCGCAGGCGCGCCTCCCGGCGCACACTCGCCGCAAGCCGGGCGGCTGAACCATCGAGAATCCACTGCGTCGCCAGGGCGGCGGTCAACGGCGGGGCCATTGGCGCGAAGGACCTGAGGGCGGTCAGAAAGCGGTCGCGCTCTTGCGGGTCGCTCAGCAGCACGAAGGCCACGCGCAGGCCTGGCGTCAGGCACTTCGACAGGGTCGAGAGATACACCACCTGTTCGGGTGCGAAGGTGGCGATGGGCGGCGGCGGGTCATGGGCCAGCAGCCAGTACGGGTCGTCCTCAACGATGCGCACCTGGCAGCGCCGGGCGACGCTGGCCAGGGCCAGGCGCCGGGCCTGCGGCATGGTGACGGCGGTCGGGTTCTGCAGCGTCGGGTTCAGGTACACCAGCCCAGGCCGGTGCTGGCGGCAGGCCTGCTCCAGCCGGTCGGGCAGCATGCCGTGCGCGTCTGCGGGCACCGGCTCGACATGGCGTCCCAGCTGGGCTGCTGCGGCCATCAGGCCGGGGTAGCCGAAGGGCTCCGCCAGGATCACGTCGCCCGGCTCCGTCAGCGCCAGCATCAGCGCGGCAATGGCCGCCTGCGCACCGGGGCAGACGACCACCTGTCCCTCATCCACCGTGCCCAGCATGGGGCGCAGCCACTGCGCCCCGGCGCGGCGGTCGGCCTTGCTGCCGCCGCCCAGCTGGTAGGTCATCAGCTGGGCGCTGTCCGCCCCCCGCAGCACTTGCGACAGACCTTCCCGCACCAGCGCGTCGAAGTCCACGCCCTCCGGCGGCGGCGGAATGTTCATGCTCAGGTCCAGCAGCAAGCCCCGCTCGAACCGGGGCGCGGCAACGTAGCTGCCGTGGGCGCCCCGCCCCTCCAGCAACTGGCGACGCCGGGCCTCGTCGTAGGCGCGGGTGATGGTCGTCAGGTCCACGCCCAGCTGCAGCGCCAGCTGGCGCTGCGGCGGCAGCCGGTCGCCCGGCCGCAGCGCCCCGCTCTCCACGGCCGCCTGCAATGCATCGGCGATCTGCAGGAAGCGGGGGCCGCGGTGCGCGGCCAGTGTCGGCAGCCAGAAGGGCGGGCGGTCGTCTTGCATGGGGGTGGGCGGACAGGTGGCTGGCGTCGTTGTCTGGCAATGTATGGATCTTGCCTCTCCGTACCATGTCACGAAACCGCAGCGGCGCCCTCCCGCTTCGCATTCCTGGCCTGGGCGTCCGCTTCGCCGCAGCGTTCATTGCCGCGCACAACAAGGTGTCCCACCCCATGATCGACTGGATCCCGGTAGTCTTTGTGACGTTCAAGGTGCTCGTCTTCGGCACCTGCATGTTCTTCGCCGTCAAATGGCATTACGACCAGGACAAGAAGCACACGGACAAGCGCGCCCTGCTCGTCACGGCGGCAAAGCTGGGAGTCGTGTTCCTCGTCGCGCTCGCGCTGCTGTTGTGGCTGACGTTCGCGCTGGCCAAGCATCTGGGTATGGATTTGACGCTGCCTTGAAGGCCACAGAAGCACACGGCTCGGATGCTCCGTGGCTCGGATGGTAGGTGCGAGAAGGCCATGGCCTGCCGCCAGCCTGTACCGCACCACCTGCTCGCTCAGAGCGTCGGATGCAGGTCACGCACCTGGCTCACGGTTTCCAGGAGCGATGCGACGTGCAAGATCGTTGACTCCGCCATCCAGCTCCCGACCAATTGCACGTTGATCGGCATGTTGTCCTTGCTGGTGCCGAACCGCATCGAGATGCCCGGCAAACCCGTCACGTTCAGCGGAACGGTGGCGCCTTGAAGGTAGGTTGCATCCACCCTCTGGCCATCGATCACGAATTCCGCCACACCGTGTGGGTGGGCTGGTGTCGGCAGCACATGGGTCAACAGGACATCGAACTTCGTGAAGTAGTCCGCATAGCCATCGCGCAGCCGCTCGGCCCCCTGCTCCGCATCGATGTAATCCTCCATCGACGTGTCAGGCAAGCCCAGCATGGTTTTGGCCATGAGGTAGAGATCTTCGGACCCACGACCCCGGGTCGCTTCTTCAAAGGCGGGCTTCATCTCCATGACATGCAGGCGGTTGAAGATGTCCAAAGCGAAGTCCCTTTCGAGTGCCGGATACCCACTTCTTCCACGTGCATGCCCAGGCCTCTCAAGGCGTCCGCTGCGGATGCCACGGTCGCGCGCACTTCGGCATCCACCGGCCCGAAGCCGGGGCCGGTCATCCAGCCCACCCGCAATGGGCGACCCGGCTGACGGCCCATGCCCGCGTCGAAGGCGGCGGTGCTGGTCGCAAAGGCGTCCTGGCCGTCCGGACCGCTCAGTTGGGAGAACGCGAGCGTCAGGTCACGGATGCTGCGCGCCATGGGGCCTACGTGCCAGAAGCGGCGGGGAGCGCGCGGCCAGATGCCGGTCATGGGCACGCGGCCATGCGTCGCCTTCAGCGACGAGATACCCGTTTGCGCCGCGGGGCCCCGGACAGAGATCGCGAGGTCAGTGCCAAGCCCGATAGGTGACATACCGGCAGCGATGGCGGCAGATTCGCCCCCGCTGGAGCCGCCTGGCGTCCGGGTGAGATCCCAGGGATTGTTGGTGCGGCCGCAGAGGAGGTTGTCGCTTTCGATCCAGTACGAGAACTCAGGAAGGTTCGTCTTGGCGAGCAGCACGCCTCCGGCCTTCTTCATGCGGGCGACGCTGACCGCGTCGGTGTCGGGCGTGCGGCCCTTGAAGATCGGTGAGCCTCGCTGCGTGGCGACGCCAGCGGTGTCGATCGAATCCTTCACGGTGAACGGAACGCCATGGAGCGGCCCCACCTCCCGGCCCGCACCAATGGCTTTATCCGCTTCCTTTGCGGCCGCAAGCGCACTCTCGTCAATCGTCACGATGGCATTGACTTGGGAGTCGACGGCGCCTATGCGGTCAAGATGCGCTTGCACGACCTCGACGGAAGACACCTCGCGGGTGCGGATGAGTTCGGCCAGCCGGGTGGCGTCGTAACGGGTCAGTTCGGAGTTCATAAGAAGACTATCTATCAGTTGGTAGAAAACTTATCGTATGTGCGGCCGGCTGACGCGTCAACATCTATCTATCAGGTGGTAGAAAAATTACAATAGTCGAACCGGGTCTCTCCAACTGAGGCCCCCGGCATTGAAGAAGGAGAAATGTTTTGGCGACCAACTCGCGGGAATCCATCCTCGCTGCGGCGAAGCAGACCGCACAGCTCCATGGCTATGCAGGCTTGAACTTCCGCGACCTGGCCACGGCTGTGGGTATCAAGAGTGCGAGCATCCACTACCACTTTCCGACCAAAGCGGACCTCGGCGCGGCTGTGGCACGCCGGTACTGGGAGGACAGTGCACTGTCGCTGGAGGATTTGCGCACCACTTCAGGCAATCCGCAACGCAGCCTGTACGAGTACCCCAACGAATTCCGCAGATCTCTGGCCAACGGAAATCGCCTTTGTCTGTGCAGCTTCATGGCCGCGGAATACGACGACCTGCCTGACGTGGTCAAGACGGAAGTTCAGGCGTTTGCCGACATCAACATTGGGTGGCTCCAACGAACGCTGGTGGATGCCGGGGCGGTCGCGGAGCATGAAGGCGAGGCGCGAGCCCGAGCGGTCTTCGCGGCGGTTGCCGGTGCGCAGCTGGTCGCGCGCAGCCGAGCCGACATCACGCTGTTTGACGCGATGATCGACAGCTATCGTGCGGCAGGGCTGTTCGGGGAAGGTCCGGCATCTGCGGAATAGGCGACGCGGGCCGACCTCCCGATACGCTTCGAGAATCCGTACTTCGATGTCAAAGAATCCAGTGCAGAGTCACCCGCAGTGGGTCACGCCAGCCATCGAGGGCTGGGTCAGCCAGCGACCGGGCGTGCTTCCAGAGTGGCGCTCAGTGCAGCGATCGAAGCGTGGCGAAGGTTGCCGGGCGATGGAAAGAAAGAGGCGCAGCGCATTCAAGGAATGCTTGCCGCGTCTCCGTCAGGCGAGGACGAAGGCCGAATGACGGAACGCGTGCCTACAGCTTGCTCACTTCCACTTTCATCGCCGTGATCTCCAGCGGCCGCTTGCCATAGTCGGAAAGAAACGCCACATCGGCCGCGTCCCGTCCGTAGGCCAGCACGATGCGGCCCGCCTTCGGTGCCGGCTGGGTGGCGTCGAAGGTGTACCAGCGGTCGCCCACGTAGGCTTCGAACCAGGCGTGCATGTCCATCGGGTCCAACTCGTGCAGGTAGCCCACCACCATGCGCGCCGGAATTTTCAACGCCCGGCACAGCGAGATGCCCAGGTGCGAGAAGTCGCGGCAGACGCCCGTGCGGTCGGCCAGGGTGTCGCAGGCGTCGGTGGTGGAGGTGCTCGTGCCGTACGCGTACCGGATGTTCTCGTGGATCCAGGCGCGGATGGCCTCCACTTGGCGGTAGCCGCTCGGCTGGTCGCCCACGATCTCCCAGGCCTTGTCCTCCATCTTGTCGCTGGGGCAGTAGCGGCTCGGCAACAGGTAGGCCAGGGCCTCGTCGGGCAGCTCGGAGACGGGCACCCACGCGGCGTTCTCATCCACCGCCAGCGTGTCTTCGACCCTGACGGTCATCTCCACGCCGACCTGGATGCCCTCGGGCGCCACGATGAAACGCTGGCACAGGTTGCCGAAAGCATCCACGAACTCGGTACAGGGCACCCAGGGCTCCAGGCTGTATTTCTCGTGCTCGAGCCACTGGGCGGTGCCGCTGCGCGGCCGGAGGATCGCCACCACGGGCGTGGGATGCGACACGCGCATCGTGAAGGTGCAGGAGGCTCGGAGTTTCATGCGCAGGAGTGTCCGCCCCGGCGCCCCGCGCGGGCATCGGATGGCGGCTACCCCGCTTGTGGGACAGCGAACCGTGGCCGTGCAGCCGGCCACGGTTGGGCTGAACGCGCCGCGCCCCTGGTGGCCCCGCCGCCGCTCAATCCATGCGGATATTGCGTTCCTTGATCAGCTTGCCCCAGCGCGCCATTTCCTTGTCCACATGCGCGGCCAGCTCGGCCGGCGTGCTGCCTATGGGCTGCGCGCCGATGGCGTCGAAGCGGGCCTGGGTGTCGGGCTGCTTCATCGCGTCCAGCAGAGCGGCGTTGATCTTCTGCACGATGGGCGCGGGCGTGCCGGCCGGCGCGAACACCGCGAACCAGGGCGAGACCTCGTAGCCCGGCACGCCGGCCTCGGCGATGGTCGGCACGTTCGGCAGCGTGGCCGAGCGCCTGGCGCTGGTCACCCCCAGCGCGCGCAGCTTGCCGGACTGGATGTGCGGCGCGGCCGAGGTGATGCTGTCGAACATCAGGTCGACCTGCCCGCCCAGCATGTCGGTGACGGCCGGGCCGCTGCCCTTGTAGGGAACGTGCAGCAGGTTCAGCCCGGCCATGGACGCGAACACCTCGCCCGCCAGGTGGATGGAGGTGCCGTTGCCGGCCGAGGCATAGGTGAGCTTGCCGGGCTCGCGTTTCGCGTGCGCGATCACGTCGGCCACCGTCTTGTCGGGGCTGTTGGCGTTCACCACCAGCACGTTGGGCACCACGGCCAGCAGGCTGATGGGCGCGAAATCCTTCGCCGGGTCGTAGCTCAGCTTGGCATAGAGCGCCTTGTTGGTCGCCATGCCGATGGAGGTGATCATGATCGTGTAGCCGTCGGCGGGCGACTTGGCCACCGCGTCCGCTCCGATGTTGCCGCCCGCGCCGGGGCGGTTCTCGATCACGAAGGGCTGGCCCAGCGCGCGGCCGGCGCGCTCGCCCAGCGTGCGGGCGATCACGTCCATCGCGCCGCCGGGCGGGAAGGGCACGACCCAGCGGATGGGCTTGGCGGGCCAGGCGGCGGCGTCGGCCGGCTGTGCATGCGCCGGGGCGGGCAGGAAGAAGGCCGCGGCCGCCACGGTGGCCACGGCGCCGGCCGCGAGGGCCAGGGCGCGGCGGCGGCTGGGCCGGGAAGGGGGGGTGATGGACGGTGCCATGGTGCTTGTCTCCAGGTGATGGAATGAATCGTTGGTGCTCTTCTTCTTCCAGGGCGGCGGCTGGCTGGCTGGCTGGCCGCCCGCGGTCAATTCGCGGGGGCGGCCGTGGCGCCAGCGGCGTTGCGGCCCATGTCCACGTGCACCGCAGCCAGGCCTTCGCGGGCGCGGTCGAAACGGTGCAGCGCTTCGGGCAGCACCTGCACGCCGAAGCCGGGCCCATCCGGCAGCTGCAGCGCGAAGTCGCGCACTTGCATGGGCGTGGCGACGATGTCGTTCACCAGCAGCTGCGGGCCGAACAGCTCGCAGTTGTGGTGCGTGCCCGCCAGCGTGGCGAACACGTGCGCCGACGCGGCGCTGCCGAGCGACGTCTCCAGCATGGTGCCGCCGTACCAGCCGATGTCGGCCGCCTCGGCCACGGCCGCCACGGCGCGGGTGCGCAGCAGGCCGCCGTGCTTGGCCACCTTCAGCGAGAACACGTGGCAGGCACCCTGCCGGGCCAGCAGCATGGCGTCCTGCGGCGTGCAGACGGTTTCGTCGGCCATCACCAGCGCGCCGGCGGGCAGACCGGCGGTGAGCTGGCGCAGCGCCTCCACGTTCCACTGCGCAACGGGCTGCTCGATCAGGCTCACGCCCGCATCGATCAGCTGCGGCACGTAGCGGCGGGCGGTGTTGCCGTCCCAGGCCTGGTTGATGTCCACCGTCATGTCGGCGCGGCCGTCCAGGCCGCGTGCGATGCGGGTGACGTGGGCCACGTCGTCCTGCGGGGTGCGCGCGCCGATCTTGAGCTTGAAGATGCGGTGGCGGCGGGCCTCCAGCATGCGCTCGGCCTCTTCCACGTCGCGGGCCGAATCGCCGCTGGCGAGCGTCCAGGCCAGCGGCAGGCTCTCGCGCTGCTTGCCGCCCAGGAGCTGCCAGGCGGGTAGATGCAGTGCCCGCGCCACGGCGTCGATGGCCGCCATCTCCACCGCGCTCTTGGCGAAGCGGTTGCCCTTGCAGACGGTGTCCATGCGCTGCAGCAGGTGCTCGAAGCGGCCGGCATCCTGCCCCGACACGGCCGGGGCCAGGTACTGCGTGATCGCATGCAGGATGGACTCTGGCGATTCCTCGTTCCACGACGGGCCGCCGATGGTCGCCGCCTCGCCGAAGCCGCAGGCGCCGCCCGCCAGCCACAGCTGCACCACCACCGGGCTCTGGCGGTGGATGGCGCCGAACGAGAACTTGTGCGGCCGGATGGTGGGAATGTCGAGGATGCGGGCCTCGATGCGCTCGATGCGCAGGCCGGCGGGAAGCGGGGTGGTCATGGAGGGCGACCTTATCGCCACGCTCCCCTGCGTTCCAATGATATATATGGCATGCATCGTTCGACCGCATCGAATGGTGGGTGATCGACCCCAACCCTCAACCCCGACTTCAGGGAGCTTCCATGGAACTGCGCCAGCTGCGCTATTTCCTGAGCGTGGCCGAGACCGAGCACCTCACGCAATCGGCCGACGCGCTCTTCGTCACCCAGTCCACCCTGTCGCACGGCCTCAGGCAGCTGGAGGCCGAACTCGGCCTGCCGCTCTTCGACCGGCTGGGCCGGGGGCTGAAGCTCTCGCAGGCGGGCATGGCCTTTCGCAGCCACGCGGCGCGCGCGCTGCAGGAGCTGGAGGCCGGCCGCATGGCGCTGGCCGACATGGCGGGGCTGCAGGCCGGCACGCTCACCGTGGGCGTCATCCCCACCTTCCTCACGCACCTGGTGCCCGATGCGGTGGCCGCCTTCAGCGCGGCCTACCCCGGCGTGCAGGTGGTGGTGCGCGACCTGCGCGGCGGCCCCATCGAAGAGCAGCTGATCGCCGGGCGGCTGGACGTGGGCATCTCCTTCCATCCCGCGCACCGCGACGAGATCGAGGCCGAGCCGCTCTTCGACGAGCGCCTGCAGCTGGTGGTGCATGACGGCCATCCGCTGGCACGCCGTCGCAGCCTGCGCCTGCGCGAGCTGGCCGGCGTGCCGCTGGCCCTGCTGCCGCAGAGCTTCGCCACGCGCCGCATGATCGACGCGGCCTTCGCGCAAGCCGGCATCGCTCCGCTGGTGCGGGTGGAGATGGAATCGGTGGACGCGCTGCTGCACGCCTGCCGCAGCGGGCCGCTGGCCACCATCGCGGCCGAGCGCGCCGCCGGCCAGGCCGGGCCCGGCCTGCGCGCCATCGCGCTGACCGACCCCGCCACCGTGCGCCGCGCGGGCGTGCTCTGGCGCCGGGGCGCATCGCGCAGCGCGGCGGCGCGGGAATTCGTGGCGCGGCTGCGGCCCGCCGTGGGTGCGGGCGCCGGCGCCGGCGCCGTCAGCCCCCCGCCAGCGGCAGCATCCGCCAGCCCACGCCGGCGAGGCCCGCCAGCGCCAGCACCGGCAGCACGCCCCACTTCAGCCGCATCAGCGCCACGCCGGCCAGCACGCCGATGACGGCGCTGGCCGTGTCGAAGCGCCCGCCCAGGCCCTGCGGCCACAGCACGTGCACGGCGAAGAACACGGCCAGGTTGACGATCACGCCCACCACGGCGGCGGTGATGGCCGTGAGCGGCGCGGCGAAGCGCAGCTGGCCGTGGGTGGATTCGATGAACGGCCCGCCCAGCAGGATGAACACGAACGAGGGCAAAAAGGTGAAGAAGGTCACCACGACGGCGGCCACGGCGCCGGCCAGCGGCAGCGCGCCCGGGCCGAACACGGCACTCGTCCAGCCGCCCACATAGGCCACGAACGCCACCACCATGATGAGCGGGCCGGGCGTGCTCTCGCCCAGCGCCAGCCCGTCCATCATCTGCGCGGCGGTGAGCCAGTGGAAATGCTCCACCGCCCCCTGATGGACGTAGGGCAGCACGGCGTAGGCGCCGCCGAAGGTCAGCAGCGCGGCCTTGGTGAAGAACCAGCCCATTTGCGTCAGCGTGCCCTGCCAGCCCTGCAGCGTCACCAGGCCCGCCATGGCCGCCAGCCACAGGCCGCCGCCCACCAGCAGCACGGCGCGAAAGCGCGGCCAGCTGAAACGCGCGTGGGGCGGCGTGGGCGTGTCGTCGTCGATGAGCGCGGGCGGCGCCTGGGCGGCGCCCTGCCCGCTGCTGCCGCCGCCGCCATGCGCGCCGCCACCGCTGCCCGCCATGAACGACTGCGGCGCGAAGCGCCCGCCCAGGTGGCCGATCAGCGCGGCCCCCAGCACGATCAGCGGAAAGGGCAGCTCCAGCGCGAAGAGGGCCACGAAGGCCGCCACGGCGATGCCCCAGAGCCAGCCGTTCTTCAGCGTGCGCCCGCCCACCCGCCAGGCGGCCTGCACCACCAGCGCGGTGACGGCGGGCTTGATGCCGTAGAACACGCCCGCGACCACCGGCACGTCGCCGTGCGCCATGTAGAGCCACGACAGGCCGATGAGCAGCGCCAGCGATGGCAGCACGAACAGCGCTCCGGCCACGATGCCGCCCCAGGTGCGGTGCAGCAGCCAGCCGATGTAGGTCGCCAGCTGCTGCGCCTCGGGGCCGGGCAGCACCATGCAGTAGTTGAGCGCGTGCAGAAAGCGCCGCTCGGAGATCCAGCGGCGCCGCTCCACCAGTTCCTCGTGCATCAGCGCGATCTGCCCGGCCGGCCCGCCGAAGCTGATGCAGCCGAGCTTGAGCCAGAAGCGCCAGGCCTGCGAGAGCGTGGGCGGCAAGGGCGCGGCGGTGGACGCATCGGCACCTGCTGCGCGTGCGGGGGGCGGAGGGCTGTGCATGGCGGCCGGGTTCTGTCGGGGTGGGTGGGGGCGGCGCACGCATGGTGCCACAGGGCGGGCAGCGGGTGACAGGGCCGGTCTGGATATGAAATATGGCTCCAGCGCTCATATCCATTGCGCATACAGCTATCAAAACAAGAGCATTCTGCCAGGATGCATTCCATGGGGATTCCGCGCAGCAGGCCGGCCGTGAACGGGCCTGCGAGGTCGTCGTACGACTGCCTAGAATGCCCCCACCCCGGGCCCGTGCGCCCGGCTGAAAGCGCTCGTCCTTGTCTTCTTCTTCTTCCGCCGCCCCCGTCCAGCCCCCCACGCCTGCCACCCCCGCTGCCTCCAGCGCCTTCACGCGGCGCGGCACGGTCTTTCTGCTGGCCCTTTTCTGCTGCCTGCTCTGGGGCAGTTCGTTCCCGGCCATCAAGTCGGGCTATGCCCTGCTGGGCATCGCGGGGGACGACATCCCGTCCAAGCTGGTGTTCGCCGGCTGGCGCTTCCTGGCCGCGGGGCTGATGCTGCTGGCCTGGGGCGCGGCCACCGGGCGGCGGCTGGGCGGCTGGCCGCCTTCGGTGTGGCGCCAGCTCGTCGTGCTGGGCCTGCTGCAGACCAGCGTGCAGTACGTGTTCTTCTACATTGGCCTCGCGCACACCACGGGCGTCAAGGCCTCGATCATGAACGCCACCAGCACGTTTTTCAGCGTGCTGCTGGCGCACTGGCTCCATCACAACGACCGGCTCACCTGGCGCAAGTCGCTGGGCTGTGCCGCCGGTTTCGTCGGGGTGATGGTGGTCAACCTGGGCGGCGCATGGGGCGACGGGCTGGCAGGCGTGGAGTTCACGCTGCTGGGCGAAGGCTTCGTGGTCATCGCCGCGCTGGTGCTGGCCGTGGGCGGCGTCTACGGCAAGGGCATCTCGCAGCACATGGACCCGGTCGCCATGACCGGCTGGCAACTGGTGGTGGGCGGCGGCGTGCTGCTGGCGGCGGGCTACGCGCTGGGCGGCTCGCTCGGGCACGTCACGCCGGCCTCGTCGGCGCTGCTGGGCTACATGGCGGTGCTGTCGGCGCTGGCGATCTCGATCTGGAGCCTGCTGCTCAAGCACAACCGCGTGAGCCTCATCACCGCGTTCAACTTCATGATTCCGGTGTTCGGCGCGCTGCTGTCGGCGCTCTTTCTGGGCGAAAGCATCCTGGAATGGCGCAATGCCCTCGCGCTGGTGCTGGTGTGCTGGGGCATCTGGCTGGTGACGCAGGCGCCTGCGGCGGGCCGGCAACGCCGGGGCTGAGGCCGGCGGGGCGGCCGGCTGCGTGCCGGACAATTGGGCGATGAACGATTCTCCCCTGCCATCCGCCGACGAGGCGGCACACGACACCCCTGGCGACGCGCCCATTCAGGAGGCGCGCCTCTGGAGCGACGGCCTCTGGACGGCCGAAGTGATCAAGAACGAAGACGACGACGGCTGGGCCGTGTCCATGACGCTGCGCGGCGAATCCGAGCCGGCGCTGGTCGGCCCCTGGACCATGGGCCGCGACAAGAAGAACCCCAAGCCGCTGGACGTGGCGGCCTTCCACACGCTGGTCAAGACCGCGTCGGAAGTGCTGCGCCGCCACGAGCAGCAGTTACATGCGCAATTGCACAAGGCGGTGACGGTGGGCGCGGGCGACGAGCTCGTGCGCGTGGCCCTGCGCATCGTGCCCGACGAGGAATATCCGTACGCCGTGCTCACGGCCCACGACGCCGGCGGCCAGCTGCTGGGCGAGGCGCGGGTCGATGCGAACTACAAGCTCGGCCAGGCCAGCGCGCTGGCCTGGGTCGAGAGCGATTTCTCGCCCCGGGGGCGGTAGGCGCGGCGGATGCGCCCGGTTTATTCCTCTCCGTGGGGAATGCCGCCCACCGGGCACTGCGGCGTGCCCACGGCGGAGCGCGTGACGGCTTCGGCCGTGCGGCGCGCGGCGGCCGGGTCGGTCACCCACTGGCGGTAAAAGCCGTAGGGGCAGTCCGCCACGCCCTGGTCGCCCTCGCCCGAATTCAGCAGGCCCGTGTAGCCCCGGTGCAGCAGCTTGAACAAATGGTTCTCGCTCTGGCCGTGGCGGCGGAAGTCGCGGATCAGGTGCTTGGAGAGCGCGGCGTACTGCACGCCCATCTCTTCTTCGCCGCATTCGCCCAGCGTGCGGCCGTCGAAGCCGATCAGCGCGCTGTGGCCGAAGTAGCTGTAGACGCCGTCGAAGCCGGCCGCGTTGGCCACCGCCACGTAGCTGTTGTTGGCGAAGGCCATGGCCTTGCTCATCAGGATCTGCTGCTCCTTGGCCGGGTACATGTAGCCCTGGCAGCGCACGATCAGCTCGGCCCCCTGCATGGCGCAGTCGCGCCAGATCTCGGGGTAGTTGCCGTCGTCGCAGATGATGAGGCTGATCTTCAGGCCCTTGGGGCCGTCGCTGACGTAGGTGCGGTCGCCGGGGTACCAGCCCTCGATGGGCGTCCACGGCATGATCTTGCGGTACTTCTGCACGATCTCGCCCTGGTCGTTCATGAGGATGAGCGTGTTGTAGGGCGCCTTGCGCGGGTGCTCTTCATGCAGCTCGCCGGTGAGCGAGAACACGCCCCACACCCTGGCCTTGCGGCAGGCGGCGGCGAAGATCTCCGTTTCCTCGCCCGGGATGGTGGCGGCCGTGTCCAACATCTCCTGGCGGTCGTACATGATGCCGTGGGTGCTGTACTCGGGGAAGATGACCAGATCCATCCCCGGCAGGCCGGACTTCATGCCGACCAGCATGTCGGCGATCCGGCGGGCGTTGTCCAGCACCTCGGCCTTGGTGTGCAGCCGAGGCATCTTGTAGTTCACGACCGCGACGCCGACGGTGTCGTCGCTGCTCGAGATGTCGCCGTGGATCATGGCGGGAGCTCCTGGGGGTGGGGTGGGTGAAGGAGAGGCCCCGCAGGGCCGGCGCTCAGTGGCTGATCATCCAGGGGCGCTTGGACGGAAAGGCTTTCGCGCCGTTGGGCGCGGTCACCGTGGCGCCGCGCTTGCCACTGCTTGCGCTGCAGCAGCCGCAGCCCGCGGGGTGGCGCATGCGGCCGTAGCTGCCCGCCTCAGTGTCGCGCGAGGAGCGCGGCGCGTGGCGCGCGCGCTCGTTGGTGTCGTGGGCGCGGCGCTGCTCCGGGCTCACGCAGGCCAGGTGCGGCGCGCTCGCGAAGACGCGGGGCGACGCGGTGCTGCACACCGGGCAGGCGGCGGGCTCGTTGCGCTGCGCCAGGCTGCGCAGCGCGTCGAAACCGCCGCAGGCCGGGCACTGGTAGTCGTAGGTCGGCATGGGCGCGGCCCTTTCAGGCGAGGTCGGGCGACAGCGGCATGTCGATGCTGCCGTCCAGCATCTTCTGCGGGCCGGCGGCCGTGGGGTTGATGTCGAAATCGAAGATCTGCGTGGGCAGCCAGAGCGTGGCGCAGGCGTTGGGCACGTCCACCACGCCGCTGATGTGGCCCTGCACCGGCGCCGTGCCCAAAATGGAATAGGCCTGCGCGCCGCTGTAGCCGAACTTCTTCAGGTACTCGATGGCGTTCAGGCAGGCCTGGCGGTAGGCCACGTTCACGTCCAGGTAGTACTGCTTGCCGGTCTCGTCCACAGAGATGCCCTCGAAGATGAGGTAGTCGTTGTAGGTGGGCACGATGGGGCTGGGCTTGAAGATCGGGTTCTTGATGCCGTACTTGGCCATGCCGCCCTTGATGAGCGTGACCTTCATGTGCACCCAGCCGGCCATCTCGATGGCGCCGCAGAAGGTGATCTCGCCGTCGCCCTGGCTGAAGTGCAGGTCGCCCACGCTCAGGCCCGCGCCGTCCACATAAACGGGGAAGTACACCTTCGAGCCGCGCGACAGGTCCTTGATGTCGCAGTTGCCGCCGTGCTCGCGCGGGGGCACGGTGCGGGCGGCCTCGGCGGCGGCCTGGTTGCGCGCCTCGCCGGTCATCTTGCCCATGTGGGCCGTGCCGGGCGACGGCGGGTTGGCCAGGCCTGCGGTCGGGTCGCTGTCGATCAGCGCCTGCTCGCGGGCGTTCCACTGGTCGAGCATGGCCTTGTCGGGCAGGCAGCCGATGAGGCCGGGGTGGATGAGGCCCGCGAAGTTCACGCCCGGAATGTGCCGCGAGCTGGTGAACATACCCTTGAAGTCCCAGATCGACTTCTGCGCCTCGGGGAAGTGCTCGGTCAGGAAGCCGCCGCCGTTCTTCTTCGAGAAGAAGCCGTTGAAGCCCCAGAGGCTGTCTTGCTTGGCGCCGATGTCCAGCAGGTCCACGACCAGCAGGTCGCCCGGCTCCGCGCCCTTCACGCCCACCGGGCCGGAGAGGTAGTGCACGGTGGTCAGGTCGATGTCGCGCACGTCGTCGGCGCTGTCGTTGTTCTTGATGAAGCCGCCGGTCCAGTCGAAGGTCTCCAGGATGAAGTCGTCGCCCGGGTTGACCCAGCAGGCCATGGGGATGTCGGGGTGCCAGCGGTTATGGATGTTCTCGTTCTCGGTGGGCGACTTCGTGAGGTCGACTTTGATGAGGGTGTCGGTCATGGCAGGCTCCTTGGGGTGGTGGTCAGACGGAGAGGTAGGACTTGATGCGCTGCTGGTCGGTGTCGGCGCGGGTGGTCTCGTGCACCAGGCGCCCGCCTTCGATGACGAAGAGCCGGTCGGCCACGTCCATCGCGAAGCTCAGCACCTGCTCGGACACCACGATGGTGAGCTGGCGCATCTTGCGGATCTCGTTGAGCGCCTTCGCGATGTCCTTGATGATGGAAGGCTGGATGCCTTCGGTGGGCTCGTCGAGCAGCAGCACCTTGGGGTCGGTGACCAGGGCGCGGGCGATGGCCAGCTGCTGCTGCTGGCCGCCCGAGAGGTTGCCGCCCTTGCGCCGGCGCATGTCCCAGAGCACGGGGAAGAGCGCGTAGATCTCGTCGGGAATGCGCTTTTCCTTCGCGTTCTCCAGGCCGGTCTGGATGTTCTCCTCCACCGTGAGGGTGGGGAAGATCATGCGGCCCTGCGGCACGTAGGCGATGCCCTTGGCCACGCGGCGGAAGCTCTCGTCGCGCGTGACGTCCTGGTCCGCCACGCGGATGCTGCCGCTCTTGGTGGGCAGCACGCCCATCAGGCTCTTGAACAGCGTGGTCTTGCCCATGCCGTTGCGGCCCATGATGGCGACGGTCTCGTTGGCATGGCCTTCGAACGAGATGCCGTGCAGCGCCTCGCTCTGGCCGTAGGCGACGTGCAGGTCGGTGACTTTCAGCATGGGATGGCTCCTGGGACGTCCGTTGGCTTCATGGCGTTCGTGGTGGCGGGTGCGAAGGCTGAGGGGGCAGACAGGCGCGAGGTCTGCGCACGGGCCGGGACCGCCGGGCGGCCCCTTCCGCGAATGTCCCCCGGCTTCGCCTCCTCCTTGACTTCGCTGCAGGGGCGGCCCGGCATTCCCGGCCGGTTCAGCGCTCTGCCATGCCGGGCCTGGGACTGGCAGGGTGCCTGCCGCTGCTGCGGCTCACGTTGGCGCTGCATGTCAATGTCCCAGGTAGACGTCGATGACCTTGGGGTCGGCCTGCACCTTGTCCATCGGCCCTTCGGCCAGGATCTTTCCCTGGTGCATCACCGTCACCTTGTGCGCGATGCGCTTGACGAACTCCATGTCGTGCTCGATCACGATCACGGCGCGGTTGCGGCAGATGCGCTCCAGCAGCTCGGCCGTCAGCTCGCGTTCGCGGGCGCTCATGCCGGCGATGGGCTCGTCCAGCATCAGCAGCTCGGGCTCCTGCATCAGCAGCATGCCGATCTCCAGCCACTGCTTCTGGCCGTGCGACAGCAGCCCGGCCTCGGTCTCCAGGCGGTCGGCCAGGCCGATGTCCTCGGCCACGGCCTGCACGCGCTCCTTCACCGCGTCGGTGCAGCGAAAGGCCAGCGCGCCGAACACCGTGCGGCCCGTGGGGTAGGACACCTCCAGGTTCTGGAAGACCGACAGGTTCTCGTAGATGGAGGGCGTCTGGAACTTGCGGCCGATGCCCAGGCGCACGCGCTTGTGCTCGGCCATGCGGGTCAGCTCCTCGTTCTTGAACTTGATGCTGCCGCCCGTGGCGCGGGTCTTGCCGCAGATGAGGTCCAGCAGCGTGGTCTTGCCGGCGCCGTTGGGGCCGATGATCACGCGCAGCTCGTTTTTGTCCACGTACAGCGTCAGGTTGTCGATGGCCTTGAAGCCGTCGAAGGAGACGGTGAGGTCTTCCACGGCCAGGGCGAAGTCGGTGTTGCTCATGAAGGGGCTCCTGCGCGGTGTGCGTGTTCAGACGCCCTGCTGGCGCGTGCCTTGCGGCAGCGGCGCGGCGGGGGTCGACGGGGCGGTGGCGGCCGCTGGCGGCTGCGCATCGGCGGCGGCGTTGGGCCAGGGCGCGGGTGGCGGCACGGCGGCGCGGCGCAGGGCCTCGCGGCGGCCCTTCCACCAGGGCACGATGCGCTCTTCCCAGAGGCCCGCCAGCCCCATCGGGAAGGCCATGGTCACGCCGATGAAGAGCGCCGCCATGAGGAACAGCCACAGGTCCGGGAAGCTCTCGGAAAAGTACGTCTTGCCCGCATTCACCAGCAGCGCGCCATAGACCGCGCCCACCAGGCTCATGCGCCCGCCCACGGCGGCGTAGATCACCATCTCGATCGAGGGCACGATGCCCACGAAGCTCGGCGACATGAAGCCCACCTGCAGCGTGAACAGCGCGCCGCCGATGCCCGAGAGCGCCGCCGCCATGCAGAAGGTGAAGACCTTGAAGTTGGCCACGTCGTAGCCCGAGAAGCGCACGCGGTCTTCCTTGTCGCGCATGGCCAGCAGCAGCGTGCCCAGCTTGCTCGTCTGGATGTAGCGGCACAGCACGATGGACGCCACCAGCAGCGCCACGCACACGTAGTAGAGGATGACCTTGGCGCTGTCGGTGCGCGTGTCCCAGCCCCAGAGCGTCTTCAGGTCGGTCATGCCGTTGACGCCGCCCGTGTAGCCCTGCTGGCCGATGATGAGCACCGTGCAGATCAGCGCCACCGCCTGCGTGATGATGGCGAAATAGACACCGCCCACGCGGCGCTTGAACATGGCGAAGCTCACGATCCAGGCCAGCAGCGTGGGCACCACCACCACCGCCGCCAGCGCGAACGGCAGGCTCTTGAACGGCACCCAGAACGCGGGCAGCGCCGTGATCTGGTTCCAGTCCATGAAGTCCGGGATGCCGGGCGTGGACTGGATCTTGGTGCTGATGGGGTCGGAGGCTTCGAGCTTCAGGAACATGGCCATGGCGTAGCCGCCCAGGCCGAAGAACACGCCCTGGCCCAGGCTCAGCACGCCGCCGTAGCCCCACACCATCACCAGGCCGATGGCGACGAAGGCGTAGGTCAGGTACTTGCCCACCAGGTTCAGGCGGAAGACGTCGAGGGCCAGCGGCAGCACCACGGCCAGCAGCACGGTGAGCAGCACCAGGCTGGCGAGCTGGTAGCGCTGGACCCAGGCTTTGAGGGCGTTCATGGAAAGACTCCGGTAGGGGCGAAGGGATAGGAAGCGCCGCGGTTCAGCGGCGGACCTTGGAGGCGAACAGGCCCTGCGGCCGCACCATGAGGATCAGCACGATCAGCGAGAGCGTGATGACCTTGGCCATGGAGCCGGCCAGGAAGAACTCGGTGATCGACTGCGTCTGCGCGATGCCGAAGGCCGACACCACCGTGCCCAGCAGGCTGGCCGCGCCGCCGAAGGTCACGACGAGGAAGGCATCGACGATGTAGAGCGAGCCCGAGGTCGGCCCCGTGGAGCCGATGGTGGTGAAGGCCGCGCCCGCCACGCCGGCGATGCCGCAGCCGATGGCGAAGGTGAGGCGGTCGGTCTTCTTCGTGTCGATGCCGATGGCGTTGGCCATCACGCGGTTGCTCACCGTGGCGCGCACCCGCAGGCCCCAGCGGCTCCTGTGCAGCGCGATCAGCACGCCGGCCGTCACCACCACGGTGAGCGCCAGCACGAACAGGCCGTTGATGGGAATGTCCAGCCCCTCGGCCGGCGCCCAGGAGCCCATCAGCCAGTCGGGCAGCGTGGGGCTCACTTCCTTGGGGCCGATGAAGGTGCGAAAGCACTGCTGCAGCGCCAGGCTCACGCCCCAGGTGGCCAGCAGCGTATCTAGCGGGCGCTTGTAGAGATGGCGGATCAGGCTCCACTCCACCAGCCAGCCCGCCACGAAGGCGAAGCCGAACGCGGCCACGATGGCCAGCGGAAAGTAGAACGGCATGAAGTCGGGCGCGTACTGCGCCGTCAGCGTCGAGCCCAGGTAGATGGTGTAGGCGCCGATGGTCATGAACTCGCCATGCGCCATGTTGATCACGCCCATCTGGCCGAAGATGATCGCCAGGCCCAGGCCCATGAGCAGCAGCACCGCGAACAGGCTCAGGCCCGCGAAGCCCTGCATCAGGCCGATGTTCATCATTTCGGAGAAAGTCATGGTGCAGCTCCTGCGTGCAAGCCCATCGGGAAGAGCGAAAACGGTGCATGCAGCGGCCCGCCCACCGGGGCGGCAGGCCGCTGCGCATCACCTGCCTGATCGGGGCAGGACTTACTGGTAACCCTTGGGGAACGGATCGGGTTTGATGAGTTCGGGCGATTCGGAAACCACCTTGAACGTGCCGTCCGGCTGGCCGACCGCGATGCGCGACTTGCTCCAGAGGTGGTGGTTGGCGTCCACCTTCACGTAGCCTTCGGGCGCGGTCTTGAGCTCGATGCCGGGCGACGCGGCCACCACCTTGTCCACGTCGAAGCTCTTGGCCTTTTCCACCGCGGCCTTCCAGAGCCAGGGGCCCAGGTAGCCCGCCTGCGTCACGTCGCCGATGACGGCGTTGGGGCCGTACTTGGCCTTGAAGGCGGCCACGAACTTCTTGTTGTTCTCGTTGTCCAGCGACTGGAAGTACTTCATCGACGAGTAGAAGCCCGCGAAGTTCTCGCCGCCCACGCCGGTCATCTCGTCCTCGGTCACCGACAGCGTCACCAGCAGCTGCTTGTCGCCGGTGATGCCGGCGGCCTTGAGCGCCTTGTAGAAGGCCACGTTGGAGCCGCCCACCACGGCCACAAAGATGCAGTCGGGCTTTTGCACCTTGATCTTGTTCATCAGCGAGCCGAAGTTGGTGCTGCCCAGCGGGTAGTACTCCTCGCCGACGACCTTGCCTTTCTGGAAGTTTTCGATGTGCTTGCGCGCGATCTTCATCGAGGTGCGCGGCCAGATGTAGTCCGAGCCGATCAGGAAGAAGGTCTTGGCCTTCTTCTCCTTCTGCGCCCAGTCCAGGCTGTAGAGGATCTGCTGCGTGGCCTCCTGGCCGGTGTAGATCACGTTCTTGGACTGCTCCAGGCCTTCGTAGAAGGTGGGGTAGTAGAGCAGGCCGTTTTCCTTCTCGAACACCGGCAGCACCGCCTTGCGCGAGGCGCTGGTCCAGCAGCCGAAAACGGCGGCGCAGTGGTCGTTGATGAGCAGCTTCTTGGCCTTCTCGGCGAAGGTGGGCCAGTCGGAGGCGCCGTCTTCCTTGATGACCTTGATCTTGCGGCCCAGCACGCCGCCCATGGCGTTGATCTGGTCGATGGCGAGCTGCTCGGCCTGGATGGAGCCGGTCTCCGAGATCGCCATCGTGCCGGTGGCCGAATGCAGCTGGCCGACGGTCACTTCGGTGTCGGTCACCGCCAGCTTGGTGGTGTTGACCTGCGCCGTCGGCTGCGCGAAGCCCCAGGCCGGCAGGCCGGCGACGGACGCCGCGCCCATGGCTTGCAGCAGGCGGCGCCGGCCCGCGTCGGCGGTGACGGGGGCGGCAGAAGTGTTGCGGGGGTCGAGAGGGTGCTTCATGAAGGCGCTCCTTGCGTCTGGCGGGGGATGAACGGCGACGGATCTGTCGTCCGGGCAGCGGGATGGCCGCGCTGGAATGAAGATTAGGGAGAACCCTGGGCACTGCCCATACGTCAATTAACGTAGTGCCTTCGCCCCTGCCGCCGACGCACCGTGGCGGCGGCACCGCCCCGGGGCAAGAACGTTTCTTGCATGCGCTGCGGGCCATGCCGCCGTCCTCCGAAGCACCCGCCGCCCCGCAGACGATCTTTCGCTTCCGCCGCGAATACAACACCTGGGTGGCCGACGAGACCATGGAGGACTACGCCCTGCGCTACACGCCCAAGGCGTTCCGGCGCTGGAGCGAATGGCGGGTGGCCAACACGGCGTTCGGCGCGCTGTCGTTCCTGGCGCTCGAAGCCATCGGCGGCGCCATCGCGCTCAACTACGGCTTCGCCAACGCCCTGTGGGCGATCCTGGCGGTGGGCGTGGTGATCTTCCTCACGGGCCTGCCCATCGCCTATTACGCGGCGCGGTACGGGCTCGACATGGACCTGCTCACGCGCGGCGCGGGCTTCGGCTATTTGGGCTCCACCATCACGTCGCTGATCTACGCGGTGTTCACGTTCATCTTCTTCGCGCTGGAGGCCGCCATCATGGCGCTGGCCCTGCAGCTGGTGGTGGACTGGCCGCTGCAGTGGTGCTATGTGCTCTCGTCCATCGTCATCCTGCCGCTCGCCATGCGCGGCATCACGCTCATCTCGCGCCTGCAAGCCTGGACGCAGCCGCTCTGGCTCTTCCTGCTGCTGCTGCCCTTCGTCTGGATCGCCCTCGCGCAGCCGCAGCTCTACCGCGACTTCGCCAGCCTCTCGGGCCTGCGCAGCGGCAGCAGCGCCTTCGACGGCCTCATGTTCGGCGCGGCCTGCGCGGTCATCTTCTCGCTGGTGGTGCAGATCGGCGAGCAGGTGGACTTCCTGCGTTTCCTGCCCGAGCGCACCGCCGCCAACCGCTGGCGCTGGTGGGGCGCGGTGCTGGTCGCCGGGCCGGGCTGGATCGTGATGGGCATGCTGAAGATGGCGGGTGGTGCCTTCCTCGCCTTCGCGGCGCTGCAGTTCGAGGTCGGCACGCACCGCGCGGCCGAGCCCACGCAGATGTTCCTGGCGGGCTTCCAGCAGGTCATGCAGGCCATCGGGCTGCCGGGCCTGGCGGTGGCCGTCACGGTGGTGTTCGTGGTCGTCTCGCAGGTCAAGATCAACGTCACCAACGCCTATGCCGGCTCGCTGGCCTGGTCCAACTTCTTCGCCCGCGTCACCCGCAGCCACCCGGGGCGGGTGGTGTGGCTGGTGTTCAACGTCGGCATCGCCACGCTGTTGATGACCCTGGGCGTGTTCGGCGCGCTCGAGCAGGTGCTGGCCATCTACAGCAGCGTGGCCATCGCCTGGGTGGGCGCGCTGGTGGCCGACCTGGTCATCAACAAGCCCCTGGGCCTGTCGCCGAAGGGCATCGAATTCCGGCGCGCGCACCTCTACGACTTCAACCCCGTGGGCCTCGGCGCCATGCTGCTGGCCGCCGGCGTGGCCAGCTGCGCGCACGCGGGGCTGCTGGGCGACGCGGCGGCCGCGTTCTCGCCCTTCATCGCGCTGGCCATGTCGATGGCCCTGTCACCGCTGCTGGCCTGGGCCACGGGCGGCCGCTACTACCTGGCGCGCCCGCCCGATGCGCAATGGCGGCCGGGCGAGGTGGTGCGCTGCGCCGTGTGCGAGAACGCCTTCGAATCGGAGGACATGGCCCGCTGCCCGGCCTACGGCGCCGCCATCTGCTCCCTGTGCTGCTCGCTCGAGTCGCGCTGCCACGACCGCTGCAAGAGCGGCTCGCGCGCGGGCGAGCAGCTGCGCGCCCTGGCCGCGGCGCTCCTGCCGCGGGCGTGGGCGCTGCGCGTGAACGTGCGGCTGGGCCATTACCTGATGGTCTGGGTGTCGCTCTGCGCGGTGATCGCCTTCCTGGTGGGCGTGGTCTACGCGCAGGAGGCGCTGGACACGCCCGCCCAGTTCCTGCGCATACCGTTCCTGAAGATCTGCGCCCTGCTGGCGCTGCTGGCCGCCGTGTGCGCCTGGTGGGTGGTGCTCAGCACCGACAGCCGGCGCATCGCGCAGGACGAGTCGGAGCGCCAGACCCAGCTGCTGCTGCAGGAAATCGAGGCCCACAAGCGCACCGACGCCGAGCTGCAGGCCGCCCGCGACCGGGCCGAGTCCGCCAACATGGCCAAGACCCGCTACGTCGCCGGCATGACGCACGAGCTGCGCTCGCCGCTCAACAGCATCCTGGGCTACACGCAGATCCTGCTGAAGAACCCGCCCGATGCCGCCGCGCTGCGCGACGCGCTCTCCACCATGGAGCACAGCGGCCGCCACATGCACGCGCTGATCGACGACTCGCTGGAGCTGGCCCGCATCGAGGCCGGCCGGCTGCGGCAGGACCTGGCGCCCCTGCCACTGGCCGAGCTGGTGCGCGACGTGGAAGGCATGCTCCGGCCGCAGGCCGAGGCCAAGGGGCTGGCCTTCGCGGTCGAGGTGCTGGGCTCCATGCCCGCGTGGATCCGCACCGACGCCAAGCGCCTGCGGCAGATCCTCATCAACCTGCTCTCCAACGCCGTGCGCTTCACCCAGCGGGGCGAGGTGCGGCTGCGGCTGGACTTCCGCGCCCACGTGGCCCGCATCGAGGTGCAGGACACCGGCATCGGCATCGAGCCGCAGGATCTGGAACGCATCTTCCTGCCCTTCGAGCGCGGCAGCGCCGGCCGCCGCGCGAGCGAGATCGGCACCGGCCTGGGCCTGACCATCACCCATCTGCTGACCGAGCTGATGGGCGGCCAGCTGAGCGTGCGCAGCACCGCCGGGCAGGGCAGCACCTTCACCGTGCGCCTCTATCTGCCCGGCATCGCGCCCGACCCGGCTTGGCGGCCCACGCAGGCCGTGGCGTTGCGGCCGGTGGTGGGCTTCCTGCCGCCGCACCGCACGCTGCTGGTGGTGGACGACCAGCCCCTGCAGCGCCAGTTGCTGGCCGGCCTGCTGGTGCCGCTGGGCTTCACCGTGCAGGAGGCCGCCAGCGGCCGCGAATGCCTGGAGATCGTGCGCCAGGCGCCGCCCGACCTGGTGCTGCTCGACATCAGCATGGACGACATCGACGGCTGGCAGACCGCCACCCTGCTGCGCGCCCGCCTGCCCGCCGCCGAGCTGCCCATCGTGTTCGTGTCGGCCAACCAGTTCGACGCCGACCCAGCCCGCGTCGCCGCCCACGGCTGCCAGGGCTTCGTGGGCAAGCCGGTCGTCGAGTCCGAACTGCTGCAGGCGCTGCAGTCCGCGCTGGGCCTGCAGTGGGTGCACCACGCTGTGCCCGGCTCGGCCGGCTCGGCCGGCGCGGCCGGCGCGGGCGACGCGGCGCCGCCGGCCGCACCCGCCGCGCCGCCCTCCACGGGCGAAGTCCCCCTGCCGGAAGCACTGCGCGGCGAGCTGCACGCGCTGGCGCGCTCGGGCCAGGCCGCCAGCCTGCGCGAGCGCCTGCGGCAGGCGCGTGCCGCATCGCCCGCGCATGGCGCCATGATCGCCCGCCTGCAGGCCCTGGCGGACGCGCTCGACTTCGACGCGCTGACCCGGCTGCTGCGTGAACCCGAACCGGATGCCGAACTCGATGAACCCGCCTGACCCTTCCCCCGTTCCCACGCCACCCACGGCGCAGCGCGTCATCCTGGTGGTGGACGACGACCTCGCGACGCTGCGCATGCTGGGCGACGCCCTCACCGCCGAGGGCTACGCGGTGCTGGCCGCGCGCGACGCCGACGAGGCGCTGCGCCGGCTCGACCTGTCGGTGCCCGACGGCCTGCTGCTCGACGCCGTCATGCCGGGCATCGACGGCTTCGCGCTGTGCGAGCGCATCAAGGCCACGCCGCCCTGGTCGCACATTCCGGTCGTCTTCATGACGGGGCTGTCGGAGACCGAGCAGATCGTGCGCGGCTTTGCCGCCGGCGGGGTGGACTACGTGGTCAAGCCGCTGCGCCTGCCCGAGGTGCTGGCCCGGCTGGCCACGCACATCGCCAACGCCCGCGCCGCCCGCCTGGCGCGCGACGCGGTGGACGTGGCCGGCATGGGCGTGGTGGTGCTGGACGGGCAGGACCGCATCGCCTGGCGCTCGCCCCAGGCCACGCGCTGGCTGGAGGCCGCCTTCGCCGCCGACGCGGCGCCGGCCGCCGCCACGGCCCGCTGGCTGGCGCAGGTGCAGCGGCAGGGCGACGGCGCCGTGCCCCTGCCGGGCGGGCACCGGCTGTCCGCCCGGCCGCTGGGCGCCAGCGGCCTGGGCGAGACCATGCTGCTGCTGTCGGTGGACGCCGCCGGCGCCCCGCCCGCCGCGCGCACGCCCCCCACCCCGCTCACGCCGCGCGAGACCGAGGTGCTGTCCTGGATCGCCAAGGGCAAGACCAACCGCGACATCGCGGAGATCCTGGGCATGAGCCCGCGCACCGTGAACAAGCACCTGGAACACATCTTCGAGAAGCTGGGCGTGGAAACGCGCACCGCGGCGGCGGCGCTGGCCGGGCAGCTGCTGCAGGAGTGACGGGCCGCGCCGGGGCGGTGGCGGCCGTCCCCACCCCGTTGTTTCAAGGTCTTTTGGGCCTCCGGCGCCCATCCAGCAAGCGCCTCTAGCTATCATTTAGATAGCTGACGATCTGGCATGCCGCATCGCAGAAGCCCTGGGTGCCCGGGCGGATTCGCCGATCGCCGAAAATGCCCGGCCGCAACGGCAGCCCCCTCCCGATCCGGCGACGCGCCGCACCAGCGGCGAGGCCCCCAGGCCTGGCCGATGCCGCACGGATGCGGCCCGCGCCGCTGCCTGCCTCGACCATGGTTCTCGACCCCTTCACCCTGCTCGTCCTCACCGCGGCGCTTGCCACCGCCTCCGCGCTGTACCTGGCCGTGGAGTGGAGCCACGTGCGCGAACGCTCGCTGCTTTTCTGGAGCGCGGGGTTCTCCATCATCGCGGTGGGCTGCGTGTTGGCGCTGCTGCGCTCCAGCGGCCACCTGCTGATCGGGATCTGGTTCTCCAACGGCCTGCTCATCGCGGCCCACTGGCTGTTCCTGGCCGGCGTCGCCCGTTTCACGCGCGCCCGGCTGCCGCGGGCCTGGTGGCTGCTGGCCGTCGTCTGGCTGGGCGTGCTGTTGCTGCCCGAGGGGCCCTGGTGGTCCAGGGCCATGCTGGGCATCCAGTCGTTGCTGATCGCCATCGCCACCCTGGGTGCCGGCCTGCTGCTGCGGCCGCACGGCGGCGCGCTGAACGTGGGCGCGGCGCAGCTGCGCGCCGTGCTGCTGGCGCACGGGCTCTTCTACCTGGCCAAGGCCGCCTCGGCCGTGATGCTGGGCGCGTTCGTGCACCTGGCCAGCTTTCGCGGCACGGTCATCCTGGTCTCGCTGGTGGAGGGCGCCGTCGCGGTCATGCTGCTGGCGATGTCCATGATCGGGACGGAACGCCATCGCCGCGAGCAACGCATCGCGCAGATCGCCGCCCGCGACCCGCTGACCTCGCTGGACAACCGCCGCGCACTCCACCTGCGCGCACCGGAGCTGCTGGGGCAGGCCTCGGCCACCCGCCCCGGCGCGCTGCTGCTGATCGACATCGACCACTTCAAGCAGGTCAACGACCTGCACGGCCACGACGCCGGCGACCGCCTGCTGCTGGTGCTGAGCGACCTCATCCGCGCCGCGCTGCCGGCCGGCGCGCTCGCCGCCCGGCTGGGTGGGGACGAGTTCGTGATCCTGCTGCCCCCTGCCTCCGGCGCGGCCGCGCAGGCGCTGGGCCAGGGCCTGCGCGAGGCCTTCGCGCAGCAGGCGCGCGCGATGTTCGAAACGCCCGAGCCCGTGTCCTTGAGCATCGGCGCGATCGTGTTCGACCAGCCCGGGCTGGAGCTGTCCCACTGGCTCAAGCGCGCCGACGACGCGCTCTATGCCTCGAAGCGCAAGGGGCGGGACCGGATCGAGGTCGTCGCCCCGTGGGCGTGAAGCGGAGTGATCGGAGCGTGATGGGGCGTGAAGTGGAGTGACCGGTGGCGGGTGCCGGTCACCCGCCCAGCCGCTGCGCCAGGAAGTCGATGAAGCTGCGCAGCTTGAGCGGCATCTGCCGCCGGCTGGCGTACACCGCGTGCAGCGTGCGGGCGGCGCCCGTGTCCACCGGCAGCCGCACCAGCCGGCCGTGGGCCAGGTCGTGTTCCACCAGCCAGGCGGGCATGAAGGCCGCGCCGATGCCGGCCTGCGCCGCGTGGTGGCTGAGCGTGGTGTCGCTCGAGCGCATCACCGGGTCGATGCGCCGGCCCAGCGCCTGCTGCAGCCCGGCGGTCAGGCGCTCCGCCGGCACGTAGTTGGGCAGGATGACCGGCATCGGCGCCGCATCTTGCCCGCCGCCGCCCGCGCTCGCCAGGTCGGCCAGCAGCCCCGGCACCGCGACCCAGTGGAACGCCATGGCGCACAGCGGCCGGGCGATCAGTTGCGGCGCCGGCTCGGCCGTCATGCGCAGCGCCACGTCGAAGCCGCCGGACACCAGGTCCACCATGTGGTTGTCCAGGTGCAGGTCCAGCCGCACGGCGGGGCAGGCCCGGCGGTAGTCCGCCAGCAGCGCGGCGAAACGCGGCGTGGCGCACCACACCGGCGCGCTGATGCGCAGCTCGCCCTGCGGCTGCTGCTGGCCCTGGCCGACCGCCGCGGCGGCCGCGTCCAGCAGCTCCAGCGCCTGCCGGCCCTGCGCATGGAAGGCGGCGCCTGCCTCGGTCAGGCTCATGCTGCGGCTGGTGCGGTTGAGCAGCCGCGCACCCAGCACCCGTTCCAGCCGGGCCATGTGCTTGCTGACCATGGGCGGGGCCATGCCCAGCCGGTCGGCGGCGGCGCTGAAGCTGCCCGCTTCCACGATGGCGTGGAAGACGCGCAGGGCGGTCAGGTCGAGCTCCGGTGAGTCCATGCTGTGCTTGCTTGATTGCCTGATCGGGAAAGATTGGCATCACTCTAACGCCATCGATTTCCCGCAAGGGAAATCTTAAAGTGGAGCCAACCCGTCCGACACCCGCCGCGCCCCGCGGCACCTGCTGGAGCCTCCATGAATGCACCATCCCCCTCGCCCGCAGCCGGCGCCCCGCTGCTGCCCACCTACTTCATCTCGCACGGCGGCGGCCCCTGGCCCTACGTGCCGGAAATGCGCCGCGGCCTACGCGCGCTGGAGCTGTCGCTGCAGGACATCCCCCGCCAGCTCGGCCAGCGCCCGCGCGCCATCCTGGTCCTCTCCGGCCATTGGGAAGACGACGTCTTCGCGGTCATGGCGCACCCCCGCCCGCCCATGGTGTACGACTACTCCGGCTTTCCGCCCCACACCTACGAGGTGCGCTACGCCGCGCCGGGCGCGCCCGCGCTGGCCGAGCGGGTGGCCGCGCTGATCGGCGCCGCCGGCCTGCCCACGCGGCTGGACGGTGAACGCGGCTTCGACCACGGCACCTTCTCGCCGCTGGAGGTGATGTACCCCGAGGCGGACGTGCCGGTGCTGCAGGTGTCGCTGCAGCGCGGGCTGGACCCGGCCCTGCACCTTGCGCTGGGCCGCGCGCTGGCGCCGCTGCGCAGCGAGGGCGTACTGATCCTGGGCAGCGGGCTCAGCTACCACAACCTGCGCCGCTTCGGCGAGGCGGGGCGCGCGCCCTCGGCCGCGTTCGACCAGTGGCTGCAGGACGCGCTGGTGCACGCGGCGCCCGCCGAGCGGCCCGCCCGGCTGATCGACTGGGCCAGCGCGCCCGCCGCACGCATCGCCCACCCGCGGGAAGACCACCTGGTTCCGCTGATGGTGGCCGCCGGCGCCGTCGAGGGCGAGCGCGCCGACTGCGTGTACCACGAGGTGGGCGTGTACGGCGGCGTCACCGCCTCCAGCTTCCGCTTCGGCGGCGGCGCGGCCGCCTGAGAACGCGTTGACGATCCCCTGCGGGATCGTCAACGCGTTCTGAAGCGTCAGGCCGCCGCCGGTGCCGTGCCGCCCGGCGCGGCCAGGGCCGACGCGGGCAGGCCGAACACCCGGTCGAAGCCCCAGTTGAAGACGAAGGTGTAGACCAGGAAGAAGAGCAGCAGCCCCAGGTCCATCAGCAGGGCCTGCCACAGGCTCACGCCGAACCACCAGGCCAGCACCGGCACCAGGATGCAGGCCAGCCCGCCCTCGAAGCCGATGGCATGCACCACCCGTCGGCCCACGGTGCGCCGGCGCGACGCCTGGCGCGACTCCCAGCGCTCGAATGCCCAGTTGAAGGCCACGTTCCAGACGATGGCGATGGCTGACGCCATGACCGACACCACCCCGGCATGCCCGGCGCCCTGGCCGGTGAACACCGCCAGCCCCACGGTGGCCACGGCGATGGCGATGGCTTCATAGAGCGCCACGTACACCACGCGGCGGCGAACGCCCTGCAGGCCGGGCGCGGTGTGGGGGGGAACCGTCGAAGGAGATGCAGAAGGGGAAGCCATGGGGGGCACTGTATGTGTCTGCCGCTGACATATAAAGTCAGCTTGTTTCAGTTTCTCTGATAGAGAGTGGCCATGGCTTTTTCGTCCGACAACGTCCACGTCTTCCTGGCGGTGCTCGACCACGGCTCGTTTTCCGCCGCCGCCCGGGCGCTGTCGCGGGTGCCCTCGGCCGTGAGCATGACCATCGCCCACCTGGAAGCCGAACTCGCCGTCCAGCTCTTCGATCGTGGCGGCCGAGAACCCCGGCCCACTGCCGCTGCCCGGGCGCTGGAGCCCCAGGCGCGCTTGCTGGCCGGGCAGCTGCTGCAGCTCAACGCGCAGGCGCTGGCCCTCACGCAAGGACTGGAAGAGCGCCTGACCATCGCCATCGCGCCCGAGCTGCTGGCCGCGCACTGGACGGGCCCGCTCGCCGCGCTGGCCGCCGACCATCCGCTGCTGCAGGTCGAGGTGCTGGCCGCGCCCCAGGCCGACGCCGTGGCCCTGCTGCATGCCGGCCGGGCGCAGCTGGCGCTGGTGTTCGAGCGCCCCAGCATCGACGGCCGCGAAGGCTTTCAGGAAGTGGGCAGCGAGACGCTGGTCGCCGTCATCGCCCCGCAGCACCCGGTGATGCGGGCGGCGGGCGGCGCGGCGCTGAACGAGGTGCACCTGACGACCACCCGCCAGATCGTGGTGGCCGGCCGCGACCTGGCCCAGACCGACCCGCGCTTCGTCTTCGCGCGCCACCACTGGCGCACCGACAACCACCTGGCCGCGCTCGGGCTCATCGAGGCCGGCCTGGGCTGGGGCTGGCAGCCGCGCGCGCTGGTGGAGCCGCGCATCCAGGCCGGCACGCTGGTGGAGATGCCGTTCAGCAACCTCAGCAACGGCGTCGCCCTGTGGGTGGACGTGGTGTGGTCCCGCGAACGCCCGCAGGGCCTGGGAGCCAGGCGCTTCGTCGAGCTGATGGGGCGGGCACGGAGCAAGGGGTGATGCCTGCCGGGGGGGGGCGAAATTTCAGGTCAAAACGGCCCGCAGCGCCCATTCCAGAAGCGCCAGGTGCTATTGAAAAAATAGCAAATGCGGCGGCGGGCGCGAAAGGCCCGGGCAGGCCCCGCAGGGCGGCAGGGCCGCTCGGCACCCACCGCTGGCGGCCCGCGCCGACAGCACGCCGGCCCGGGCCCGCGCCACAATGGCCGGCATGAAAAAATCCGCTGCCCCCCGTTCGCCCTCTCCAGACCCCTTCCCCGCCTTCACGCTGCCGGATGACGCCCTGGCCCGCCGCTGGCGCGATTGGCAGCCGGGCCGCCCGGGCGCGGTGGAGGGCGATTTCGCCCTGTCCGCCTTCGACCCCGCCGCCAAACCGTTCTCGCAAGGTGCCAAGGCCGCCGACAAGGCGGCTGTGCTGGAACTGGCGGAGGCGCTCGACGGCCTGCAGAACCTCTTCTACGCCGACCGCCGCTTCAAGCTGCTGGTGCTGCTGCAGGGCACCGACACCTCGGGCAAGGACGGCACCGTGCGCGGGGTGTTCGGCCGCACCAGCCCGCTGGGCGTGCGCGTGGTCGGCTGGAAGGCGCCCACCGAGGTCGAGCGCGCGCACGACTACCTCTGGCGCATCCACGCGCAAATGCCGGCGGCCGGCGAGATGGTGGTCTTCAACCGCAGCCACTACGAAGACGTGCTGGTGCCCGTGGTGCAGCAATGGATCACGCCGGAGCAGCACGCCCAGCGCCTCGCCCACATCAACGACTTCGAGCGCATGCTGGCCGAGACCGGTACCGTCATCCTGAAATTCATGCTGCACATCGGCAAGGACGAGCAGCGCGAGCGCCTGCAGGCGCGGCTGGACGACCCCGCCAAGCACTGGAAGTTCGAGATGGGCGACATCGCCGCGCGCCAGCAGTGGGACGACTACCAGCGCGCCTATCAGACGCTTCTGGCCGCCACGCACACGCCCTGGGCGCCCTGGACCATCGTGCCGGCCGACTCCAAGACGCACCGCAACCTGATGATCGCCACCGTGCTGCGGGGCGTGCTGGACAACCTGGGCCTGCGCTATCCCGAGGGCGATCCGGCGCTGGCGAACTTCAAGGTTGAATGAGGCGGCTGCAGCCCACGGCGCAAAATGGCATAGGTGTCCATGCCCCGAGGAACCTCCGCCATGCCTTCATCCCTGCGCGCCCTGGCGCTGCCCGCCGTTGCCATCGTCTGCGCCGCCCTGGCCGGGCCGGCTGCGGCGCAACTGCCCAGCTTCGGCATCAAGCCGCTGCTGGGGCAGGCGTCCGACGCGGCGCTCGACAAACTGGCCCAGCCCGGCGCCTTCTCGTCCGACGCGGCCATCCGCATCGCCCTGCCCGCCGCCGGCCACAGCAACGTCGGCAAGCTGCTGGAGCTGGCCCAGCAGTCGGGCCTGTCGGCCAATCTCGACGCCGCCCTGAACCGCGCCGCCGAGCAGGCCGCCGCGCAGGCCAAGCCCATCTTCCGCGCCGCCATCGACCGCGCCACGCTGACCGACGCCATCGACATCGCCCGGGGCGGCCCCACCGGCACCACCGACTACCTGCGCAGGAGCACCGGCGCGCAGATCGCCGCGCAGCTGCAGCCGCTGGTGCGCGGCGCGCTGCAGGGCAGCGGCGTGCTGCAAAAGACCGCGCAGCTCTCGGCCCTGGGCTTCGACGAGGCGCGGCTCACCGACTACGTGGCGGGCAAGACGGCCGATGGCATCTTCACCTATGTGGGGCGCGAGGAAACGCGGCTGCGGCAAGACCCCATCGGCACGGGCACGCAACTGCTCAAGGGGCTCAAGTTCTAAGACCGCGGTCCCGACCGGGGGCCGGCCGGCGGCTTCAGGGGTAGGCCTCCGCGATCAGCGCCTCACCCCGGGTGCGCAGCAAGTCCACCAGCCGCCGCGCGGCGGGCGAGAGGTAGCCGCCCCGGCGGTGCGTCACCCCCAGCGTGCGGATCAGCGTGGTGGCGGGCAGCGGCACCTCGCGCAGCGCGCCGTGGCTGCCCTCCACCAGCGTGCGGCGCGACACGAAGCTCAGCAGCCCCGTGCGGGCGATGAGTGCCGGCAGCAGCGGGATCGAATTGGCGCTGATCTGCACGCGCGGCGCGGCCAGGCCGTGCGACTGGAACACGGCCTCCAGCCACTGCCGGCTGGGAATGCTGGCCGCGGGCAGCGCCCACGGGTAGTCCAGCAGCGCGGCCAGGGTGACCTGCGGCAGGGTGAACACCGGGTGGCCGGGGTGGGTGGCCACCACCACCGCGTCCTCGAAGATGGCGTGCGTCTCGAAGGCCGCATCGGGCATGGGCACCAGCCCGATCAGCAGGTCGATGCCGCCTTCGGCCAGGCGCTGGCGCAGCTCCATGCTCGGGCCCACGGCGATGTCGATGGTGGTACGCGGCGCCTCCTGCAGCAGCAGCTGGCAGAGCGCGGGCAGCACCCGGTCGGCGGCGATGGGGCCGCTGCCGATGCGCACGTGGCCCGCGTTGCCCTGGGCGAAGTCGGCCACCTCGCGCAGGGCCTCGTCGCTGGCGCTGCGCAGCACGCGGGCCCGCGCCTGCAGCACCTCGCCCACGGCCGTGAGGCGAATGCCCCGCCCGGCGCGCTCGAAGAGCGGCGCGCCGAAGGCCGCCTCCAGCCGCTGGATCGACTTGGTGAGGGCCGGTTGCGTGCGCCCCAGGCGCTCGGCGGCCTGGCCCAGGTGGCCGAGTTCGGCCACGGCCTCGAAGTAGCTCAGGTCGCGCAGGTTCACGCCCATGGATTCATCACCAAAAAGAATGGGTGTATGAATCTTATCCAATGGACGGGAATGAATCGCCCTTCCAGAATGCGCCACATAACCCACAACCAACGGAGACAACCGCCATGGCCCTTCAACGCCGCGCCTTTCTCGGCGCATCCGCCGCCTTGCTGGGCGGCAGCGCCGCCGCGCCGCTCGCCGCCTGGGCGCAACAGCCCGCGGCTCCTGCCGCTGCCGCCGGCGCCGCCTGGCCGCAGCGCCCCATCCGCCTGATCGTGCCCTTTCCTCCCGGGGGCAGCGCCGACTTCCTGGGCCGGCTGGTGGCCGACCGCCTCAACCTCTCCACCGGCTGGACGGTGGTGGTGGACAACCGCGCCGGCGCGGCCGGCAACATCGGGCTGGACGCGGTCGCCCGTTCGGCCCCCGACGGCTACACGCTGGGCATCGGCCAGACGGCCAACCTGGCCATCAACCCGTCGCTCTACGCCAAGATGCCCTTCGACCCGCTGAAGGACCTGGTGCCGGTGGCCCTGGTCGCATCGCAGCCCATGGTGGTAACCGTGAAGGCCGACTCGCCCCACCGCACGCTGGCCGCGTTGCTGGCCGCCGCGAAGTCGGCCAGCGAGCCGCCCCGCGTGGCCTTCGCCGGCAACGGCACGGTGGCGCACCTGACCATCGAGCTGATCGAGCGCCGCGCCGGCGTGCGCCTGGTGAACGTGCCCTACAAGGGCGCCGGCCCGGCGGTGAACGACCTGCGCGCCGGGCATGTGGACTTCTTCATCGGCAACACCGTCGCGGTGCTGGGCCCGATCCAGGGCGGCAGCCTGCGCGCGCTGGCCGTCACCTCCCCGGCGCGGCTCAAGGCGCTGGCCGAGGTGCCCACCATGGCCGAGTCCGGCTTTCCCGGCTTCGACGCGCAGACCTGGTCGGGCGTGGTGGCCCCCGTGGGCGTGCCGCCGGCCATCCTGGAGCGCGTGCACGCCGAGGTGAACCGCGTCATCGCCCAGCCCGAGGTGCTGGCGAAGTTCGCCGCCGAGGGCAGCACACCCGCCGCCGGCGAGAGCATGCAGCAGTTCGCCGCCCTGGTCCGCGAGCAGCACCGCACCTGGGGGGACCTGGTGCGGCAAGCCAAGATCCAGATCGAATGACGGGCGCCGCCACCCTGCCTGGCGCCGGCGCCTTCACTGTGCTGGTCACGGCGCCCTCGCTGGCGCCCGCCGGTGCCGCGCTGCTGGCCGATGCCGGCTGCCGCGTGCTCCACCTGCCGGCGGATGCGTCCGCGGGCGACGCCGCACTCACCCGCCTGCTGGCCACCGCGCCGGTGGATGCGGTCATCTCGCGCACCGTGCCGCTCACCGCCGCGCAGCTGGCGTCCTGCCCCACGCTGCGCATCGTCTGCAAGCACGGCGTGGGCGTGAGCAACATCGACGTGGCGGCCGCCAGCGCGCTGGGCATCCCGGTCTGCGTGACGCCCGGCGCCAATGCGCAGTCGGTGGCCGAGATGACCTGGGGCCTGATCTTCGCCGCGGCCCGCCGCATCGCCTGGATGGACGGCGAGCTGCGCGCCGGCCGCTGGTCGCGTGCGCAGGACGGCCTGCAGCTGCAGGGCCGCACCCTGGGCCTCGTCGGCCTAGGCGACGTGGGCCAGCGCGTGGCGCGCGTGGCGCTGGCGCTGGGCATGCCCGTCGTCGCGTTCGACCCCGGCCTGCACGCCGCGCCCGCCGGGCTGCAGGCCGTGCGCCTGGTGCCGGCGGTGGACGACGTGGTGCGCGCCGCCGACGTGCTGAGCCTGCACGTGCCCCTGAACGCCGCCACGCGGGGGCTGATGGACGCCGGGCGCATCGCCCGCATGCCGCGTGGGGCCGTGCTCATCAACACCGCGCGCGGCGAGGTGGTGGACGAGGCCGCCCTCGTCGATGCGCTGCGCAGCGGCCACCTGTTCGCGGCCGGGCTGGACACCATGGCCGCCGAGCCGCTGCCGGCGGACAGCCCGCTGCTGTCGCTGCCGCAGGTGGTGCTGTCGCCCCACGTGGGCGGCTCCACGCCCGCCGCGCTGGACGCGATGGCCAGCGGCGCGGCGCGCACCGTACTGGCCGCGCTGGCCCAGCGCCGCATCGACCCCGCCTGCTGCGTCAACGCGCAGGTGCTCTCCCTCCCCGCCTGCCGCATCACGCCATGACGACACCACCCGCTTCCTCCCCTGCTTGCCCGTCCGCCCCGGCCGGCGCCTGGCCGCCCGGCTACCGCATCGGCCCGGCGGCGCCGCGCCTGCCGGCCGCGCTGATCGAGGCCTTCCGCGCCATTCCCGTCGCCGTGGCGGGCGACTGTATGGGCCGCAGCGTGGGCGCCATCGGCCTGCACGGCTACCACGAAGACCTGGCCGCCGTGCTGTGCGGGCCGGCCGTGACCGTGCGCGTGCGGCCGGGCGACAACCTGATGATCCACAAGGCGCTGATGCTGGTGCAGCCGGGCGACGTGCTCGTGATCGACGGCGCGGGCGACCTGACGCAGGCCCTGATGGGCGGGCTGATGCGCACCACCTGCCTCGTCAGGCAACTGGGTGGGCTGGTGATCGACGGCGCCGTGCGCGACCGGCTGGAATGGGCCGAGGGCGGCCTGCCCGTGTTCGCGCGCGGCCACACGCACCGGGGGCCGGCCAAGGAAGGCCCCGGCGAGATCAACGTGCCCATCGCCTGCGCGGGCCTGTCCGTGCTGCCGGGCGACCTGGTGCTGGGCGACGCCGATGGTGTCATCGCCATCCCCGCCGCCGAGGCCGAACTGGTGCTGGAGCGCGCCCGCCTGCACCTGGACAAGGAAGCCCGCATCCGCGCCACCAACCTGGCCGGCACGTCCGACCCGGAACGCTTCGACGCCCTGCTGCGTGCCAAGGGGCTGCCGGTCTGACGGGGAAGGGGGCGCCAGCCTGGCAAGCCGCCAGCGCCGATGTGGCGCGCACGGGGCCGCATCGACCTGCAAGCGGGAGTCGTCCACGGCATCCGCAGACGGTTTCCGGGGTTATGCATCCGATGCATAACCCCGTAACACTCCGGCCTTGGACAGGGGCGAGGGGCGGGCCTACAGTGCGCTCCACCACAACCTCCGATCCGCAAGGAACCCATGTCGAACACCCCCGACACCCTGGACCAACACCCCGTGCCCTCCTACCTCCAGGCCGACCACCTCGGCCCCTGGGGCAACTACCTGCAGCAGGTGGACCGCGTCACGCCGTACCTCGGCAGCCTGGCGCGCTGGGTGGAAACGCTCAAGCGCCCCAAGCGCATCCTGATCGTGGACGTGCCCATCGAGCTGGACAACGGCACCATCGCCCACTACGAAGGCTACCGCGTGCAGCACAACCTGAGCCGCGGCCCCGGCAAGGGCGGCGTGCGCTTCCACCAGGACGTGACCCTGTCCGAAGTGATGGCCCTGTCGGCCTGGATGTCGGTGAAGAACGCCGCCGTGAACGTGCCCTACGGCGGCGCCAAGGGCGGCATCCGCGTCGACCCCAAGAAGCTCTCGCGTGGTGAGCTGGAGCGCCTGACGCGCCGCTACACCAGCGAGATCGGCCTGCTGATCGGCCCCTCCAAGGACATTCCCGCACCCGACGTGAACACCAACGGCCAGGTCATGGCCTGGATGATGGACACGTACTCCATGAACGTGGGCGCCACCGCCACCGGCGTGGTCACCGGCAAGCCGGTGGACCTGGGCGGCTCGCTCGGCCGCGTGGAAGCCACCGGCCGCGGCGTCTTCACCGTGGGCGTCGAAGCGGCCAAGCTCACCGGCCTGCCCATCGACGGCGCGCGCGTCGCCGTGCAGGGCTTCGGCAACGTGGGCGGCATCGCCGGCAAGCTGTTTGCCGAGGCGGGCGCCAAGGTCGTGGCCGTGCAGGACCATACCGGCACCATCCTCAACCAGAGCGGCATGGACGTGCCGGCGCTGCTGGAGCATGTGAAGAAGACCGGCGGCGTGGGCGGCTTCGCCGGTGCCGAGGCCATGGCCAAGGCAGACTTCTGGGGCGTTCAATGTGAGATCCTCATCCCCGCCGCACTGGAAAACCAGATCACCAAGGACAACGCCGGCCAGATCAAGGCCAAGCTGGTGATCGAGGGCGCCAACGGCCCCACCACCACCGAGGCCGACGACATCCTGGCCGACAAGGGCGTGCTGGTGCTGCCCGACGTGATCGCCAACGCCGGCGGCGTGACGGTGAGCTACTTCGAATGGGTGCAGGACTTCTCCAGCTTCTTCTGGAGCGAGGACGAGATCAATGCCCGCCTGGTGCGCATCATGCAGGAGGCCTTCGCCGGCATCTGGCATGTGGCGCAGGAACACAAGGTGACGCTGCGCACCGCCACCTTCATCGTGGCCTGCCAGCGCATCCTGCATGCGCGGGAGATGCGCGGTCTGTATCCCTGATACGAGTCGGCAGGGAGCCGTAGCGCGGGAGCCCGCGCTACGGCAGGCGCCCGAGGTGACAAAAGCGCCTCCGGCGAATCCGAACCCCTGTCCCCCATCCCTGGCAGGCCAGCCCACGAGGCTGACCAGCCACCACGCAAAAAGCCGCCAGCACCCACCCGTGCCTGGCGGCTTTTTGCTGGGCGGGTGCTACGCCGCTACTTGAAGTCGCGCGCGATCAGCACGCCCTGCGGCAGCACGATGTAGAGGTGACCATCCACACCGTATTTGAGATGTTGCACTGTAGGCAATCGATACTTCGAAGGCTCGTTCAGAAAGTCCCCTGGCGTGGCGGCGGTGGCGGTACCCGTGAGACGTGTTACTACGCCGCTGCTAGTCACCCGATAGAGGATGCTTTCGGTTGCCATCCAATCACGCATGGCTAGGACGATATCGTCGCCGACGACCGTGAAGGTTTCGATGGTCTTGGGGACTACAGGAAACGTATAGTCCACGAGCCCAAAATCTACTTTTTTGCCATCGGCCAGCCTGTGCCATGTGTATGAATAAAAGCCACGATTCGTCAGTGCATGTATGCGGCCGCCATGATCGGCGTCAAGTGCTTTGACTCTGTTCGTGATGCCCGCCGACGGCAAGTCCAGGGTCTTCACATTGTTTTCGGCATCGATAGTCCGGATTCGGCCATCGTCTATCAAATAGAACAAACCGCCAGAATCTTCCAGATCGTGGGGCGCGACGAAGCCCGCTTGTTGGCCTTTACCATCGACCAAGGCGGGTGGTTTGCCAGGGGTGCCTGCCTCCGGACTCCCATATTCAGCTGCAAAAACCCCTTCATATGGGAATCTGTATGTGAATAGCCCTGGTACGAAGAAATTCCATGCACCTTGTTTTGTGTACTGCTCCACCAAGCTGCTATCAAGCTGGAAATCCTGATCGCTGGAGGCTGCCGCAAAACTCAAAACGAATGGTAGACCATTGCGAAACTGAATGCCGCTGGGATATCGGACCATCACCGGATAAGACATCATGGTGAAATAGTCATGCATATAAACCAACGTTTTCACCGAGTTGCCAGCAATCTTCCGGATCGATGGACGAAGATTTTTCGGCGTAAAGTCGTAGGTATTGTATCTGATGTTCTTGCAGTTTTCACCGGTTTCTGCCAGGTGAATACTCTGTGCCGAGACGTGAATCCGGGATAAATGCGAGTACTGCGTGGTTGCTAGCGTGCCATCGGATTGCGCGCATAGGTCGAAATCGATGGACGCTTTGCCGGTAAGCAATTCGAGCTTGAGCGGTGCAGGTGCAGGTGCAGGTGCAGGTGCAGGTGCAGGTGCAGGTGCAGGTGGCTCACCACCCACAGCCTGCTGCCAGGGAGGCCCACAGCAGCACGGGGAGCCAGGGAGTCGTTTTAGCGGCCATAAACTTCTACCTCCGAGTAAGAAAGCCACGAAGCAGCGTTGGATGCTTCAAGCATGACATATCGATAGTTGCCTGAGATGGGTATGTAGTAGGGAACCAAGTCGAACTGGTCGTTAGAACCTTGGTAAGCAATGGGGTTGTTGGGAATGGTGGCGACGCCTGGCGCTGTCACATTGATGGTGTTGCCGCCATGCACCGCGAAGTTGAGCGTGCCGCCATTGGCTGACGAGCGAATCATCACCCGCACACCCGTCAGGTTCTTGGCCGAGCCCAAGTCAATGACTATGCTGCCCCAGCCTCCTCCTGCATTCCAGTCGATTCCATCGTAAAACTTTTCATCCACGAGCTTGTTGAGGTTGGTCGTGCTGCTTATTGAATAGACTCCTGTGACCGGCAGCCGCTTGGGAATATTGTGCCAATACGGAGGTGAGTATTTTGCCCGGTAGATGGGAAGATTGAACGAAGAGCCGTCGTAATGGCCTGTCCAATCCGCTGCTTCTTTGATATACGCTTCCCGCTCGATGGGTCGGGTCGTCGCGTCGCCATACCGGCCAGCCAGAGCAGCAACCACCGGAGCAGCAAAGGAAGTCCCAGTGGCAGTAACGACTGATCCATTGCCAACAGTCGTCGTCATTGACTGTCCCGGCGCCCAAACTTCAATGCAAGGGCCGTAATTGGATTGCTTTTCAGTGAAGTAGTAAGACTCTGGATTTGCGGTGACTGGGTACCTGTAGTCATATTTATCCGTACACCCGACGACCAGAATTCCGTCATTCGTTCCGGCCGATGTATCATAACCGAACGCCACATTACAGGCATTCATGTTGAAATTCCCGGCGGACTGGGCAATCATAAGCCGCCCTGATGCCCGTCTCATGACGCGTCCCAAATCTTGAACATGGCGAAATCTGTTGGTAGGAGCCCCGTCCGGTTCGTTAATTGAAAAGTTTAATGTGGAAAACTGGTTTGCCCATTCAGCCATTGAAGAGATGGTGGCTAGGCTATCATGGATTTGTGGCTGACTCAGAACTATGCCGTAGTGGACGACAGGTTGACCCGGATTGAGGCCTCTGATTTTAGACCAGTTGCGTTGTGCTGCAGCAATAGACAAAACGCTGGATGCATGAGGAGCTCCACCGGGGTTGTGTTGGGATTGCCCGGGTCGCCGCCTCCGTTCGTGTAAGTTAAGTTGATTTCGTTGCCGGAGTTGGAATTGTTAAAATATCCGTCAATAATGTAGAAATTGACAGACGAGATATTATCGTCAGCCAATACCTGCTGCTTTGCCCATGGGACAATCTCCCCTTCTGAGCTGTAATCGTTAGAAAGGGAAAAAACGAAACTGTCTTCCTCGGGGTCAACGGTGTAAATGGTCACAACCTCAGGTGACTTCGTCAACGCTCGCAATTCGCTCTCACTCAGCGTGGCGTAAAAGGCTGGCGCTGTTCCCGCTGTTTCTTGGACTTTTTGCAGCGCATATTTCTGTGAAATTTCCTGTTTCAACCGCTCAACACCCGGCGAATACTTGAATTCATCGAAATGCTTGGCGATGTAAAAGAATTTGGCTTCTTCCTTGACGGCTGCCGGGATCTGTGGAGGCACATAGCCCTCATCGATCGCCTGCTGCTGATACTTCTGTACCAGAAATGGGTTCATATAAACCAAATGAATTGGTCTGAGGTTATCCTGGGAAAGTGCTGCGGTAGAAGTTGCCACCAGCATTGCGGCAAAAAATGACGTTTTCATGAAAACCCTCCTGGAATAAAACAGATCCAGGGGGGAGATTCGGCTCAACGGTGCTTACGTCGCGCTGACAGAAGGCGCAATAAACGTAAACAACTGTCCAGCATCCTCTATTCTGGTCATTTCAGCGAAATGCTGAGCATTTCTTTTAAAGCCGGTTCAGGCTTTGCTGAATTACCCACCACTTCGGCAGCAGCCCGCGCACCTCGGCACGCGCAAACCGGTCATCGATGAGATGCACCACCCCCTCGTCCTCCGGCGTGCGTATCACCCGCCCCGCCGCCTGCACCACCTTCTGCAGGCCGGGGTAGAGGTACGTGTAGTCGTAACCCGCCCCGAAGAGCCGTTCCATGCGCGCGCGGATCTGCTCGTTCACCGGGTTGATCTGCGGCAGTCCCAGGGTGGAGAGAAACGCGCCGATCAGCCGCCGCCCGGGCAGGTCGATGCCTTCGGCGAACGCGCCGCCCAGCACGGCGAAGCCGATGCCCTCGCTGTCTTCGGTGAAGCGGGCCAGGAAGGCGCGCTGCTCGGCCTCCTGCATGCGCCGGGACTGGCACCAGTGCGGCAGCGCGGGGTGGCGCCGGGCGAAGGCCTCGGCCACCTGGGCCAGGTAGTCGTAGCTGCTGAAGAACGCCAGGTAGTTGCCGGGCCGCTCGGTGAACTGCCGCGCCATCAGGTCGGCGATGGGCACAGCCGACGCGGCGCGGTGCGCCCAGCGGGTGGAGATGTGGCGCGCCACCCGCACCTGCAACTGCGTGGCGGCGAAGGGCGAGGCGACTTCGGTGGCCGCATGCCCTGCGGGCAGGCCCAGCAGGTCGGCGTAGTAGTGCGTGGGCGCCAGCGTGGCCGAGAACAGCGTGGCGGTGCGGGCGGCGGCAAGGCGCGGCGCGAGGAAGGGCGCGGGCACGATGTTGCGCACGCAGACGGTGGAGCCGCCCGGCGCCGCGCCCCTGGGCCGCTGCACGTCGACCATCGAATGCGGGCCGAGCAGTTCGGCCATTCGCAGCGTCTGCAGGGCCTCGAGATAGAAGGCCTGAAGGGCGCTGTCGGCCTGTTCCGGGTGTTCGGCGAAGTGTTCGCTCAAGCTGCCGCTGCCCTGCTGCAGCGCCGTCAGCAGTTTCGGCGGAAAGCCGTCTTCCCGCACCACATAGCCGTCTGCCCCTGCGGGCGGCGCCAGGCTTTCCGCCTCCACGGCCTTGTCCAGCGCCGCCCAGGCGCGGCGGATGCGGTCCAGCGCTTTCTTCACGGCCGGCACCGCGGCGGCGGTGGGCGAGCGGCGCGCATCGTGCAGCGTGCCGGGCAGCAGCTCGGCCGTGTACATGCGCCGGCCGCGCTCGACGAGGTTGTGCGCCTCGTCCACCAGCACGGCCACCCGCCACTGGTTGGCCTGGGCCAGGCCATGCAGCATCGCGCCCAGGTCGAAGTAGTAGTGGTAGTCGCCCACCACCACGTCGGCCCAGCGCGCCAGTTCCTGCGACAGGTAGTAGGGGCACACGCCGTGGGCCAGCGCGGCCTCGCGCACGCGGGCCTGGTCCAGCGCCAGCGGGCCGGTGGTGGTCGCGGTGGCGGTGGCAGGCGTAGCGAGCGCCGCCGCGCGCGCGGCGAGCAGCCGGTCGTAGAAGCCGCGCGCCAGCGGGCAGGCGTCGCCGTGGCAGGCCTGGCCCGGGTGCTCGCAGGCCTTCTCGCGCGCCACCAGTTCCAGCACGCGCAGCGGCAGGGCGCCGCCCGGGCCCGGGGGGCCGGCCATGCGCGCCAGCGCATCCAGCGCCACCTGCCGGCCCGAGGTCTTGGCGGCCAGGAAGAAGATCTTGTCCAGCTGTTCGCCCGGGGCCGCCTTCAGCAGCGGGAACAGCGTGCCCGCCGTCTTGCCGATGCCGGTGGGCGCCTGGGCCAGCAGGCAGCGGCCGGCGGTGGCGGCGCGGTAGACGGCCTCCGCCAGCGGCCGCTGGCCGGTGCGGAAGGCGCCGAACGGGAACGCGAGCGCGGCCAGGGCGGCGTTGCGCGCGGCGCGGTGCGCCACCTCCTGCTCGGCCCAGGCCACGAAGCGGCGGCACTGCGTGTCGAAGTGGGCGCGCAGCGCCTCGGCGGTGCAGTGTTCCGTCAGCACCGTCTCCTGCTGGCTGCCGATGTCGAAGTACACCAGCGCCACATCGATGGCGGCCAGCTGCCGCGCCTCGCACAGCAGCCAGCCATAGACCTTGGCCTGCGCCCAGTGCAGGGCGCGGTGCGAAGCGGGCTGCCGGTCGAGCCGGCCCTTGAAGGTCTTGACCTCTTCCAGCCGGCCGGCGGCGGCATCGAAACCGTCGGCCCGGCCCCGCACCCGCAGGTGGCGCGCGCCTTCGCGCCAGTCGCCGGCCAGCGTCACCTCGCGCTCGTAGCCGGCACCGCGCCGCCCGGCCACCACGGTGTGGCCGGCCACGCCTTCGAGCGCGGTGGGCGCGGGGGTGAAGCGCAGGTCCAGGTCGCCCGCCTTGGCGGTGAACTCGCACAGCTCCCGCACCGCGACGGTGTAGGTCACACGGCGCTTTCCGGTGGCGGCGCGGGCGCGGGCTCGGCCTCGGCCGCCGGCGGTGGTCCGCAGGGCGTCGCGGCGTCGGCCAGCGCCACCAGGTCTTCCCCGGCGTCGGCATCGCCCGCCGCCTCGGGCGCGGGCAGGCCCTCGCCCAGCTGGGCCTGCGCCGGCTCGCCCTGGCCGCGCACGGGGGTCGCCTTGCACAGCGTCATCCACACGGCAAACGGCAGCGTGCAACGGGCATGCCGCGCAGGCCGCAGCAGCTCGAAGCGGCTGCTGTCGCCGGGCTGGCCCAGGTCCTGCACCTTGCCGTGCAGCACCCATACGCCGAACTGCTCGGGAATTTCCTCGGGCGTGGCGATCCCGGCCGGGAACACGTAATAGCACTCCTCGCACAGCCACTGGTAGGCCTGGCGCTTGTCGGCGTGCCGCAGGTCCGACAGCAGATCGGCCCGGCTGGCCTTCACCTCGTGCACCATGGGCTGCAGGTAGGCGGGCACGCTGGTGTTGCGCACCGAAAAGAGGTCGGGCCGCGCCATGCGCCAGACCTGGGCCGCGCGCGGGGGCGCAGGGGCGCCGTCCGCGTCGTCGTCGGCCCAGAGGCGGGGCGCGCCGGCGGGCGTGGGGCGGGGCACGGCATCGGCCGGTGCGGCAGGCGCCTCCAGCGCGGCGCGCAGGGGCAGCTCGCGCCAGACGATGCGCCCGGCCGCCAGCAGATGGCCGGCGAAGCGCTCGGCCAGCCGGTCGTGCGCGGACAGCGCACGCAGTCCGCGCTGGCGCGCCTCGGCCAGCAGGGTGATGCCCGCGTCGGTCAGGCGCAGCACCTCGTGGCCCTCGCGGGTGGTGTGCTGCGCCACCAGGCGGGCGGCCAGCAGGTCGATCTCCAGCGCGTCCTTGCAGGGCCAGCCGGCGGAGCGCCAGATCTGCATCAAACGGGTGCGGTGGGTGCGGGTGGGTTGGAAGTCCGGCATGAACCACTGAGTATAAAAACAGTGGATGGAACGTGCTGGCCCAAGGCCATGCGCCCCTGTCCGACAAAAACGCCGCGCCCGGCGCTACGCCGCCGCCTGGCAGACCAGGCTACGGTAGGTGGCCGTTTTGCTTCTTCGGGTTCCTGCCCGAAGCCACGACACGCTGCCCATGCTCCTGCACCCGACCACGCGCCCTTCGCCCACCCTTTCTTCGCGCGCCCTGCGCCCCGCCCTCGCCGTCCTGGCCTGGGCCGCGCTGCAGGGCCTGCCCCCTGCCGCGGTGGCACAGCCGCAGGCCCCTTTGGCATCGCCGTCGCCCGTGGCGGCGGGGGCGACGCAGCCACGCCCGGCGGCGTGGGCACGCGCGCTGCAGCGCGAGCTGGAACGGGCCGAAGCCGGTGGCGCCACGCCGTTCGGCGTCTACGTGCGCGACCTGAACACCGGCGAGGCGATGTCCTTCCATGCAGACGAGCGCTGGTATCTCGCCTCGTCGGTGAAGGTGCCGGTCGCCATCGCGGTGCTGCGCGGCGTGGAGCGCGGCGCCTTCACGCTCGACACGCCCCTGACCCTGCGCGAGGCCGACTACGTGGACGGCGCCGGCCCCGCCAAGCGTCAGCCGGTGGGCACGGCGCTCACGGTGCGCTGGCTGCTCGAGCAGATGATCATCTACAGCGACAACACCGCCAGCGACATGCTGATCGGCCTGGTCGGCCAGCCCGCCGTGAACGCCGTGGCGCAGGAGGCCGTGCCCGGCGGGCTGGAGCGCATCACCACGCTGGCCGACGTGCGCCGGCATGCCTACAGCCAGCTCACGCCCGAGGCCATGCACCTGTCGGGCACCGACTTCCTGACGCTCAAGGCCCAGCGCAGCGACCGCGAGGTCAAGGAGACGCTGGCGCGGCTGGTGCGCGTGCCGCCCGCCAGCCTGGCGCCCATCGGCGTGGGCGACGCGTTCGAGGCCTACTACGCCACCGGCCTCAATTCCGGCCGGCTCGACGCCTATGGCGAGCTGCTGGCGCAGTTGGTCGAAGGCCGCTTGCTGAACCCCGCCCACACCCGCTACCTGCTGGGCGTGATGGAGCGCGTGAAGACCGGCCCGCAGCGCATCAAGGCCGGGCTGCCCAGCGGCACGCGCTTCGCCCACAAGACCGGCACCCAGCGCGCCCGTACCTGCGATTCCGGCCTCGTCACCGTCACCCCCACCGCCCAGCAGCCGCGCGACGCCCGCGTCATCGTGGTCGCCTGTACCCGGGGCGAACTCTCCACCGCCCGGTCCGACCGCACGCTGCGGCAGGTGGGCATCGCGCTTTGCCAGTCCGGCCTGCTGTCCCACGGAAAACCCCATGAAACGCCCTGCCAAGCCGTGCCTGCCTATCCAGCCAACGCCCACCAGCGCGCGCCGGACGCCCTGCCCATGCCCGCCGTCACCGGGCGCCCTGCCGCTGGGCCTGCTGCTGTGGATGACGATCTGCGCGGCGACGAGCCCTGACGCGGCGCAGGCCCAGGCTCAGGCTCAGGCCAGCAAGCCGCAGCCCGCGGCGCAGAACGCGGCCCCCGCCGGTGACATGGGCGCGCCCGGCGCCTGGGTGGCCGCGCTGGGCCAGCAGGTGCAGCGCATCGAACGCGACACGCCCGGCCAGCTGGGCGTCTACATCAAGCGGCTGGACACGGGCGAAGTGTTCGCCCACCAGGCCGACCGGCCCTGGTACCTGGCCTCGTCCGCCAAGCTGCCCATCGCCATCGCCGTGCTGCAGAGCGTGGAGCAGGGCCGCCTGCGCATGGACCAGGAGCTGGCCCTGCAGGAAAGCGACAAGGTCGATGGCTCGGGCGGCGTGGTGTGGCAAGACAACGGCACCCGGCACGACGTGAAGGACCTGCTGCGCCGCATGCTCATGGAGAGCGACAACACCGCCGCCAACATGCTCATGCGCTCGGCCGGGCCGGACGCCATCGCCCAGCGCGCCCGCACCCTGCTCGGCGCGGGCGCCGGCCGCATCACCGATTTCTCGGAGGTGCGCTACGGCGTCTACAGCGAGTTCAGCCCCCAGGCGCGGCAGCTGTCGCACACCGACCTGGTGCGCATCGCTGGCGCACCCATGGGCCCGCGCCGCGTGCAGGCCCTGGCCCGGGCGCTCGACGTGCCGCAAGGGCAGCTGCAGGTCAAGACCATGGACGAGGCATATGCCCGCTTCTACCGCAGCGGCGACAACACCGCCACGCTGGTGGCCTACGGCGGCCTGCTGGAGAACCTGGTGCGCGGCAAGCTGGTGAACGCCGAACACCAGCAGCTGCTCTACAAGGACCTGAAGTTCGACACCTACGACGCCTACCGGCTCGAGGCCGGTCTGCCGCGCACGGTGCGCTTCATCCACAAGACCGGCACGCAGCACCAGCGCGCCTGCCACATGGGCGTGATCGACCCGCAGGACGGCGGCCAGCGCGCCATCGTCGTGGCCACCTGCGCCGAGGGCCTGGACGAACAGAAGCAGGCCGGCCGCGCCTTCGAGGCGCTGGGGCGCGCGATCACGCAGACGGCGATCAAGGCGCGGGGGTGAGCACCCGTCCCATTGAATTCAAGGTGTTTTGATGCTCTTGCGCCCGATGTTCAAGCGCGAGTAGCTATGAAATGAATAGCGTGAAGCGTGAGAGCCGCCCGCCGGTTCCATGCCGCCTCAATGGTGATGGCCATGCCCGCCATGCACATGGCGGTGGGCGATCTCTTCCTGCGTGGCGGCGCGCACCTCGGTCACCTTGGCGGTAAAGCGCAGCGCGCGGCCGGCCAGGGGGTGGTTGCCGTCCAGGTGCACTTCGGGGCCCTTGATCTTGACCACGTTGAAGACCGCCGGCTGGCCGTCGTCGCCCACGCCGCGCAGCTGGCCGCCGACCTTCACGCCGGGCGGGAACTCGCTCTTGGGGATGGTGCGCACCAGGCTCTCGTCACGCTCGCCGAAGGCGTCGGCCACGGCCAGGTCCACCGTGGCGGTGTGGCCGACCGACTGGCCTTCCAGCGCGGCTTCGACCTTGGCGAACAGGTTGTCGTAGCCGCCGTGCAGATAGGCCACGTTGCCCGAATCCAGCGGCTTAGCCGTAGCGGGGTCGGTGATCTTGTAGCTGAGCGTGACGGCGGTGTCCTTGGCGATCTGCATGGGCGGCGGTCCTGGAAAAAAGGGAGAAAAGAAGCCCGCCATTGTCGGCCATGGGGCAGCCGGTGGCGGGCATGGGGCCTTCTGCGGCCCGGAGGGCGGGGCGGAGCATCCGCCCCTCGCGCCCCTCGCGCCCCTCGCGCGGATCAGCCGGCCGCGGCGGCCTGCGCGGGCAGCTCGTCCGCCGCCGCGCCCGGTCGGCGTGCGAAGCGCCGGGGCTCGGGCCCGTGCACCGGGGCCGCTTCGCCCCAGGGCCAGCCGCCGAATTCGGTGCGGCGGTAGTCCTGCAGCGCCTGCATGATCTCCTGCTCCGTGTTCATCACGAAGGGGCCGTACTTCGCCACGGGTTCGTTCAGCGGGCGGCCCTGCAGCAGCAGGAATTCGGCGTCTTCGGCGCCTGCATTGACCAGTTCCACGGCGGCATCGGCGCGCAACTCGAGCGCCGCATGGCCGGTGGCCTCGCCCGCGACCGTCACGCCGCTGCCCGCGAAGTGGTAGAGCATGCGGCGCGTGCCTTCGCCAGCGGCGGCGGGCAGCGTCCAGCGGGCGCCGGGCTCCATGCGGATCGTCCAGATGGCGACGTCCGCTGCGTCCTGCGCGGCCCAGGAGCCGGGCGGCGGCGCCAGCGGCGCGGCGCCTGCCAGCTCGCCGGCGATGACGGCGACGTGCGTGGCCGGGCCTTCCGAAGCGCTGCCTGCGCGCAGCGCCAGGCGCGGGATGCGCTCGGACCAGAACATGGTGAAGTACGGGTCCACCATCTTCTGGCGGGCGGGCAGGTTCAGCCAGATCTGGAAGAGCTCCAGCGGGTTGGGGCCGGCGGCGTCCAGCAGCGGGAACATCTCGGCATGCACCACGCCCCGGCCGGCCGTGAGCCACTGCACGTCGCCCTGGCCGAAGCGGGCCGACGCGCCCAGCGAGTCGCTGTGGTCGATGAGCCCCTCGCGCACGATGGTCACCGTCTCGAAGCCCCGGTGCGGGTGCGGCGGAAAGCCGGGCACCACGTCGCCGTGGTACATGCTCCAGCCGTCCTTGCCCGAGAAGTCCTGGCCGATGTCCCGCCCGGCCAGCGACGACGCGGCCGGGCCGAGCGCGGGCGTGCCGGCGGGGTAGGCGTCGTCGTGGTGGGCGCAGAAGAGAAACGGGTCGAGCGTGGGCCAGAGCCCGCCGTTCAGGGGCTGCCGGTTCAGGATGGTGGGGGTGGGCATGGGGCGTTCTCCTTCGTTGCCATGCGGCCGGGCTGCGCAAAGGTGCGTCGAATGGCCGTGCCCTGCGCAGATGGGGACGCATCCGCGTCTGTACAGGGCAGGCACGTGCAACGCACTGGTGCACGCATGGAACGACCGGTGCCGCGCGCCGGGCGCCCGGGGGGTCAGGCCTGGGTCGGGGGCTCAGGCCTGGGGAAAGGCGCTCATGTCCATGTACGCCAGCTCCCAGAGGTGGCCGTCCGGATCCTGAAAGCCGTGCTGGTACATGAATCCGTAGTCCTTGGGCGGGTTGGGCGTGGTGCCGCCGGCGGCCACCGCCTTGGCGACCAGGGCTTCCACCTGCGCGCGGCTGTCCTGCGACAGGCACAGCAGCACCTGCGTGGTCTGGCGCGCATCGGCCACTGGCAGCGGCGTGAAGGTCTGGAAGAACGGCACGGCCAGCAGCATCACGTGGATGGTGTCGCTCACCACCATGCAGGCGGCTTTCTCGTCGGTGAACTGCGGATTGCACGTGAAGCCCAGTTCCGCGTAGAAGTCCTTCGCACGCTCGAGGTGTTGAACGGGCAGGTTGATGAAGATCTGGGTGGCCATGGAAAGGTGTCTCCTGCGAATGGTTGTGGGGGCTCGGGCCATTGTGAGCGCCGCCGCCCGCGTTGCCAAGCAAGCCGGGTAGCGCCTTTCTTCGAGGTCGAAAGTGCCTCCAGCGCTCGATAATCAAAGGCTAATAGCTATGTGTTCGATAGCAAAAAGAGGGTGTCCGCCGAATCCCCACGCCGGCGGCCGCGCCCACCCATGGGGATAATCCCGCCCCATGAACAGCAGCAAGCAACGGGTCGTGGTCGGGTTGTCGGGCGGGGTCGATTCCGCGGTCACGGCGCACCTGCTCAAAACAATGGGGCACGAGGTGGTCGGCATCTTCATGAAGAACTGGGAAGACGACGACGACAGCGAATACTGCTCATCCAACATCGACTTCGTCGATGCCGCCGCCGTGGCCGACGTGATCGGCATCGAGATCGAGCACGTCAACTTCGCCGCCGACTACCGTGACCGCGTGTTCGCCGAGTTCCTGCGCGAATACCAGGCCGGCCGCACGCCCAACCCCGACGTGCTGTGCAATGCAGAGATCAAGTTCAAGGCCTTCCTCGACCACGCCATGCGCCTGGGCGCCGAAAAGATCGCCACCGGGCATTACGCGCGGGTGCGGCAGAACGCGGCGAGCGGCCTCTTCGAGTTGCTCAAGGGCCTGGACCCGTCCAAGGACCAGAGCTACTTCCTGCACCGGCTGAACCAGGCGCAGCTGGCGAAGACGCTGTTCCCGGTGGGCGAGCTGCACAAGACCGAGGTGCGCCGCATCGCCGAGGAGATCGGCCTGCCCAACGCGAAGAAGAAGGATTCGACCGGCATCTGCTTCATCGGCGAGCGGCCGTTCCGCGAATTCCTCAACCGCTACATCCAGAAGGAGCCCGGCCCCATCAAGGACGAGCGCGGCCGCGTGCTGGGCCGCCACCAGGGGCTGTCGTTCTACACGCTGGGCCAGCGCCAGGGCCTGGGTATCGGCGGGGTGAAGGAAAAAGGCGCGCAGCGCGGCGCGGGCGAGCACGCCCCCTGGTTCGTGGCCCGCAAGGAGTTGGACACCAACACCCTGCGCGTGGTGCAGGGGCATGACCACCCCTGGCTGCTGTCGCCCACGTTACAGGCGGCCGACGCCAGCTGGGTGGCCGGCCACCCGCCCGCCGCCGGCCCGCTGGCCGCCAAGACGCGCTACCGGCAGCAGGACGCGGCCTGCACGTTCGCCGATGCCGCCGGGGGCGACGAGCGCGGCTTTGCCCTGCATTTCGCCGACCCGCAATGGGCCGTCACGCCGGGCCAGAGCGCCGTGCTGTACGACGGAGAAGTGTGCCTGGGCGGCGGTGTGATCGCCGCTTGCGGCTGAGCCTTTCGCGCCGATGACGGCGCGGCGCCGGCCGCCCGTTCCACCTTCTTGGCACCCCTGCCTGCGCGCCGCAGGGGTGCTTTCATGGGGCCGGAATTCCGGCCTCCGGCACCTCCTCGGGGCGCGCTCCTTACGCCGCGCTGACGGGTTTGAAATCGTCTCAATCGCGCCTAGACTGGATTTCACGCACGCTGCGGAACTTTGTTCCTACAGTCGTGCGCTTCGCGACAGCCAAACCGTGGCGGCGGCCCGTGGGCGCCTCCGAAAGACGGGTCTCTGCCGTTCACCGATCGACGCACTAGGCACACCAAAAGCACCGGAGACAACACCATGACCTGGCAGCAAATCTACGACCCGTTCGGCAACATGATCATCTCGACCGCGCTGGCCGCGATCCCGGTGGTGGTCATGCTGGCCGCGCTCGGCTTCTTCCACATCAAGGCGCACATCGCCGCCGGCATGGGGCTGGTCGCCGCGCTGCTGGTGGCCATCTTCGCCTACGGCATGCCGGCCGAGATGGCGGGCCGCGCCGCGCTCTTCGGCGGCTTCACGGGCCTCCTGCCCATCGGCTGGATCGTGCTGAACATCATCTTTTTGCACCAGCTCACCGAGCAGAACGGCAGCTTCAAGGTGCTGCAGGATTCGCTCTCGGGCATCACCGAGGACCGGCGCATCCAGCTGCTGCTGATCGCCTTCAGCTTCGGCGCGTTCTTCGAGGGTGCGGCCGGCTTCGGCACGCCGGTGGCGGTGACGGCGGCCATCCTGATCGGGCTGGGCTTTTCGCCGCTGGCCGCATCGGGCCTGTCGCTGATCGCCAATACGGCGCCGGTGGCCTTCGGCGCGCTGGGCACGCCGGTCATCACGCTGGCCAAGGTGCACGGCTACGACCTGATGGAAGTGACGGCCATGATCGGCCGCCAGCTGCCATTCTTCTCGCTGCTGGTGCCGTTCTGGCTGATCTGGGCCTTCGCCGGCTGGAAGGGCATGAAGGAGATCTGGCCCGCCATCCTGGTGACCGGCCTGTCGTTCGCCATTCCGCAGTTCCTGGTGGCCAACTACATCGGCCCCGAGCTGGTGGACATCATCGCGGCCATCGTGTCGATGGCGTCGCTGGTGGCCTTCCTGCGTGTCTGGAAGCCCAAGACCGTGTGGACCTCGCCCTCGCTGCGCGGCCGCGACGTGAGCGCATCGGAAGCCAAGCCCGCGCAGGCCGTCGCCCAGCACACCCGTGCCGAGCTGATCGCCGCCTGGACGCCCTGGGTCATCCTCTCGGTGTTCGTCTTCATCTGGGGCCTGCCGCCGGTCAAGGCCTGGCTCAACAGCCTGTTCGCGCCCGCCTTCCCCATGGCCGGCCTGCACAACCTGATCGAGAAGGTGCCGCCCGTGGTGCCTGTGCCCACCAAGGAAGGCGCGGTCTACACGCTGAACCTGCTGTCGGCCACCGGCACCGCCATCCTGGTGTCGGCGGTGGTGAGCGCCATCTTCATGAAGTACAACCCGGTGGCGATCGTGCGCACCTTCTTTCGCACCGTGTGGCTGGTGCGTTTCTCGCTGCTGACCATCGTGCTGATGCTGGCGCTGGGCACCCTCACCCGCTATTCGGGCACCGACACCACGCTGGGCCTGGCCTTCGCCAACACCGGCGTGTTCTACCCCTTCTTCGGCACGCTGATGGGCTGGCTGGGCGTGGCGCTCACCGGCTCCGACACGGCCTCCAACGTGCTCTTCGGCGGCATGCAGAAGGTGGCGGCCGACCAGCTGGGCCTGTCGCCCAACCTGATGGGCGCGGCCAACAGCTCGGGCGGCGTGATGGGCAAGATGATCGACGCGCAGTCCATCGTGGTGGCCTCCACCGCCACGCGCTGGTTCAACCACGAAGGCGACATCCTGCGCTACGTGTTCTTCCATTCCATCGCGCTGGCCTGCCTGGTGGGGCTGTACGTGACGCTGCAGGCGTATGTCTGGCCCTTCACGCTGATGGTGGTGCATTGACGGATGCGGCACTGGTTTGAGTGCCGTATCGGGCCGCAGCGCTTGTGAATGAAGCGCATGCAGCTATCAAAATAGAAGCAAAACGGGCGCCTTCGGGCGCCCGTGGCGTTGTGGGCCTTAGAACGTGTTTACGATCTCCCAGGGGTCGCGCAGCGGTGTGGGCGGATGGGGTGCAAGGCGCGGTGCGCAGTGGATAGCACGGCTATCCACAAGCGCCGCAACGCCGCAGACCGCCGCCCACACCGCTGCCCTTCGGGTTGGAGCGAAATCGGGCGATTGGAGGCTCCGGCTGCTTGCATGGGCACGAGCCCATGCGGCGCATCCGCAGCATCCACTCATCCCGATTGCGCTCCAACGCGATCCCCTGCGAGATCGTCAACACGTTCTTACAACCCGCGCGGCAGCATCTCCCGCAGCGCCTCGCGGATCGTGCGCGCCACCAGCTGCTGGCGCTCGCGCGGCATGCGCGCCAGGGTCGATGCCACGCTGATGGCGGCCACCGGCTCGCCGTCGGCGCCGCGCACCGCCACGCCGGCCGCCAGCACGCCGCGCGTGGCGTGGTTGCCGATGACCGACCAGCCCCGTTCCCGCGTGGCCCGCACCAGCAGGTGCATGCGCTCGGGCGTCATGCCGCCGTAGGCGCCCAGCTGCGGCGCGTTCATGTCGATGATGGCCTGCACCTGCGCGTCGGGCAGCGCCGCCAGCAGCGCCAGGCCCGCCGCGCCCACGCCCAGCGGCTGGCGCGTGCCCACCTGGATCACCAGCACCTGCACCGGGTGCGTGCCCACCTGCCGGGCGATGCAGTGCGACTGCCCGCCCTCGCGCACGATGGCGAAGGCCGCGTCGCCGCAGGCCGCGCTGATGCGCGCCAGCACCGGCTGCAGCCGCACGGCCCGGTTGGGCGTGGCGTCGGCCGGCGCCACCGCCGCCAGGCGCGGCCCCGGCACGAAGCGGAAGCGCTCGCGCTGCACCACGTAGCCCGTGTCCACCAGCGTGTCCAGCAGGCGGTGCACGGTGGCGCGCTCCAGGCCGGCGGACCGGCACAGGTCCACCACGCGCACGCCCTCGCGGCCGCCGGCCAGCACGGCTTCCAGCAGCTGCAGGCCCCGGCGCAGGGTGCGGGTGCCGCCCTCCCCGCCGCGCTGGTCCGCGCCCTGCGGGCGGTCGGCCGCGGTCGGGGTGGATTCGTCCGCTGGGTGAACGTTTGGATTGGTCGGGCGCGCAGCCATGGCAAAGAATTTGGGCGTCAACGAAGTCTCCGCGCAGTGTGCCGCAGCGCACGCGACGGGGGCCGTGACCGCACTTTCGCACTACCGGAGACAACACCATGGCCTACGCCCGCACCACCGAACCCCTCATCCCCACCGCCGCCGCCGGCGTCGATGCGCCCGCGCCTCGCAGGCATTGGCTGGCACTCGCCGCCGGCCTGGGCCTCGGCCTCGCCGTCGCCCTGCCCGCCCAGGCCCAGGGCCCGCAGGCGGACGGCTGGCCGGCCAGGCCGGTCAAGCTCGTCGTGGGCTACGCGGCGGGCGGCGCCACCGACGTCATCGCGCGCCTGGTGGCCGTGAAGATGGGCGAGCGGCTGGGCCAGCCCGTGGTGGTAGACAACCGCGCCGGCGCCAACAGCAACGTGGGCGCCGAGGTGGTGGCCAAGTCGCCGCCCGACGGCTACACGCTCTATGTCTTCACCATCGCCAACACCATCAATGCGTCGCTCTACGGCAAGCTGGGCTACGACCCGCAGAAGGACTTCGAGCCGATCGGCCTGATCGCCAAGATCCCGAACATCCTGGTGGTGAACAACAACCTGCCCGTCAGGAGCGTGGCCGACTACGTGCGCTTCGCCAAGGAGTCGAAGGACGGCATCACCTTCGCGTCGTCGGGCAGCGGCTCGTCCATCCACCTGTCGGGCGAGATGTTCAAGATGCAGACCCAGCTCAACATGCTGCACGTGCCCTACAAGGGCAGCGCCCCGGCGGTCACTGACCTGCTGGGCGGACAGGTGCAGTCGATGTTCGACAACACGCCCTCGGCGCTGCCGCACGTGCAGGCCGGCCGGCTGCGCGCCATCGCCATCACCAGCGCGCAGCGCTCGCCGCTGCTGCCCGACGTGCCCACGGTGGCCGAGTCCGGCTTTCCGGGCTTCGACGTGCAGTCGTGGTTCGGCCTGGCTGCGCCCGCCGGCACGCCCCGGCCCGTCATCGGCCGGCTGAACACCGCGCTGAACCAGGTGCTGGCCGCCCCCGACATGCGCCAGCGCCTGCAGGAGATGGCGGCCACGCCGGTGCCCGGCACGCCCGAGCAGATGCGCAGCTTCTCGGCCGGCGAGGTGCAGCGCTGGCGCGAGGTGGTCAAGGCCTCGGGCGCCAAGGCCGAGTGAGCGCGGCCGCGCCTGCGGTCTTTGCCTTTTTTCACCCGATCTTCCGAAGGAGCTTCCGAGCCCATGTTCCCCATCGATTTCTTCTGGCGCGCCGCCACGCGCTGGCCCGACCGCATCGCCATCGACGCGCCCGAGGGCGCCCTGCGCTACGACGCGCTGGCCGCCCGCGTGGCCGCCCTGGCGGCGGCGCTGCTGGAGCGCGACCCGGCGCCGCAGAGCCGCGTGGGCATCTGCGCGCACAACAGTGCCGACCACATCGCCGCGCTGCTGGCCGTGCTGGCCTGCGGCAAGGTGTGGGTGCCGCTCAACCCCAAGAGCACGCCCAGCGAGATCCGCCGCATCACCGACGCCACCACGCCCAGCATCCTGGTGCTGGACGCCGACTGCGCCCCGCTGCTGGAGGGCGTGGCGGGCGCCCGCATCCAGGCCCACAGGCCGCAGGACGGCGCTGCCGTGACGACCATCGCCGAGCTGGTGCAGCGGCATGCCGGCGCGCCGCGCCCGGTGTTCGACCTGCCGGACAGCGCCACGCAGGCCATCAAGTTCACCGGCGGCACCACCGGCGCGCCCAAGGGCGTGATGCAGCCCTACCGCGCATGGATGGCCAACATCGCCAACCAGATCCACGCCTGGGGCTTCGACGAAGACGAGCGCTACATCGTCGCCGCGCCCATCACGCATGGCACGTCCACGTACATCCTGCCCATCCTGGCGCAGGGCGGCTGCCACGTGGTGCTGGCCGGCGCGGGCGCCGAGGCCGTGCGGGCCGCGTTCCGCGAGCGCGGCGGCACCGTGTGCTTCATGCCGCCCACGCTGGTCTACATGCTGATGGCGCTGCCCGGCGCCAGCCGCGCGGACTTCCCGCGCCTGCGCCGGCTGATCTATGGCGGCGCGCCCATGCCGCCCGAGAAGATCCGCGAGGTGCGCGCCTTCTTCGGCCCGGTGCTGGGCACCACCTACGGCCAGACCGAGGCGCCGCAGATCCTTACCGTCATGCGGCCGGAAGACTTCGAGGACGAGCGCAATTGGGCCGCCGTGGGCCGCACCACCTGGTTCAGCGACGTGGCCATCATGGCGCCCGACGGCCGGCTGCTGCCCACCGGCGAGGTCGGCGAGGTGGTGGCGCGCGGCGACCTGCTGATGACCGGCTACTGGCGCCTGCCCGAGAAGACCGCCGAGACGCTGGTCGGCGGCTGGCTGCACACCGGCGACCGGGGCCTCATCGACGAGCGCGGCTACCTCTACCTGAAGGACCGGCTCAAGGACATGGTCATCACCGGCGGGTTCAACGTCTACCCGGTGGACGTGGAAAACGCGCTGGGCCAGCACCCGGCGGTGCACGAATGCGCCGTCTTCGGCATTCCCGACGACAAATGGGGCGAGGCCGTGCAGGCCGCCGTGCAGCTGCGCGCGGGCCAGGCCGCCACCGAGGCCGAGCTGCAGGCCTTCGTGCGCGAGCGCCTGGGCCCGGTGCAGACCCCCAAGCGCATCCGCTTCCTCGACAGCCTGCCGCGCTCGCCCGTCGGCAAGGTGCTGAAAAACGCCGTGCGGGACCAGTTCTCCCCCTGAGCCGCTGCGCGTCTTCCCCCAGGGAACGCCGCCGGTGGCCCGGCGAAGCCGGTTCCACGGCGTCCGCTGGCACGGCCTGCTCCGCGGCCACCGGACGGGCAAGGCCATGCCTCACCGTGCATGGCTCCATGAATCACTGCTATCCACCACAGGAGACCTATCGATGACCTCACCTACACCCCCCGTCACCCGCCTGTGCACGCACACCCTCACCAGCCTGCACTACCGCGACGCCGATCTGGTCGAAGACCTGATGGGCCAAAAGACCTTCACCGAGGTGATGCTGATGCAGATCCTGGGCCGCACGCCGCGCCCGGTGGACCTGCGCATCGCCGACGTGGTGCTGATCGTGCTCATGGAGCACGGCCTCACGCCCAGCGCCATCGCCACGCGGCTGATCTACATGAGCGCGCCGGAGAACCTGCAGGGCGCCGTCAGCGCCGGCCTGCTGGCGGTGGGCAGCTCCTTCGTGGGCACCATGGAAAACTGCGCGCAACTGCTCGACCGCATCATGGCCGCGGCGGACCCGGATGCCGAGGCCCTTGCCATTGCGCGGGACTGCAAGGCGCGCAAGGCCGCCGTGCCGGGCTTCGGCCACCACCTGCACAAGCCGGTGGACCCGCGCGCCTACAAGCTGCTGGAGCTGGCCCGCGCCGAGCCCGATCTGCCTGGCCGGCACATCCAGGCGCTGGAGACGCTCTCCAAGGCGGTGGACGCGGTCGCCGGCCGGCTCATCACCATCAACGCCACCGGCGCCGTGGCCGCGCTGCTGGGCGAGATCGGCGTGCCCACCGGCGTGATGCGCGGCTTCGCCGTCATCTCACGGGCGGCGGGGCTGGTGGCGCACATCGTGGAAGAGCAGCAAAGCCCGTCGGGCCGCTTCATCTGGGATACGGTCGAGCACGCCATTCCCTACGTGGGCGAGGGGGGCGGCAAGCCCGCGGGCACCGGGGGGGCGGCATGACCGCCGCCACCCGCCCGCCCGCGCTGCCGCTGGACCTGTCCGGCCGGGTCGTCTTCGTCGCGGGCGGCGGCTCCGCCGGGCCCGGCTGGAGCATCGGCCGTGCCGCCTGCGTGACCTATGCCCGGCTGGGCGCGCGCGTCTGCGTGGCCGACCGCGATGCGGCCTCGGCCGATGAAACCACCGCGCTCATCCAGGCCGAGGGCGGCGAGGCGGCCACCTTCATCGGCGACGTGGCGCTGCAGGACGACGTGCAACGCCTCTTTGCCGAGGCCACTGCCCGGTTCGGCGCCATCGACGTGCTGCACCACAACGTCGGCATCGGCAAGACGGGCGGCCCGATGGAGACCAGCGCCGAGGACCTGGACCGCATCCACGCCGTGAACGTGCGCAGCCTGCTGCTGTGCGCCCAGCAGGTGCTGCCCGCCATGGCCGAGCGCGGGCGCGGCTCGATCATCGCCATCTCGTCGGTCGCCGGCATGCGCTATGTCGGCTATCCGCACCTGGCCTACAGCGTCACCAAGGCGGCCGTGGCCCAGTTCACCCGCATGGTCGCGCAGCAGTACGCGGCGCAGGGCATCCGGGCCAACACGGTGGTGCCCGGCCTCATCGACACGCCGCGCATTGCGGGCACCGTGGCCAAGATGTTCTCCGGCACCAGCCTGGACGAGGCCCGTGCCGCCCGCGCCCGGCAGGTGCCCATGGGCCGCATGGGCGACGCCTGGGACGTGGCGCATGCCTGCGCCTTCCTCGCATCGGACGCGGCGGCCTACATCACCGGCACCGAACTGGTGGTGGATGGGGGGTTGACGGGCAAGTACGCTTAGCCGGCGGCACGTTGCGCGCCACCGGCGGAAGACATGCGCAGGTGGCGCGAGGCGGTCAGGCGCGGCCGTTGACCTTGTCGCTGGGGCCGTTGGTATCGGACAGGATCTCCGACGGTGGCTTCAGATCGCCGGCATCGGCGCCTTCGGCTTCCCAGGTGCCGCCCTCGCGGGCCGTGTTGCCGCGCGGGTGGCCCATATCCGTGCCATCGTCGAAATTCAGCGGGCCATCCTGCGGCATGTCGTCGAAGGCGTGGGCCGATACGTCGTTCAGCGAATCCGCCACGTCTTCTTCCGCACTCAGGCGGTCGTTGATGTCCTGGCCTTCCGGCAGCTCGGGATTCGGGTCGTCAGAGGGGTCGATCACGGGATCGGTAACGTCTTCGGGCGGGGTGCGCATGGGTTCTCTCCTGGAGTGTGATCGATGGTGGAAAAAATGCAGTCGATCGATGACTTGAAGCTTGGCCGTGCTGGCGGCCGGTACCGGTGGGCGCGGGGCGTGTGGCCGGGTAGGAAGGGGCCGGCAGACGAGAAGTTCTTCTGTGGGCTCAACCGCCGCCGGGTGGAACCCTGAACCCTTCGGTGATGCGCTGCTCCGCCCGCCCGCAGGCCTCCAGCCAACGTTGCAACCAGACCCTCAACCTCTTGCAGCGATGCAGTGGAGGAAAGGCCATGGGGTGGGAGTCATGCGTGATGGTGTGACTGGGCTTGGAAGGACTGGGCATCCAGGCATGCACACCACCGCTTGATCTTCTGTAAAGTTGAATTCAATGACCATCAGATTCACAATATCTGATGCGTAACCTGAACCTCGATCAACTGCAGACGCTGGTGGCCATTGCCGACCTGGGCACCTTCGCTGCCGCCGCGCAGGCGCTGCACCTGGCGCCGCCCACCGTGAGCCTGCACATCAAGGAGCTCGAATCGCGTCTCGACGCCCTGCTGGTAGTGCGGGGGCGCCGACATGCCGAACTGACGCCGGCGGGCCAGGCGCTGGTCGAAGGCGGCCGCCGGCTGCTGGCCGCCAGCGACGAGCTGGTCGACCGGGTGCAGCGCAGGGCTGCCGGGCGTGAAGGGGTGGTCCGGGTGGGCGTCTCAGCCGGCGTCAGCACCCGCCTGCTGCCGCTGATGCTGCAGGCGCTGCATCGCCGCGCGCCGGGGGTGGAGGTCCGCCTGGAAGCCGTTGGATCGGCTGACGCCATAGCAAGGCTGCAAGCCGGCACCCTCGATGTCGCCATCGTCGCCAGCCCGCAGACTGCAGCGCCCCAGGTGCGGGTGCGGCCCTGGCGCAACGACCCGATGGTGGCGCTGCTACCCGGTCAATGGGACGCGCCCGAGACGGTCACGCCGCAGTGGCTGGCCGGCTGCCGCTGGGCGTCGTTCGCGCCCGCGACGCAGATGCATGGGCTGATCGCCGGCTGGTTCGGCCGTGCGGGGCTTCACCCTCGGCCCTATCTCACGCTCAGCTATCCGGGGGCGCTCAAAAGCCTGGCGGCGGCCAGCCAGAGCGTGGCCATCCTGCCGCTGGAGGAGGTGCTGGACATGCCGCAGGTTTCTGGGCCTGGTGATGGACTTGGGCAGCGCTCCGGTGACGCCGCGCCAGCCGTCCAGGTGCGCCATCTCGATCCGCCACTGATGCGCCCGATGGCCCTGGCCTTCCGCGAACTGCCCACGCCGGACGTGGCGGTGGCCCATGTGCTGGACATGCTGGGCGATTTCGCTAGTTGACGCACCAGGCTCGGCGCCGCACAGTCTGCGGGTATGGCGAGGCGCTCGACGGCTTGCTCCCTCTTCGGGTCTCGCATACTGTCTGCCGAGTTCTGCCGAGTTCTGCCGAGTTCTGCCAAGTTCTGCCGACCCTGGGGACCAGGGTCTCCTGGCCTGCCTGACGGAATCGCAACACATCTGTTTCAGCATGTCTTATCGGTATGCGAGTATCTACAGATAGCTGATTTCCTTACACATTTCGGGATTGTTTGTTAGGGACTATCCGCATACCTGTTGTCCGATCTGAAGGTTCCTATGCCGTTACATGGAAACCAGCCCGACTACAAAGACCCGTTGGCCCCGTTCTTCGAACACTCCGTGGGCGCGGCCGGCCTGGACCGGGTGCTGCAGGTGGTACGGCGCCATCTGTCAATGGACGTGGCGTTCATTTCCCGGTTCCGCGACACCGACCGGGTGCTGGACTACCTGAATGCAGAACCGGACTGCGTGCTGCAGCAGGGCCAGGCCGTCCCCCTTTCGGTGGGCTACTGCCAGAAAGTTTCCGATGGCGAGCTCCCAGGCTTCATCCCCCACACCGCCCTGGTGCCTGGCGCCGCCGCCATTCCGGAGACCGCGAGTATCCCCATCGGCTCGCACCTGAGCGCACCCATCCTGCTCGAGAACCGGCGCGTGTACGGCACGCTCTGCTGCTTCAGCTACCAACCGGTCGATTCACTGACCGAGCGCGACATGGAGGTGCTGCACGCCTTCGCGGAGTTCCTGGGCTTTTACTTCGACGCCGAGGCCAAGCACGAACAGCAGCAGGAGAACGTGACGCGCGACATCCGCATGGCGATGGCCGCCGACAGCCTGCGCATCGTGTTCCAGCCGGTGTACGACATCGCGCAGCGGCGCATCCACGGCTTCGAGTGCCTCTCGCGCTTCGACATCGAGCCGCGCCGCTCGCCCGACCAGTGGTTCAACGCGGCCCACGGCGTGGGGCTGGGCATGGAGCTGGAACTGCTGGCCATCCGCAAGGCGCTGTTTGCCCTGCCGGCCTTTCCCGCCAGCATGCAGCTCAACGTGAACTGCTCGCCTGCGCTCATCATCTCGGGCGCCCTCCAGCCGCTGCTCTACGACGGCACCGACCTGTCCCGCGTGGTGCTGGAAGTCACCGAACACGCCATCGTCACCGACTATGCCGCGCTGGCCGAGGCGCTGCAGCCCTTCCGCGCACGGGGCGCCGTGCTGGCGGTGGACGATGCCGGCGCGGGCTATTCGAGCATGCGGCACATCCTCAACCTGCAGCCCGAGGTGATCAAGCTGGACATGAGCATCACCCAGTCGATCGACCGGGACAACCACCGCCGCGCCCTCGCCAAGGGCCTCATCAGCTTCGCGCACGAGATCGGCAGCCTCATCGTGGCCGAAGGCGTCGAGAAGGCGCCCGAACTGGACGTGCTGCGCCAACTGGGCGTGGACTACGCGCAGGGCTACTACCTGGCCCGGCCGCTGTCGCTGGATGACGCGGTGTACCGATCGCGGGAAGACTGAGTCGGAGCGGACTTCGGTTCTACCAGCTGCCTCTTGCCTGCCATCTAAGGTCGACGGCTTTGGCAACCTACCTGCCAACACGCAGTCAGCATCTGATGCCCTGCCTCATCTCCATGGGGTACATCCCGGACCGATGGCCCAAAACCATTTTTTCTTGCATTTCCTATACACATCGGTTTTGATGTGTATGGAAATCTCAAATTTTTATACACCTCAGGCTGGCTTGCTCTGCCATGTTGCCCCTTTCGCCGCTCGAATCGCTCAGCGCCAGTCGCTTCGATACCCCTTCCATCCTCAAGAAGATGGCCAGCGCCAGCCGCAGTCTGGCGGAGCTCAAGGGTGTGGCGGCGGCCATTCCAAACCAGGGCATCCTGATCAACACCCTGGGCCTGCAGGAGGCGAAGGACAGTTCCGAAATCGAAAACATCGTCACCACCCATGACGAGCTGTTCAAGGACGATGCCGACCCCGCCGTCTTCGCCAACCCTGCGGCCAAAGAAGTGCTGCGATACCGCCAGGCCTTGCGGGTCGGCTTCGAGCAGGTGCGGGACACGGGGCTGCTGACCGCCAACCAGATCATCAACATCCAGGCCGAGTTGGAGCGCAACAACGCAGGCTTTCGGAAACTTCCCGGTACGGCGCTCAAAGATGGGGCAGGGCGCAGGGTGTACACCCCACCCCAAGACCCGGCAGAGATCATCGAGCTGATGCGCCAACTGGAGCGGTTCATGAACGACCCAGCGCTGTTCGAGGCAGACCCGCTCATCAAGATGGCGTTGATCCACCACCAGTTCGAGAGCATCCACCCCTTCTACGACGGCAATGGCCGCACGGGGCGCATCGTGAATGTGCTGTACCTCGTCAAGGAGGGGCTGCTGGACATCCCCGTGCTCTATTTGAGTCAGCACATCGTGCGGACCAAGACCGATTACTACCGGCTGCTGCAGACCGTGCGCGATGAAGACCGCTGGGAGGATTGGGTGCTCTACATGCTGGAAGCGGTAGAAGCCACCGCGCAGCGAACCATTCACACCGTGCTGGCCATCAAGTCAGCGCTGATGGACTACAAGCATCGCATTCGCGCGCAGCACCGGTTCTACAGCCAGGACTTGATCAACAACCTGTTCACGCACCCCTACACGAAGATCGAGTTCGTGCAGCGGGATCTGGATGTGTCGCGCCTGACGGCCACCAAGTACCTCGACCTGCTGGCGGAGACCGGCTTTCTCCAGAAGCAGAAGATCGGGCGCAGCAATTACTACATCAATCTGGCGCTGAACCGGATCTTGCAGGAACAGTACGAGGGCGGGGCATGACCGAATACCGATTCGGACAGGAAGCGCTGGGCTGGCTCATCGCAGTCGGCTGAGCCCGGCGCGAAAGCGTGCCGGCCCGACTGCGGCTGATCGGACGGCAGCTCATCCCGGCGAGCAGGAAAAAAGCCCCGCAGGCCAATGGCGTGCGGGGCTGTGTCGAACCGGCCGTGCCGGCGCGGTGGTTCTGGTGGATCAGAACGGAATGTCGTCGTCCATGTCGTCGAAGCCCGACGCAGCGCGCGGCGGCTGCGCGGCAGGGGACGGCGCGGGGCGGGGCGCGGGCGCGGGACGGGGCGCGGCGCCCTGGGGCGCAGCGCGGCGGGCGGGTGGCGCGCCGTTGCCGCCATAACCGTCATCGCTGCTACCATAGCCGCCGTCGTCATAACCGCCGCCGCCGCCACCACCGCCCTGGCCGCCGCCCATGCCCTGGCGGCTCCCCAGCATCTGCATGGTGTCGGCGCGGATTTCGGTGGTGAATTTCTCCACGCCGGCCTGGTCGGTCCATTTGCGGGTGCGCAGCGAACCTTCCACGTACACCTGCGAGCCCTTGCGCAGGTACTGGCCCACGATCTCCGCCAGCCGGCCATTGAAGACGATGCGGTGCCACTCGGTGGCTTCCTTGTTCTCGCCGGTGTTCTTGTCGCGCCAGCGGTCGGTGGTGGCGATGGTGACGTTGGCGACCTGGTCGCCGCTCGGGAAGGTGCGCATCTCGGGGTCGCGCCCGAGGTTGCCGACGATGATGACTTTGTTGACGGATGCCATGGTGTGAAGGGGCCTGTAGAGAATGGTGGAGGAAAGGCACTACGGCCTGCGCGGCGTCCACGGGGGCGCCGCGAAGAGGGATCGGGGATTGTGCCCCAAGCAGCCAAGGCTTGCGCGCCCGCACGGGGCGGGGCGCAGGGCGTCGCATCGAGGTGCCACAATGGCCATCTGCCTTGCCGCGCACCCCGCACTTCGGCCGGATCTTTCCGCGCCGGTTCCCTCTTCGCCATGCAACGAGAACCCGACTTCCTGGACAACCTGCGCTCGGAACTGCGCGACGGCCGGCGCTGGCTCGACCGCACCATCGTGCTCGCCTACGCCGTGGCGGCGGGCCTCAGCGTGGTGGCCTTCACCATGCTGGCGGAATGGGCGTTCGGTGTCTTCGAGCGCATCTACCACTCGGGCCACGGCTGGGCCGTGCTGCTGTGGACGCCTGCGGTGACGGCGGCCGTGGTGTGGGCCACTCGGCGCTGGGTGCCGGGCGCTGCCGGCTCGGGCATTCCGCAGGTGGTCGCGGCGCTGGAGCCGGGCCTTACCGAGCCGCAGCGCGGACGCTTCGTGTCGCTGCGGCTTTCGGCCGCCAAGATCGTGCTGTCCAGCGCGGGCTTCATGGCGGGGCTGTCGATCGGGCGCGAGGGCCCGTCGGTGCAGGTGGCGGCGGGCGTGATGCACCACGCGCGCCGCTGGTTCGGGCCCCGCTCGGGCATCACCGCCCATGCCCTGCTGGTGGCGGGCGGCGCGGCCGGCATCGCCGCCGCGTTCAACGCCCCCCTGGCGGGCGTGGTGTTCGCCATCGAGGAACTCTCCCGCAAGCTCGAATCGCGCAGCAGCGGCCTGATCATCGCCGCCATCGTGCTGGCCGGCCTGATGGGCGTGTCGGCGTTTGGCAACCTCAGCTACTTCGGGCGCATCCAGGTGCCGCGGCTGGGCTGGGAGGCGCTGCTGCCGGGCCTGGCGGTGTCGCTCGCCTGCGGCGTGCTGGGCGGCCTGTTCGCCAAGCTGCTGGCGGCGTCGCTCACCGGTTCGCCCGACCGCTTCAACCGCTGGCGCGCGCGCTGGCCGGTGCGCTTCGCCGCCGCCGGCGGGCTGGCGGTCGCGGTGATCGGCCTCGTCACGGGCGGCGCCACCTTCGGCGCGGGCTCCGAGGCCGTCAAGCACATGCTGGCCGGCCAGGCCGACGTGCCCGCCTTCTACGTCACGCTCAAATTCATCGCCACCTGGCTGTCGGCCTGGGTGGGCGTGCCCGGCGGCATCTTCGCGCCGTCGCTCTCCATCGGGGCGGGCGTGGGCCACAACGTGGCCTTGCTGGCCGGCGGCGACATCGCGCCGTCCATCGCGCCGGCGCTCATCGCCATGGGCATGGCCGCCTTCCTGGCGGCGGTCACGCAGGCGCCGCTCACGGCTTTCATCATCGTGATGGAAATGGTGGACGGCCATGCCCTGGTGCTGAGCCTCATGGCGTCGGCCATGCTGGCCAGCCTGGTGTCGCGCATGCTGGCGCGGCCGCTCTACGAAACGCTGGCCGCCTCGATGCTGAGCGCCGCCCACCTGCCGGATCCGCCCGACCCCGCAGCGCCGGCCCCCCAGCAGGAGGCGGCTGGGGCGCCCGGCACCGACCGCCCGCCGCAAGCGCGCTGAGCGGGCGAGCGCATCACCGGCGGCCCCGGCCGGCCTGCGGCGGCACGGGGCGCATGCCCCAGGCCACCGCCAGCCAGGCCAGGCAGAGCAGCCCCGTCACCAGGAACAGCATCGGCGCCCCGCCCCAGCGCAGCACCCCGCCCCCCAGCGCGCCGCCCGCAAAGAGGCCCAGCGACTGCAGCGTGTTGTAGGTGCCCAATGCCGCGCCGCGCACGGCCGGTGGCGCGGTGCGCGACACCAGGCTGGGCTGGCTGGCCTCCAGCGCATTGAATCCGCAAAAGAAGAGGAACAGCAGCCCGCCCAGCGCCCACAGGTGGGGCGGGGTGCCGGCGGCCGCCGCCCAGCCCAGGCCGGCTTGCACGAGCAGCACCAGCCCGATGGCGCCCAGCAGCGCGCCGCGCAGGCACCCGCCGCGCTCCAGCGCGAACAGGCCGCCCATGGCCGCGAAGGACAGCACCACGGCGGGCAGGTAAAGGTGCCAGTGCGCGCTCTTGGGCAGGCCCGCCTGCACCAGCAGCGCCGGCACGGCCACCCACATCGCCAGCTGCACCGTGTGCAGGGCGAACACCCCGAAATTCAGCCGCAGCAGATCCGGCTGGCGCCACACGTCGGCCAGGCGGCCGCGCGGCAGGTCGGCATGGCGCGCGGGCTCGGGCGGCACCACCCACAGCACCACGGCGATGCCGGCCAGCGCGAGCGCGCAGGTCAGCCCGAAGATGCCGGCCAAGCCGAAGCGCGCGGCCAGCGGCGGCGCGGCCACCAGCGCCACGGCGAACATCAGCCCGATGCTGCCGCCCACCAGCGCCATGGCCTTGGTGCGCACGCCGTCGCGGGTCTGGTCGGCCAGCAGGGCGGTGACGGCGGCCGACACGGCGCCCGCGCCTTGCAGCGCACGGCCCCAGAGCAGCCCGGTGAGCGAATCGGCCAGCGCCGCCAGCAGGCTGCCGCCCGCGAACACCAGCAGTCCCAGCACGATGACCCGCTTGCGCCCGAAGCGGTCCGACGCCAGGCCCAACGGCAGCTGCAGCACGGCCTGGGTCAGCCCGTAGATGCCCATGGCCAGCCCGACCAGGGCCGGGTCGTCGCCGCCCGGGTACTTGCGCGCCTCGAGCGCGAACACCGGCAGCACCAGGAACAGCCCCAGCATGCGCAGCGCGAAGATCAGCGCCAGGCTGAAGCTGGAGCGGCGCTCCAGCGGCGTCATGGTGGTGGCCGAGGTTCCAGCGGGGGAGGTGGAAGCCGCCGGGGAAGAGGGCGTGGAAGGTTGCTGCTGCACGGTGCGCGCGCTGGTGTGGCGAAGGTCGTGGGGCCGGGAGAAGCCGGGATTCTCGCGCATCGTCCAAGGGCGCGGCGGCGCCAGAGCCGGATTTTTGGCATCAAAACAGCCTGTGGCGCTTATTCCGCTTGCGCATGTAGCTATGTTTTTGATAGTGATGCGGCAGGCGTGGCCGCCGGGCCGATGGCCACGGCCAGCACGCGCCGGGGCGCTCCCCTATGATGGCCGGTTGCCCTTTTGAGACGCCTGCTGCCGTGACTTTTCCTGCCCACGATGACGCCGCCCCTTCGGCCCAGCCCGAGAGCGGCACCTACCTGGCCCGCGCCCTGCGCGAGCAGCGCATCAGCATCCGCGGCGCGCGCACGCACAACCTGAAGAACATCGACCTGGACCTGCCGCGCAACCAGCTGGTGGTGATCACCGGGCTGTCGGGCTCGGGCAAGTCCAGCCTGGCGTTCGACACGCTCTATGCCGAAGGCCAGCGCCGCTACGTCGAGAGCCTGTCGGCCTATGCGCGGCAGTTCCTGGGCCGGCTCGACAAGCCCGACGTCGACCTGATCGAGGGCCTTTCGCCCGCCATCTCCATCGAGCAGAAGGCTACCAGCCACAACCCACGCTCCACCGTGGGCACGGTGACCGAGATCCACGACTACCTGCGCCTGCTCTACGCCCGCGCCGGCACCCCGTACTGCCCCGAGCACGGCCTGCCGCTGTCGGCCCAGACCGTGAGCCAGATGGTGGACAGCGTGCTGGCGCTACCCGAGGACACGCGGCTGATGGTGCTGGCGCCGGTGGCGCGCGGCAAGAAGGGTGAGTTCACCGACCTCTTCACGCAGATGCAGGCGCTGGGCTACGTGCGCTTCCGGGTGGACGGCCAGATCCACGAGGTGGAGAACCTGCCGCCGCTCAAGAAAACCGAGAAGCACGACATCGACGTGGTGATCGACCGCCTCAAGGTGCGCCCCGATGCAAAGAGCCCCCAAGGTGCTTCGCCCCGGCCCCCCGAGGGGGCGCAAGCCAGCCTTGGGAGCGGCCCGGCGGCTGGCTTGAGACAGCGCCTGGCCGAGAGCTTCGAGGCCGCGCTGCGCGTGGGCCACGGCGCCAGCGGCGCCGACGGCAACGGCCGCGTGCTGGCGCTGGAGATGGATTCAGGCGCCGAACATCTGTTTTCCAGCAAATTCGCCTGCCCGGTCTGCGGCTTTTCGCTGCCCGAGCTGGAGCCGCGCCTCTTTTCGTTCAACGCGCCCATGGGCGCCTGCCCCACCTGCGACGGCCTGGGCCAGCAGGAGGTGTTCGATCCGGCGCGGGTGGTGGCCTTCCCTTCATTGAGCCTCGCCAGCGGCGCCATCAAGGGCTGGGACCGGCGCAACGGCTACTACTTCGCCATGCTGGAGAGCCTGGCCCGGCACTACGGCTTCGACGTGGAGGCGCCCTTCGAATCGCTGCCCGAGCGGGTGCGGCACGCCGTGCTGCACGGCTCCGGCGACGAAGACATCGCCTTCAGCTACATCCTGGACAGCGGCGCCAACAAGGGCAAGGCCGTCATCAAGAAGCACCCGTTCGAGGGCATCCTGCCGAACATGGCGCGCCGCTACCGCGAGACCGACTCGGTCGTGGTGCGCGACGACCTGGCGCGCCTGCGCAGCACCCAGCCCTGCCCCGACTGCCACGGCACGCGGCTGCGGCTCGAGGCGCGCCACGTGCGGGTGGGCGAGGGCGAGCAGTCCCGCGCCATCTATGAAGTGAGCCGCGCCACGCTGTCCGAGGCGCTGGCCTGGTTCCATGCGCTCACCCTTTCCGGCGCCAAGGCCGAGATCGCCGGCAAGGTGGTGCGCGAGATCGCCACGCGCCTGACCTTCCTGAACGACGTGGGCCTGAACTACCTGAGCCTGGACCGCAGCGCCGAGACGCTCTCCGGCGGCGAGGCCCAGCGCATCCGCCTGGCCAGCCAGATCGGCTCGGGCCTGACGGGCGTCATGTACGTGCTCGACGAGCCCAGCATCGGCCTGCACCAGCGCGACAACGACCGGCTCATCGCCACCCTGCAGCACCTGCGCGACATCGGCAACAGCGTGATCGTGGTCGAGCACGACGAAGACATGATGCGCGCCGCCGACCACGTGGTGGACATGGGCCCGGGCGCCGGCGTGCACGGCGGCCGCGTGATGGCGCAGGGCACCTACGACGAGGTGCGCGCCCATCCCGAATCGCTGACCGGCCAGTACCTGTCGGGCACCCGCTCCATTCCCGTGCCGAGGCGCCGCACGCCCTGGCTGCCGGTGCTGGAGCAACCCGCCGCCGCGCCCGAGGCGAAGAAGCCTTCCGGCAAGCCGCGCTTTCCCGAAACCGACGCCAGCCGCCGCCGCGCCGAGCGGCTGGCCGAGCACCGCGCCACCCAGGGCCGGCTGCAGGCCCTGCGCGTGGTGGGCGCCACCGGCCACAGCCTGAAGAACGTGAGCGTCGAATTCCCCGTGGGCCTCTTCACCTGCGTGACCGGCGTCTCCGGCTCGGGCAAGAGCACGCTGGTCAACGACACGCTCTATGCCGCCGTGGCGCGGCAGCTCTACCGCGCGCACGACGAGCCCGCGCCGCACGAAGCCATCGAGGGCATCGAGTACTTCGACAAGGTCATCAACGTCGACCAGTCGCCCATCGGCCGCACGCCGCGCAGCAACCCGGCCACCTACACGGGCCTGTTCACGCCCATCCGCGAACTGATGGCGGAGACGAACACCGCCCGCGAACGCGGCTATGGCCCGGGCCGGTTCAGCTTCAACGTGGCCGGCGGCCGCTGCGAGGCCTGCCAGGGCGACGGCGTGGTCAAGGTGGAGATGCACTTTCTGCCCGACGTCTACGTGCCCTGCGACGTCTGCCACGGCCAGCGCTACAACCGCGAGACGCTGGAAGTGTTGTGGAGGGGCCGGAACATCGCCCAGATCCTGGACCTGACGGTGGAAGACGCCCACGCCTTCTTCCAGGACGTGCCCACGATCGCCCGCAAGCTGCAGACGCTGCTCGACGTGGGCCTGTCGTACATCCGGCTGGGCCAGGCCGCCACCACGCTGTCGGGCGGCGAGGCCCAGCGCGTGAAGCTGGCGCAGGAGCTATCGAAGCGCGACACCGGGCGCACGCTCTACATCCTGGACGAGCCCACCACCGGCCTGCACTTCGCCGACATCGACCTGCTGCTCAAAGTGCTGCACCAGCTGCGCGACGCGGGCAACACCATCGTCGTGATCGAGCACAACCTGGACGTCATCAAGACCGCCGACTGGATCATCGACATGGGGCCCGAAGGCGGCGCGGGCGGCGGCACCGTGGTGGCCGAGGGCACGCCCGACGAGGTGGCGGCGAACCCCGCGAGCCACACCGGGCGCTATCTGCAGCGGTATCTGGCATGAAGCGCCCCGGCGGGCGGGCAGGCGCACGCGGCTACCGCCGCAGCAGCCGCGCCACCAGCGGGTGCAATGACGCCATGAAGTCCTCCACCGCCCCGGTGTAGTCGCCGTCCAGCCCCAGCTCGCCATTGATCTCCCCATGGCCCAGGGGCTGCGGCAGCACCGCGGCGCGGCTGCCCCGGGCCTGCACCTTGCGGGCCATGGCCTCGGCCTGCAGGCAGGGCTGGTCGGGCCGCTCGGTGGAGCAGACGAGTAGCCAGGGCGGCGTGCCGGCCGCCAGCTGGTCGTAGGGCGACAGCTGCGCCCACAGGGCCGGGTCGGTGCCGAAGGCCGCGTCGTAGAGCGGCAGGTGCGGCGCCGACATGAACCGCGGCACGTCCAGCACCGCGCTGTCGAGCACCACCGTGCCGAGCCAGGGCCAACCGCCCCAGCCCAGCGCGGCGGCCGGCCGGGCGTTGAGCAGGGCCACCAGGTGCGCCCCGGCCGAATGCCCCATGAGGATGAACCGCTCCGCGTCCGCACCCCATTCGCCCGCCCGCTGCTGGGCGGTGGCCAGCGCCAGGGCCACGTCCTGCGCCTGCTGCGCCACGGGCGTGTCGGGCAGCATGCGGTAGTTGACCGACACCAGCACGAAGCCCTGCGGCACCCAGCGGGCGACCTTGTTCTCCACCACCTTGGGCATGGCCTTGTCGCCGGTGCGCCAGGCGCCGCCGTGCACCATGAAGATCACCGGGGCGCGCTGGCCCGCCAGCCGCGCGCCGGCCGGCGGCAGGTAGACGTCCATGCGCTGGCGCGGATCGGCGCCGTAGGGCAGGTCGGCGATCCGGCGCACGCCGGCAGGCAGGGCCGTCGAGGGGGTGGCAACGCCCGCCTGCATGCCCTCGGCCCAGCGGGCGCGCAGGGGTCCGCCGCCGCTGCCCTCGGCGGCGGCTGGCGCGGCCCGGGCGGCGCACAGCACGGCGGCGCACAGCAACATGGCGCGGAACGACAGGGAACAGCGGCTGGGGCGGATCATGGCGGAGGCTCCTGGGGCGTGCGGCGCTGACAGCGCCTTGTGGATGGCCCGATCGTGCCCCTTGCGCCGGCCCGCGCCATGAAGCGCGTGCAGCCATTCATGACAAGGCATGACAGGCCGTCCGGGAGCCGTCACCGCCTGTCATCATCACGCCATGACCGAACCGCTCGCCAAGCTCCTTGTGGCCGACGACGAGCCCGATCTGCGCGCCCTGCTGCAGCGCTACCTGGGCGACCAGGGCTACGCCGTGCGCGCCGTCGATGGCGCGGCGCCCCTGGAGCGGCTGCTCGCTCGCGAGCGCTTCGACGTGCTGGTGCTGGACGTGATGATGCCCGGCGAAGACGGCCTTGCGCTGTGCCGGCGCCTGCGCGCGCAGGGCGAGACCATTCCCATCCTCATGCTGACCGCCCGCGGCGACTCGGTGGACCGCGTGGTGGGCCTGGAGATGGGGGCCGACGACTACCTGCCCAAGCCGTTCCAGCCACGCGAGCTGCTCGCCCGCATCCAGGCGCTGGTGCGGCGCCAGCGCCTGCTGGGGGCGCACCACGGGCCCGTGGCCGCTGCCGGCGCGCCCGAGCGCATCGATTTCGGCGACTGCACTCTCTGGCCCGGCGCGCGCCGCCTGCTGCGGGCGGGGCGGGAGGTGGACATCTCCAGCACCGAATTCGCCCTGCTGCTGGCCTTTGCGCGCCAGCCGCGCCGGCCGCTGGGGCGCGACCGGCTCATCGCCCTGGCCCACGGGCCCGGCCACGTGGCCACCGACCGCAGCGTCGATGTGCAGGTCATGCGCCTGCGCAAGCTCATCGAGCCCGACCCCGCCCGCCCGCGCCACCTGCGCACCGTGTGGGGCGTGGGCTATGTCTTCCTGCCCGACGGGCCGGCGACCGCGCCACAGGCCGCCGGCATGGCGGGGGCGCCGCCGTGAGCGATGCGGCGCCCGGCGCGCCGGCCGGACCGAGCTGGCCGCGCAGCCTGTTCGGCCGCCATCTGCTGCTGATCGTGGCCCTGGTCGTGGCGGGGCAGCTGTGCGCGGCCTGGCTCGCACGCCGGCTGATCGTGGAGCCGCGCATCGCCACGGCGGCTGAAGGCGCAGCGCGCCAGCTCGCCGCGCTGCGCGCCGGCCTGCAGGCCCTGCCGACCCCGCAGCGGCAGGCTTTCGTGGAGGCGTTCAACCGCCAGATCGCCGGCGCGTCGGCTCCGGCGCAGGAGCAGGGGGTGGGCGCGCCCGCCACGCCGGGCGGCGCCGCCGCGGCGTCGCCGCTGGAGCAGCGCTTTCGGCTCGCGCTGTCGGACCGGCTGGCCGCGACCGGGTGGCTGGCGGCCGGCACCGCGCCCGCCTGGTCCCGCCAGGGGCCGGGCGTGCTCTGGCTGCGCCTGCCGCCCATGCCGCGGGAGGGCGCCGATCCACCCCTGGGCTGGATCGCGCTGCCGGTCGCCGGCACGGGCCGCGCGTTCACGGGCGGCTGGCTCGCGGCCACACTGGCCGGCGGGCTGCTGGCGCTGGCCGGCGCCGCATGGCTGCAGCGGCAGCTGCACCGGCCGCTGCGGCGCGTGGTGGCGGCGGCGCAGGCGATCGCGCGCGGGCAGCCCCACCAGCCCCTGCCCGAGCACGGCCCGCACGAGATCGCCGCCCTGGCGCGCAGCATCAACCACATGGCCGAGGCGCTGCAGGCGGCCGACCGCGAGCGCGCGCTGATGCTCGCCGGCATCTCGCACGACCTGCGCACGCCGCTCACCAAGCTGCGCCTGGCGGCGGAGATCGCCGGCCCGCACATGGAGCCGGCCCTGGCCGCCAGCATGGCGCGCAGCGTGGACGAGATGGACGCCGTGGTCGTGCAGTTCATGGACTTCGCCCGGCTGGACGCGGGCCCGGGCGGACACGAGGCCGTGCACGCCGCCCCCCTGGACGTGCTGGCCGAGGCCCTGGCGCAGGCACAGGCCGACCACGGCCGCACGCTGGTGCTGCAATGCCAAGCGCCCACGCCCGTCGCCGTGCGGCCCCAGGCCCTGCGCCGTGCGGTCGAGAACCTCGTCGAGAACGCCTGGCGCCACGGCCTGCCGCCGGTGGTGCTGCGCACGGGCGAGGACGCGGGCGGCCACCGCGCCTGGATCGAAGTGGCCGACAGCGGCCCCGGCATCGACCCCGCCGACCGGGAGCGCCTCTGCCGCCCGTTCGCGCGCGGCAGCGGCGCCTCCCGCGCCGGCCCCCCGGGCGCCGGCCTGGGCCTGGCCATCGCCGACCGCGTGGCCCGGCTGCATGGCGGGCGGCTGGAATTGCATGCCGCCCCGGGGCAGGGGCTGCGGGCGCGCATCGAGTTGCCGATGGAGTGCCCCGCCCCGGCCGGGCGACGTCAGCCCATGAACCCCAGATCCACCGGATAGCCCGAACCCCCGAAGTTGCCGATGTGCGGCAGCACGCCCGCCAGCTCGCCGTTCGCCACGCCGAACCAGCGCGCCAGCGTGGCGGCGTACTGGTCCACGGCGGTGCTGGGCAAGAGGCGGCCCTGGCCCACGTGCCACTGGTCTTCGCTGCCGCTGCCGTTGCCCACACTGACGGGCGGCGGCGTGCCGTAGAAGGCCGCGCCGCGCACCGCGCCGCCCACGACGAAGTGGTGGTTGCCCCAGCCGTGGTCGGAGCCGTCGCCGTTGGACGTCAGCGTGCGGCCGAAGTCCGACGCGGTGAAGGCCGTCACCTTGTCGGCCACGCCCAGCTCGGCGGTGGCGTTGTAGAAGGCCGTCATCGCGCTGCTCACCCGGTCCAGCAGCACCGGCTGGTTGGCGATCAGGTTGTCGTGCAGGTCGAACCCACCCAGCGAGACGAAGAACACCTGGCGCCGCGTGCCCAAGGCGCCGCGCGATGCGATCAGCCGCGCCACCACCTTGAGCTGGTCGGCCAGCGAATTGTTGGCGGGAAAAGCCGTGGACAGCTGCGCGCCGGCCAGCGCGGCGGTGATCTGCCCTTCCGAGCCGATGGAGCGCTGCGTGACGCGGGCGTATTCCGCCTCCATCGCGTGGGTGCCGGCCGACTGCACCAGCTCGCCGAGCAGGCCGCGCACGGCGGTCGAGCCGTAGACGTTGCCCTTCACGGCGTTGATGGGCACCGCGCCGCCGGGGCTGATCTGGTACTGCAGCGCCTGGTCGCCCGCCAGGAACACGGTGTTGCCGGTGGCCGAAATACAGGTGAAGAGCGAATTCGCGTTGGAAGACAGCGCCAGGTCGCCCAGGTTGCCGCCCCAGCCCACCGACGAGCCCTCGGCCCCCTGGGACTGCCAGACCGACTGCTGGTCGTTGTGCGAGAAGAGCTTCGGCGGAGCGGGGTAGTTGCGCCGGTCGCCGCTGGCGTACTGCGCCCGTGTGATCGGCGCCACCAGCGGACCCACGTTCAGCTGCACCGCCGCCCGGCCGGCGTTGAAGAGGCCGGCCATGCCGGTCATGGCCGGGTGCAGCGCGTACTGCAGGCCGCCCGCCAGGGCCGTGGCCGGCTGCAGCACCGTGCCGCCCAGCGCGGCGCGCGCCAGGGCGATGCCGCCGGCCGTGCCGTCGCCGTTGCCGCCGCGAATGGCCGAATACTGCGCGTAGCGGGCGCCGTCGTAGGGCACCACGGTGTTGGCATAGTCGCAGCCGCCGTAGAGAAAAACGCAGACCAGCGCCTTGTAGTCGCTGGCCTCGAAGGCGGCGGCCTCGCCCAGCGCGGCCAGGTTGAGGGCGAAGGGCAGGGCGGTGCCGGTGGCGGCCAGCTGGGCGCTGCGGCGCAGGAAGGCGCGGCGCGTGTGGCAGGCGGGGTCGATGAAGTTCATGGCGGGCTCTTTCGCGGGGCGGTCACTTCTGCACCAGGTATTCGGGGCTGGCCATCACCAGCAGCACGGCGGCGGCCACGCGGTTGAGCTGCGCGGCGGCCGTGCTGGTGGCCGTGACCGGCGTGGCGTTGAGCGCGGCCACCATGCGCGCCTGCGTGGCGGCGGAGACCTGTCCTGCCGACAGCAGCAGCGCCGCCTTGCGCACCAGCGCGGCGGCGTCGGCCACCAGCGGCAGCAGGTTGGCGTAGCTGCAGGTGATGTCGAAGCCGTTGGCCGCGTTGCTGGCGCTTTGCGGCAGGTCGGGCGCGTTGACGTAGTAGCCCGAGCGGATGGCGTTCTGCATGAAGTTCAGGTAGCCGCTGACGCTGGTCTCGGTAACGATCTGGAATTCCGGCGCCACCTGGCCCGCCGTGGCCAGGGCGGTGGAGGGCGGCACGTAGCCCGGCCGGAAGAAGTTGAACACCGAGCCGGCGCGCAGCGGGCTCTGGCCCAGGCGCGCGGCCGGGTCGCTCAGGTCGCCGATCTTCCAGCTGCCGCGCGCGGACTGCAGCCCGAAGGTACGGCCCCACTGCACGAAGCGCACCATGGGCTCGCGCAGGCGGCCGAACTGCGGGCTGGCCAGGCCCGCGGCGCCGCGCGCCTCCGGGTCCAGCAGCACGGCGGCGACCACGGCGCGCAAATCGCCCCGGGTGCCGCCGCCGTTGTCGGCGAAAGTGGCGGCCACGCGGCCCACATACGCCGGGCTGGGGTTGCTGGTCACCAGCCGCTGGATCAGCTGCCGGCCGATGAACGGGCCCACGTTGGGGTGGTTGAAGAGGGTGTCCAGCGCCGCTTTCAGCGCCGCGTCGCCCGCCGTGCCCGCGCCCACGGTGGTGCCCAGGAAGCTGGCGGCCAGCGTGGAATGCCGGGCGGCGTTGAACGCCATGGGCAGCAGCGCCTGCTGCAGCCCCGTCACCGTGCTGCCGCCGATGGTGGTGGGCTGGTTCTGGCGCGTGTCGTAGTCGTAGCCGGTGAAGACGCGGGCCAGGTTGCTCACGTCGGCGGCGGAATAGGTGTCGATGCGGTTGCCGCTCGCGTCGCGCTGCTCGGTGCCGTCGGGGTTCAGGCGATAGAGGCCCAGGGTGAAGAGCTGCATCACCTCGCGGGCATAGTTCTCGTCGGGCTGGCGGCCGGTGCGGGCGTCTTCCTTCTGGTTGCCCCGCGTGCTGAGGTAGACGCCCATGGCCGGGCTCAGCGTGACGGCCTCCAGCAGCGCGCGGAAGTTGCCGAAGGCATGCTGGTTGAGCACATCCCAGTAGCCCGAGGCGAGGAAGATGCGCCAGGGCTGCTCCAGCCCGCTGGTGGAGACGACCATGATCTCCGAGAGCGCCAGCGCCACGCGCTTGCGCACCGCGTCGCGCTCGGTGAAGAGCTGGTTCCACAGCATGAAGTCGCTGGGATAGGAGACGTTGTCGTAGCGCGTGTCGGCCGCCGCCACGCCGTAGCCGCGCTGCATCAGCCAGGCCGTGCCGGTGGTGCCCACGGGCTGGTCGAACTGCTCGGCCAGCCACCGGCCGTAGCCCTTGGCCCGCAGCGCGGCGATGTCGTCGTCGGTGGCGGAGAACTGCGCCTGCAGCAGGAAGCGGACGGCTTCCTCGTCGCTGGCGGGCGTGGCGGTGGGTGTGGCGGGACCCGATCCCGATCCTGAACCCGAACCCGAACCAGTGCCAGTGCCAGTGCCAGTGCCAGTGCCAGTGCCAGTGCCAGTGCCAGTGCCGGAGCCGGAGCCGGAGCCGGAGCCGGAGCCGGAACCCGTATCCCCACCGCCCCCGGTACCGGCACCCGCGCCGGTAGCCGGACCCGGCTCCGTGTCGCCGCCACCCCCGCCGCCGCAGGCCACCAGCAAGGCGGCGGCCAGCGCGGCGGCCAGGGCCGGCGCCACGGGCGCGCCGTCGCGGTGGTCGGCGGCGTGGCAGGCCGGCTGCGCGCCGGTCGCGGAGGTATCCGCAGGGGCGCGGCGAGGCAGCTGCGCGGTCGAGGCGTCAGCCGGAGGGGTGGAGTGCATGGCGGGCTTTCGGGCAGGAAACCGGGGCGCGGCAGTGGCGCGGCCCCACGGCGCCCGGCAAAGGCGCTGCCGGGTTTTCGGACGAGCGTGCCCGGGTTGTAGCCCCAATGCGTGTCAAGACGTTACCCCGCAGCGGTGCCGAGTACCGGTTGTGGGCGGCATATTGGCCACCAGCGCCCGTCCGGTAAGGGGTCGGTGCTATTGAAATAATAGTATCAACGGCTCGAATGAATGGGGCGGGCTTCTCCGGTGACGACAGGCCGGGTGCCCCGCAGGCTTCTGCCTTGTCCTGTGGCAGCCCGGCATGTCAAGCACGCAGGGGCTGCGCGTCCAGGCGCGCTCTGCGGAATAATTCCAGCTCTGCCGGCCGCGCCCCGCCGGCCCACCGCCTTCTCCGGGTCCCTCCCTCCTTCCTTCTTCTTCCTTCCTTCACGCCGCCGCGCCCCGCGTCGCCGTGCCGCCCCCCAATGCCCAGCCTGCCTGCCTTCTCTTCGCACCTCCTGCCCCGCTCCGCACCCGCCTGCCGGAGCCGGCGATGAACCGCGCCGCGCCCGCGCCGCTGCCCACGCGCGACCTGGTGGCCGCGCTGGCGGTGGTCGCCATCTGGGGCGTCAACTTCGTGGTGATGAAGTGGGGGCTGCGCCATTTCACGCCGTTCCAGCTGGGCGCTGCGCGCTACCTGTGCGCTGCGCTGCCGCTGGTGTTCTTCGTGCGGCCGCCGGCGGTGCACTGGCGCTGGGTGCTGCTCTATGGCCTGTTCCAGGGCGTGGGGCAGTTCGGCATGGTGTTCCTCGCCCTGCACGTGGGCCTGACGGCCGCGCTGGCCAGCGTGCTGGTGCAGACGCAGGTGTTCTTCACCGCGCTCTGGGCTTACCTGCTGCTGCACGAGCGGCCCGGCCGGCCCCTGGTGATCGGCATGGGGCTAGCGGCCATCGGGCTCGCGTGCTTCGGGCTGCACTTCACCACGCCGGGCGCCAGCGCGGGCGGCGTGACGGCGCTGGGCGTGGGGCTGGCGCTGTGCGGGGCGTCGTCGTGGGCGGCGTCCAACATCGTGGTGCGGCGCGCGCAGCAGCAATCGCCGGGCTACGACCCGCTGGCCTTCGTCGGCTGGAGTTGCCTGGTGCCCATCCTGCCGTTCGTCGCGCTGTCGGCATGGGCCGATGCCGACGCCGCCCGCTGGCTGCAGCCGGCCACCTGGGCCGCGCTGCCCCTGGCGGGCTGGGGCGCGGCGCTGTTCCTGGGCTGGGTGGCCACCATCGGCGGCTACGGGCTGTGGACCCTGCTGCTGACGCGCCACCCCGCCAACCGCGTGGCCCCGTTCAGCCTGGGTGTGCCGGTGGTGGGCCTGGCGGCCGGCACCCTGGTGCTGGGCGAGGTGATCTCGCCCTGGCAATGGGCCGGCGTGGCCTGCGTGGTGCTGGCGCTGGCCTGCGTGGTGCTGGGGCCGCGCTGGGTGGCGGCGCGGGGGCGCCGTGGCTGATTGTCGAGGTGTTTTCGGCCGCTGGCGCCGATGGATCAAGCGCCGCCAGCTATTAAAAAAAATAGCAAAACGCCCAGCACCAGCGGTCAGAGCGGCGAGCGCCGGGCGAAGCGTACCACCGTCACGCCCGCACGCGCCTGACGGGTGGAGGGCATGACCAGCACGCAGTCGTCGTACGGCGTGGTCACCGGCTCGCCGCCGCCGCTCTGCGCCTCGGCGGCGCTGGCGGCGTTCCAGCCGATCGCCGTGCCGGCGCGGGCGATCACCTCCAGCCCGGTGAAGGGCTCGGTGAAGCGGAAGTGCTCGCTTTGCGCGACCACCGGGCCGGTGACTTCCAGCGCCCATTGCTCGGGCGCGTCGGGCAGGCGCCAGCCGGGCAGCAGGCGCTCGGCCTCGGCGGCATCCAGCGTTCCGGCCGCGACCAGGAAGCGCGCGCACTGGTCCTGCGCCACGCCGCGGCTGGCCGGGTCGCCGTGGAAGCCGCATTCGATCAGCAGCGAGCAGGCGTCACCGGCTTCGCCACCCGCCGCACCATCCGGCAGGCCGAAGCGGCCGTAGTCGCGCATGCGGGTGCCGTCCTTGTGGCCGGCGTCGATCACCACATGCGCCGGAGCGCCCAGGGTGCGGGCCAGCGCCCGGTTGCGCGGCGGCATGCCGGTGAGCGACAGCGGCGCGCAGGGCTCGTGCATGGAATGCAGGTCCAGCAGCCAGTCGGCCTGCTGCACGAAGGGGCGCAGCGCGGCGGCGCGGCGGCGTTCCTGCGTGTCGCCCGCGTCGATGCGGTCGTCGCTCCACTGGCGGTTCATGTCCTGGTCGACGAAGCGCGAGGCGTCGTGGTTCGCCGCATCGAAGCGGTCGAACGCGGCCAGGTTGCAGAACGCCAGCGTCAGCGTGCCGGCCTGCGGGCGCACGCCGGATTCCAGCAGGCCCTTGAGCGCCCAGGCGCCGCACAGCTCGTTGCCGTGCACCAGGGCGCTGATCATCACGTGGCGGCCGGGCCGGCCGCTCTCGAACTGCCAGACGCCTTCGGTGCCTGTGTTGCCGGCGCGCCAGGCGGCGATGTCGGGCGCGGGCAGGGCGAAGTGGAGCGGGGTGGGTGCAGCGGCTGCGGCGGTCATGCGGCTTACTCCTCGATCTTCGCGAACTGCACGATCTTCTGGTACTTGGCCACCTCGGCGGCGATGTACTTGTCGGCATCCACCGTGGGCGACGACACCACCGAGCCGGCGGCTTCCATCTTCTTGCGGAATTCGGGCGACTGCAGCGTCTCGTTCAGCGCCTTCTTCAGCTTGTCGTACACCGGCGCGGGCAGCTTGGCCGGGGCCATCAGCGCGAACCAGATGTTGATGTCCACGTTCTTGAACTGGGGCGACTCGGCCAGCGCCGGGATGTCGGGCGTGATGGCCGAGCGCTTGGCCTCGGTCGTGCCGAGGGCCACCACCTTGCCGCTCCTGATGTGCGGCAGGCCGCTGGAGAGCACGAACACGCCGAACTCCAGGTTGTTGCCCAGCAGGTCGTTGGTGAGCGGCGCCACGCCGCGGTAGGGGATGTGCGTCATGAACAGCTTGCCCTGTTCCTTGACCATCTCGCCGGTCAGGTGCAGCGCCGTGCCCACGCCCGAGCTGCCGTAGCTGAACTTGCCCGGGTTGGCCGACACCTTCTGCACGAACTCGGCCGCGTTCTTCACGCCGGCGCCGGGCGAGGCCACCAGCACCATCGGCTGCGTGCCCACCAGCCCGATGGCGGTGAAGTCCTTGACGTCGTACTTGACCTTCTTGGTCACCAGCTTGTTGATGGCGATCTCGTTGCTGGCGCCGACCAGCAGCGTGTAGCCGTCGGCCGGGGCGCTGGCCACCTTCTGCGCGCCGATGGCGCCGCCCGCGCCGCCCAGGTTCTCGATCACCACCGGCTGGCCCAGGCGGTTGGCAAGCTCGGTGCCCACCAGCCGGCCCATCAGGTCGGTGCTGCCGCCCGCCGGGTAGCCCACCACGATGGTGATCGGCTTGACCGGATAGGCGCCCGCGGCCGGCTGCTGGGCCAGCGCGGCCGGCGCGGCGGCGGCCAGCAGCGCTGCGGCGGCACCCGCGACCAGCGCGTGGCGGCGCGCGGCGAAGGCCACGCGGGACGGGGAAGAGGGGGCGAGGGTGGGGCGCATGGGTGTCTCCGATGAGGGGAAGGCGATGCGGCCGATTGTGCGAAGCCGTGCGCTGCAACATGGTGCCGAAACGGCACCGAGTGGTGCGGATTGCGTTGGGTGGTGGCGCACGCTGCGGGCAGGCATGGCCCCCGCCGGGCAGTGCGACACCCACGGTTCGGGCGGGGTTCGTCTTAGCCGGGCCAGCGGGCGGCCCGGGGCGAGCAGGGTGGCGTGGCGCAGCGGCCGCTTCAGCGCCGCGCCATCTGCGTCCAGAGCGCCTCGGCCAGCGGCCCCAGCCGGCGCTTGGGGCGGTACATGCGCACGTCGAAGCGGATTTCCATGCGCTTGTCACCCGCCAGGGCCAGCCGGCCCGCCTGCGTTTCGGCATGCGCCATGGACCACGGCAGCCACGTCACGCCCAGCCCGCGCAGCGCATATTCCAGGTGCGCGTCGGGCGAATCGCATTCCACCAGCTGCTTCAGGCGCGGGGCGGCCCGGTGGTTGGCCAGGTGGTCTTCCACCAGCCGGCCCAGTGCCAGGCTGCGGCTGTAGGCGATGTAGGGCACGGCGGCGGCGGCTGCGTCGCTGCCGGCCGCGCCGAAGCGGAACACCGGCGCGCCCGAGGCGTCGGCGCGGGCCAGCGGCACCAGCCGGTCGGTCGCCACGGTCAGGTGCGCGAACTGGCGCGCGTCCAGCGGCACCACCAGCGTGGGGTGGTGGTAGATGAGCGAGAAGTCGGCCTCGCCGCGCTGCAGCTCATCGACGGCCGCCGCCAGCGAGCGCGTGATGATGCGCAGCTCGCCGTCGCCCAGCTGCGGGCGCAGGCGCACCAGCAGGTCGGCCACCACGGTGCGCGACAGCGTGCGGCCCGTGGCCAGCGTGACGGTGCGGGCCTGGCGTCCGGCAATGGCCTGCAGCTCGCCGTGCGACTGCGCGAGGTTGCGTGCCATCTGCCCGGCCGTCTCGACGAAGGCCTGGCCGGCGGGCGTGAGCCGCACCGGCCCGCCGCCCTCGCGCTCGACCAGCGGCGTGCCGGCCCAGGCTTCCAGCGCGCGGATGCGGCGGCCGAAGGCGGGGTGGGTGACATGGCGCAGCTCGGCCGCGCGGGTGAAGCTGCGCTCGGCCGCCAGCACCAGGAAGTCGTCTAGCCACTTCAGCTGCATGGCGGGCGGGCGGGCCGGCAGCGCGGCTCAGCGCCTGGCGGCGTTGAGCGCGTCGCGCGTGGCTTCGGCCGCAGCACGGGCGGCGGCGGCGAAGTCGGCGCCCGCCGAGGCATACAGCACCGCGCGCGACGAGCTGACGATGATCGGCCCGTCGCTGCGCAGCCCGGCGCGCACGGTGGCCGCCGCGTCGCCGCCCTGGGCGCCAACGCCCGGGATCAGCAGCGGCAGGGTGGGCGCCAGGGCGCGCACGCGTTCGATCTCGGCCGGGTAGGTGGCGCCCACCACCAGGCCGAGCTGGCCATTGGTGTTCCAGGGGCCCTGCGCCAGGCGGGCGATGTGTTCGTACAGCAGCGGCTGGCCGTCCACGCTGGCCAGGCGCTGCGCCTGCAGGTCGTCGCCGCCGGGGTTGGAGGTGCGGCACAGCAGGATGGCGCCCTTGCCGTGGTAGGCCAGATAGGGCGCGATGGAGTCGAAGCCCATGAAGGGCGAGAGCGTCACCGCGTCGGCGCCGTAGCGCTCGAAGGCCTCGCGGGCGTACTGCTCGGCGGTGGAGCCGATGTCGCCGCGCTTGGCGTCGAGGATCACCGGCACCTGGGGCGCCGTGGCGCGGATGTGGCGCATCAGCCGCTCGAGCTGGTCTTCGGCGCCGTGCGCGGCGAAGTACGCGATCTGCGGCTTGAAGGCGTTGACCAGGTGCGCCGTGGCATCGACGATGGCGGCGCAGAAGTCGTAGATCTTGCTCGGGTCGCCCCGCAGGTGGTCGGGAAAGCGCTGCGGTTCCGGGTCCAGCCCCACGCACAGCAGGGAGTCGTTCTGCGCGGTCGCGGCGCGCAGCTTGTCGGTGAAGGTCATGCGCAAATTGTAGGGGCCGCCCGCCGTGGCACCCGCCGCGCCCGGCCGGCGGTGGGCTTGCGGCATGCGGGGGTTTGCGGCGGGCCGGGGCGCGGGGCGTCGGCAGAATGGCCGCCATGTCCTGCCTCGCCCCGCACCACTTTCCGCCCCCATCGCACAGGCCGCACGGCGGGCCTTCGCCATGCTGAGCGCGCTGCTGGCCTCGCTCATCGACGAGATCGAGCGCACGCCGGGCGACAGCGTCACGCTGCGCACGATGATCGAGCGCAGCGGGCGCGAGGGCATGCTGCTGGTCTGCGCGCTGGCCACGCTGCCGTTCCTCATTCCGGTGTCGATCCCGGGCGTGTCCACCGTGTTCGGCGCGGCCATCGTGCTGCTGGCCGGCGCCCTGTTCATGAACCGCCTGCCCTGGCTGCCGCGCCGCGTGCTCGACCGCCCGCTCGACACGGCCCGGCTGGTGCCGGTGCTGCGCAAGGGCGCGCGGCTGGTGGGCCGCATCGACCACTGGGTGCGGCCCCGCTGGCCGGCCATGACGGCCGGCGCGCTGCGCCGCCTGAACTGCGCGGCCATCGTGTTCGGCGGCCTGCTGCTGATGGCGCCGCTCGGGCCCATTCCGTTTTCCAACACCGCGCCGGCCGTGGGCATCCTGCTGCTGGCCGTGGGGCTGCTGCAGCGCGACGGCCTGTTCGTGCTGCTGGGCTACCTGGGCCTGGTCTTGAGCGTGGCGTATTTTGGCGTGCTGGGCTATCTGGCCTGGACGGGCGGCACCTACCTCTTCGGCTGAAGGCGCCTTCTCGCAGCCCCCCATGCAGGAAGCCCGCAGGCGCAGGCCATGCGGGCTTCTTCTTTTTTGATAGCAGCCTGCGCTTATTTATCAAGCGCTGCAGGCCGATTTGGCTGGAATTTTCAGGCTCAGCCGTTGGCGCGCTTTTGCAGGATCTCGAAGGCCGGCAGCGTTTTGCCCTCCAGCACTTCCAGGAAGGCGCCGCCGCCCGTGGAGATGTAGCCCACGTCCTTCTCGATGCCGTACTTGGCGATGGCGGCCAGCGTGTCGCCGCCGCCCGCGATGCTGAAGGCCGGCGACTCGGCGATCGCCTGGGCGATGGCCTTGGTGCCATTCTCGAAGGCGGCGAATTCGAACACGCCCACCGGCCCGTTCCAGACGATGGTGCCGGCGGCCTTGAGCTGGGCGGCCAGCTTCTTCGCGGTCTCGGGGCCGATGTCCAGGATCAGGTCGTCGTCGGCCACGTCGGTGGCGGCCTTGACGGTGGCGGGCGCGTCGGCGGCGAAGGTCTTGGCGACCACCACGTCGGTGGGGATCGGCACCTCGGCGCCGCGCGCCTTCATGGCCTCGATCACGGCGGTGGCCTCGCCCACCAGGTCGGGCTCGGCCAGGCTCTTGCCGATCTTCAACCCCGCGGCCAGCATGAAGGTGTTGGCGATGCCGCCGCCCACGATCAGGCCGTCCACGTTCCTGGCCAGGCTCTGCAGGATGGTCAGCTTGGTGCTCACCTTGCTGCCCGCCACGATGGCGACCAGCGGACGCTTCGGCGCGGCCAGCGCCTGGGTGATGGCGTCGATCTCGGCCGACAGCAGCGGGCCGGCGCAGGCCACCTTCGCGTATTCGGCGATGCCGTAGGTCGTGCCCTCGGCGCGGTGTGCGGTGCCGAAGGCGTCGTTCACGTAGATGTCGCAGAGCTGCGCCAGCTTCTGCGCCAATTCAGGCTTGTTCTTCTTCTCGCCGGGGTTCACGCGGCAGTTCTCCAGCATCACGACCTGGCCGGGCTGCACCTGCACGCCGTCCACCCAGTCGGCGACCAGCGGCACCTCGCGGCCCAGCAGCTCAGCCAGACGGGCCGCCACGGGCGCCAGCGAATCGGCCGGCGTCAGAGTGCCTTCGGTCGGGCGGCCCAGGTGGCTGGTGACCATCACGGCGGCGCCGGCCTCCAGCGCCATCTGGATGCAGGGCACCGATGCGCGGATGCGCGTGTCTTCGGTGATGCGGCCGTCATCGCCTTGCGGCACGTTCAGGTCGGCGCGGATGAACACGCGTTGGCCACGGGCCTGGCCCTGGGCGCAGAGATCGGAAAAGCGAAGGATGTGCATGGAGTCGGCTGGTTGGGGGAAGCGGAAGCGCCGCATTCTAGGCGGTGCGCCCGGAGGCGGATGGGCCGTGTAACCGCTTGGTAACCGCCCCGTCGCCCGCGCTGTCCCCCGGGTCTACCAGCCCCAGCCGATGTGCAGCGGCAAATACACCGCCATGCCGATCACGATCGTGCCCAGGATGTCGCGCCGCCAGAAGTAATAGGCTGCGGCGCAGAGCGCGCCCGGCAGGCGGGCGTCGCGCAGGGTGTGGATGAATTCGCCCTGGGTCATGAACAGCTCGGGCGCGATCACGGCCGTGAGTGCGGCCAGCGGGGCGTATTTGAGCCCGCGCTTGAGCCAGTCGGGCATGGACAGTTCGCGCTCCGGAATCATGAAGAACGAGCGCGAGATGAGCGTGATGACGCCCAGGCCCAGGAAGGCGACGGTGGGCTCCACCCACGACCAGTCGAAGCTCCAGCTCATGGGTGGCGCTCCTCGCGCAGCGGCACGTCGCCCTGCTCGACGCGCTCGCGTTCGGCGGGCGGCAGGGCGCCGTCCGCCGGCACCAGCAGCACCTGGGGCTTGCGGCGCAGGTGCTTGTCGGCCGCCTCGATCAGCAGGCCCGCCGTCACTGCCGCCGCGATGGCCACCAGGATGTTGAGCTTGAGCGGCAGCGCGAAGGCGGCGATGGCCGCCGTGGCCGCCACCGCCGCGGCGATCCAGCTGGCCCGGTCGAACAGCATCGAGAGCAGCACGCCCAGCAGCGCCAGCACGCCCGCGAAACCCAGGCCCCAGGAGAGCGGCACCGTGTTGGCCAGCAGGATGCCGGTGATGGTGGGCACCTGCCAGCACAGCCAGTTGAGCGAGGCCGCGCCCCAGAAGTAGGGCACCTGTTCGGGCCGGGGCTCCTGCTGGGGAAAGCGTTTCATGAACGCGACGAAGATCACGTCGCCGCTGAAGTACCCCACCGCCAGCCGCTGGCGGCGCGGCAGCCGGTGGAAGTAGTTGCGCCACAAGCTGCTGAAGATGATGAAGCGCAGGTTCACGCACGACGCCGTGAGCCACACCACCCAGAGCGGCGCGCCCACCGCCATCAGCGGCAGTACGGCCAGCTGGGCGCTGCCGGCATAGACGACCAGGGACATGAAGATCGCCATGGGCGCCGACAGCCCCGTCTTGACCATGGCCACGCCGGTGACCAGCCCCCAGGCGCCGATGCCCAGGGAGGTGGCCAGCATGTCCGTCACACCCAGGCGGAAGGCCGGGTCGCGCACGGTGGTGCGCATGGCGGCGGCAGCGGCGGCGGCGCTCATGCGGCGGCGCCCTGCGGGTCGCCCAGCACCTGGCCGGGCGCGAGCGCGAAGCCGCGCAGGAAGTCCGCCGCCGGCAGCCGCTTGCCACCCGCGCGCTGCAGCACGGTCAGGCGCAGCACGCCATCGCCCGTGGCCACGGCGATGCCCGAGGAATCCACGGCCAGAATCTGACCGCAGCGCCCGCCGCTGCAGCGCAGGATGCTATCGATTTCATAGCTCCACAGTTTGATGGCTTCGCCGCCCGCGAGGGTGCTGGCGCCCGGGAACGGGTCGAACGCGCGGATGCGCCGGCCGATCACCTCGGCCGGCTGCGTCCAGTCGATGGCGCTCTCGGCCTTGTCGATCTTGTGTGCGTAGGTCACGCCCTCGGCCGGCTGGGGCTCCGGGCGCAGCCCCCCGCAGGCGGCCAGCTCCAGCGCCTCCACGATCATGCGGCCGCCCAGGTCGGCCAGGCGGTCGTGCAGCGTGACGGTGGTGTCCGCCGGGGCGATGGGGATGCGCTCCATCAGCAGCATGTCGCCGGTGTCCAGGCCGGCGTCCATCTGCATGATGGTCACGCCGGTCTCGGCATCGCCCGCCTCGATGGCGCGGTGGATGGGCGCGGCGCCCCGCCAGCGCGGCAGCAGGCTGGCGTGGATGTTCAGGCATCCCTTGGGCGGCAGGTCCAGCACCCACTGCGGCAGGATGAGGCCGTAGGCGGCCACCACCATCACGTCCGCGCCGGCAGCGTGCAGCGCCTCGCGGGCGGCGGCGGCTTCTTCGGGGAACTTGCCGTCCAGCCGCAGGCTGCGGGGCTGGGCGACGGCGATGCCGTGGTCCAGCGCGCATTGCTTGACGGGCGAGGCCTGCAGCTTCATGCCCCGGCCTGCGGGGCGGTCAGGCTGGGTCAGCACCAGGGGCACGGTGAAGCCGGCATCCAGCAGCCGTTGCAGGGCGACACGGGCGAAATCCGGCGTACCGGCGAAAACGATCTTCATGGAACGGGTCGGTCGGAAACGGAACGCGCCGCCCGGCACCGCCTGGGCGGTCGGGGCGGCAGCGGCCGGGGAGCGGAAAAAATCAGAACGAACGGTCGTCGTCGGACAACGGTTCGTCAGTGAACATGACGCGGCGCACCACGCCGGCGGGGTCGATATGCACGTGCGCCAGGCGGCGCAGGTTGATGTCGGCGATGAAGCGGTAGTTCCACACGTCGCCGTCGAAGCTGTGCACCCGGTCGATGGTCATGGGCGGGCCGAAGTTGGCGCGCACGTCGGCGGCGGTCCACTGGCCGACCGGAATGCCGGCCAAGCGCTCGAAGGTCATCACCTGCTCGATGCGCGCCACGCGGCCCGCTCCGTCCAGATCGACGTGATACACATAGAACCCCATGGGCCCGGTGCTGTAGACCAGCCGCTCGCCGCCGCCCGGCAGCGCCGTGGCGGTGAACGGGCTGCCCAGCTGGGCCAGCACGGCCGCGCGGGGCGTACCGGCCGCGAGCGACGAGGGGCCGGCGGCGCAGCCCGCCAGCATCGCGAGCAGCACGACTGCCAGCAGCGCCGCGAGCAGCGGCCGCGGCGCACGCACGGTGATCGGCGCGGGCCGTGGGTGGCAGCCTGCGCCGGTGCTCATGCGCGCTGTTCCTCGCGCTGCTGCTTGACCAGCTTGGTCTTGATGCGGTTGCGCTTCAAGGGCGAGAGATATTCGACGAAGACCTTGCCCAGCAGGTGGTCCATCTCGTGCTGCACGCACACGGCCAGCAGGCCGTCGGCCTCGATCACGCGCGCCTGGCCATCGCGGTCCAGCGCCCGCACGTGCACGGCGGCGGCGCGCTCCACGCCGTCGTAGATGCCCGGCACCGACAGGCAGCCTTCGTCGCCCGTCACCCGCTCGGGGCTGGACCAGACGATCTCTGGGTTGATGAGCACCAGGGGCTCGTCGTGCTTCTCGGACACGTCGATGACGACGATGCGCTCGTGCACGTCCACCTGCGTGGCCGCCAGCCCGATGCCCTGCGCGTCGTACATGGTGGCGAGCATGTCGTCCAGCAGGGCGCGCACGCGGTCATCCACCTGCTGCACGGGCTGTGCCACCTTGTGCAGACGGGGGTCGGGGTATCGGAGAATGGAAAGAATGGCCATGGCGCAAGGGAAATATGTCGCTATTTTCGCCACTTTCTGGCAGGCATGCGGGACGCGGGTCCAATAATCGTTGCCCCATGAAGGGCTTGCGCAGAGAATCTCCAACGGTTTTGAATATCGCGGGGCCTGTTGCAAGCGTCACGGAACGTCACGCGAGCCGCCCCGCCGAACGAGGTCTGGCTATCCCAATGCAACACAAGAGGAACAACATGAGGGCATCCCTCCGCGCGCGCCGCACCGTGCTGGGCACGCTGGCTTTCCTGAGCGGATGCCTGTCCGTCCTTCCCGCGTGGGCACAGACTGCCTCGTACCCCGTCACCGGCGCGCAGCGCGCCACGGCCCAGCAGGTCGCCGCCCGCGGCGTGCCGCTGGCCGAGCTCTCGCCCAGCGCGCCCGACACCTATGTCGTCCAGCGCGGCGACACGCTCTGGGGCATCTCGGGCATGTACCTGCAGCGGCCCTGGCGCTGGCCCGAGCTGTGGGGCATGAACCTGCAGGCCATCCCCAACCCGCACCTCATCTACCCGGGCCAGACGCTCTACCTGGAAAAGGTGGACGGCTACGCGCGCCTGCGCACCAGCCGGGCCGGCAGCGGCGAGGGCGAGACGGTGCGCGTGTCGCCCCGCACACGCTACGACAGCCTGGCCAACACGGCGCTGCCCACGCTCAAGCCGCACCTGATCGAGCCCTTCCTGGTCGAGCCGCTGGTGGTGGACGAGCTCACCCTGTCGCAGGCGCCCCGCCTGGTGGCCACCACCGAGGAGCGCGTGCTGATGGCCAGCGGCGACCGGGCCTATGCCCTGGGCCCGCAGGGCAACCCCCTGGTGCTGGCGCCGCAGGTGCCGCGTGAATACCGCGTGTTCCGCAACGCCACGCCCATGAAGGATCCGGCGAGCGGCGAAATCCTGGGCTACGAGGCGCAGTACGTCGGCCGGGCCGAACTGGTGCGCGGCCAGGCGGTCGAATCGACGCCCGACGGCAAGGGCGGCACCACGCTCGACGTCATCCCCGCCACGGTGGACCTGCGCGCCGCCAAGGAAGAAATCCGCGCCGGCGACCGCCTGCTGCCCGTGCCGCCGCCCGGCTACACCAGCTATACGCCCCGCGCGCCGCAGGTGCCGGTCGATGCGCGCGTGGTTTCGCTCTACGGCAGCACGGCGGTGGCCTATGCCGCGCAGAACCAGGTCATCGCCATCAACAAGGGCGCCCGCGACGGGGTCGAGGCCGGCCATGTGCTGACCGTGCTCACCCAGGGCCAGCGCATCCGGGACAAGACCGACGAGCAGCGCCCCACCATCCGCCTGCCCAGCGAAGCCAACGGCACGGCCATGGTGTTCCGCACCTTCGACCGCGTCTCGTACGTGCTGCTGCTGCAGGTCGAGCAGGGCGTGCGCGTGGGCGACCGGCTGGTCAACCCGCAGTAGTCATCGAGCGCAGCGCCGAGCCACCACGGTGGCACGGTGCAAGGCACCAGGCCAGAGCGGCGGCAGGCCACGCTGCCGGATGCGGGGAGGGAAATGCAGGCCATGGACACCGAAGAACTCACCGCCTGGCTGCGGCTCACGCTCAGCACCGGCGTGGGCAACACGGCCGCCCGGCGCCTGCTGGCCGCCTTCGGCCTGCCCCAGGCCATCTTCCAGCAGACCGAGCAGGCCCTGCTCTCCTGCGTCACCCCCGCCCAGGCACGCACCCTGTGCAGCGTGCCCGAAGAGCTGGAGGCGCAGGTGCGCGCCACCCGCCAATGGCTGGACGGCGCGGCAGCCGCCGGCACCGCCCCGCCGCAGGAGCCCGCGCCGGCCCGCCGCCTGCTCACGCTGGGCGACGCCGCCTATCCACGCAGCCTGCTGGCCACCGAAGACCCGCCCCTGCTGCTGTACGTGACCGGCGCGGCGCGCTTCGTGCAGGGCGACTGCGACCCGTTCCCCTCGACGCGCTGCCTGGCCATCGTCGGCAGCCGCAACCCCACGGCCCAGGGCGCCGACAACGCCCGCCAGTTCGCCCGGGCACTGCGCGCCGCCGGCTGCAGCATCGTGTCGGGCCTGGCGCTGGGCGTGGATGCCGCCGCGCACGAAGGCGCCCTGATGGATGCGGGCGACCCCTCGCTGCCCGCCACCATCGCCGTCGTCGGCACCGGGCTGGACCGCGTCTATCCGCGCCGCAACCTGGACCTGGCCCGCCGCATCGCGCAGCACGGGCTGCTGGTCAGCGAATACCCGCTGGGCACGCCGCCGCTGCCCCCCAACTTCCCCAAGCGCAACCGCATCATTTCGGGCCTGTCGCAAGGCACGCTGGTGGTCGAGGCGGCGCTGGCCTCGGGCTCGCTCATCACCGCCCGCATGGCCTCGGAACAGGGCCGAGAGGTGTTCGCCATTCCCGGCTCCATCCACGCCCCGCAGTCCCGCGGCTGCCACGCGCTGATCCGCCAGGGCGCCAAGCTGGTCGAATGCGCGCAGGACGTGCTGGAAGAGCTGCGCCTGCCGGCCGGCCCGGGCCCATCGGCGCGCGACCCGGCGGAGGGCACGGCGACGGTCGATGGCGATGGTGTGGGCGAGCCCCCGGCCGCTGACGGGGCCGGCCCCCATGCCGACCTGCTGGCCGCGCTCGGCTTCGACCCGGCCAGCTTGGACACACTGCAGGCCCGCACCGGCCGGGACACGGCCGGGCTGCAGGTGGCGCTGCTGGAACTGGAGCTGGAGGGCCGCGTGGCGCGGCTGCCGGGTGGGTGGTTCCAGCGGGTCGGGAGTGCCTGAGGGCGGCCGATCACGTAGGCCGGTCCATGGGTCGCCCGGTCGATCCCTGCCCGCGCTTCAGCGCGCGCGAGCGCGAAGCGCGTCGATCATCTCCATGGCTTCGGCCGCCTGGGCGCCGTGGTTGCCGACCAGACCAGGGAAGACCACCGGCGCCGGCTTGGGATGCTCCCTGAGCCACCGCAGATCGTCGGGGTGCGCGGCACCCAGGGATTCGAGCAGCGCCGCGCCGGCGGCATTGTCTTCGCGCACCGCCAGGGCATAGAGCGTCGGGGGCGAGGCCCCGCCTCGGCGCTCCAGCAGATCGCTGCTGCGCAGGTCCACGCCGTGACGCTGCAGCAGTTGCAACTGCTCGCGCCGGCGCGGGTAGTTCGTCTGCACCAGCGTCAGCGGCAGCGACTGGCTGCCCGCTTCCAGCACCACCGGCATGCCGCCGCGCAGGAACAACTCCAGCACGCGCAGGTCGCCCTGGCGTGCCGCCTCGAACATCAGCTGCCGGTCCCACCGCACGCCGATGCGGTCGAGCTCCACGCGCGGGTCATCGCTGCGCCCGTCCCGGATGTCGAGCAGCAGGCGCTGCTGCTGCGCCACCCAGGGCATGGCCGCCGCGACGGCGCCGCCCTGCGCGGCATGCCGTTCGCTGGCCACCGCACCGATGCCGAAGGCGGCGGCGCACACTCCCGCGCAGACCACGAAGCCCGTGGGCATCTCGCGGCCGGTGCGCCGCCCGGACAGCTTCAGCGCCAGCACCAAGACAAAGAGCAGCACCAGCACCACCGCGACGTGGCTGATGTACGGAAAGTAAGGCCGCAGGAAGTCCATCGCCGGCAGCAGCACGCCGGTGCCGATGAACAGCGTGGCATTGATGGGCGCCAGATGGTCGGTCACCCACTTGCCCTTTTCCACGTACGCCTGGGTCGGCGGCCGGCCGCCTCCCGCCGTGCCTTGCGTCATCGCGCCAGATCCTTGGCGTGTTCCTTGAAGAAGGCGCGGGCGCGCTCCAGCGCCTCGTCGTGTTGCCCTCCATAGGCGCTGCGCAGCTTGACCGCCGCCACGCCCAGCCCGATGGCGGCCAGCAGCGCCAGGCCGCTGGACTTGCCAAAGCTGACGCCCAGGGCCGCCACCACGCCGAACCAGGCCAGGACCGAGAACACCTTGAGCGCCTTGGAGCTTTCGTCGCTGTAGCCCGATGCCAGATCGCCCGTGGGCTCGACCGATTCGCCCGTGCCCAGGTCGTAAATCAGCCGGGGCACGCCGACGGTCCCGGTGGCCGGGCCGATGAACAGCACGGCATAGTCGCGCTGCGGCACCACACGGGCCTTCGGGGGCACCTTGACCTCGAAGCGTGAACCATCCCGTTCGGCCAACACCAACACGTTCCAGCGGCTGGTGGTGGTGTAGACGTTGCCGTTGATGCTGCCCACGTGCTGGTGGGACTTCTCGTGCTTCTCCGCCAGCCGGGCGACACGGTAGAACATCATCCAGCGGCCGCCGAAGGCGGTGAAATGCTGCAGGCCCTCCCACTGCGCTTCCCGCTGGCGGCCCGCGTCCTGGCGGTGCTGCGCCGACAGGCTGGCCTTCGCATCGGCATGGCCCAGCGACGCCGCCTTCTCGCACAGCGGCAGCCAGGTCTCGCCGTCCTGGCCCTGGGCGCCCCCGCGCAGCGCCCAGGCCTTCAGGTAGCAGTAGCGGGCGTAGGCCGGCTTGTCGATGTGGGCGATCACCGCGAAGTCGGACGCCAGGCCGTGCAGGGTGTCATACGCGGCCTGCGGATGGGTGCCGACGTGCTCGCCTCCCAGGTACAGCGTGGCCAGCGTGAGGGCGGCATCGGTGTTGCTGTGAGACTCGACGCTGCGCGTCAGCATGTCCAGCGCCGCCAGCGGCTGCGCATGGCACCCCTGGCCCTGCAGCAGCATGCGCGCCAGCAGGTCGGTGGCCGGCCCGATGTTCTCTTGATGCGCCAGGGATGCGTTAGCGTAGGCGCTGGGGTAATCCTTGGCCTGGTACTGCAGGTGCGCAAGCCAGTAGCGGTGGAAGGAAGAACCCAGCTCAGCCGCCCGCGCCGTGTAGCGGTATTCCTTGATGGCGTTTCGGGCCAGTGCGGGCCGGCCTGTGGAATAGGCCGAAGCCAGCGCCTCGCAGGCATCCAGGTCGCCCGCGTCTGCGAGCCGCACCAGCGCGGCCTCGGCGGCCGCCGCCTGCTGCGGCATCTCCGACGACAGCTGTTCGATGATCGCCTGGGCGCCGGGGCCGGCTTGTTCGAGTGCGTTCGTCATGGCGCCACCATCGTCCAGCCGCCGTCCGTCTTCACAAAGCGGCCGCTGCCGGCGCCCATGGACGACGTCCAATCGCAGAAGTAGCCGCCGCGCTCCGAGCTCTTGCAGCCGATGAGCTTGAGTTCCTGCAGCGTGTCCTTGAAGGAGGCCGCTCCCGCCTTGCCAGCGAAGGCCTCGAGCTGCGCCGCGATGGCCGTCCTGACCTGGCTTTCATCGGGCGCGCCGCCGCAACCGGCGAGCAGCAGGGTGCCGGCGCAGAGCGCGGCGAAGTGGGTAAGGCAGCGGTGTGTCATGGTCGGTGGTGGTGGTGGTGGGTGGATGCCATCGGGGCACGCGGCCCCGGCGGGGCGCGGCGGCCGCTCATTCCTCGACGAAGAACTCGACATAGCCCCGCGCATTGCCGGCCCCGCCCGGCAGCCCGTGCGAGACGAAGGCGTACTTGCCGCTCGCCAGCTGGAAGGCGCGGGCGATGGAGGTGCCCTCGGTGGTGGTGAAGCCGGTGGTGCCGAAGGTGGCGGCCACCTCGGCGGCGGAAATCGTCTCGCTCGCGCCACCGGCCTCGCGCTCCAGCACGGTGCCGTCGGCCTGGAAGAGCGCCGTGGAGCGGGGCGTCTGCGCGCAGTCTTCGTACAGCTTGAACGAGCGCCCCTTGAGCGCGGTGACCGCCACCGCGTTGGCGGTGCCCGGCAGCAGCACGTAGCGGCTCTTGAGGCCATTCGTGCCGTCGCCCAGGCCGGAGGCGTTGCACAGCTCGATCAGCCCCGCGCGCGTCAGCACGGTGTTGTAGACGCTGTTGCTGACCGTGTAGCCACCGTCGCTGGTGGGTGTGAGGGTGACCGCGAGCGTGCCGATGAAGAACGCGCCGTTCACCAGGCCGCCGGCGTTGACCGGCACGTTGCCGACCAGCGTCGGCGCGTCCATGGCGCTTGCCGGGTCGAGCTGGCCAAAGGCCTTGAAGCTGGCGGTGGTGGGCGCGGGCGCGGGGTTCGCGGCGCCGCCACCGGAGCCGGTACCGGTGCCTGGGCCGGGCCCGGGGCTGTCGCTGCCGCCGGAACCACCGCCACAGGCGGCCAGCAAGGCAGACACGACGACGGCGGCGCACAGGGAACGAGGGAACTGCATGGGCGAAATCCTTGGAGCTTGGGGGGAGTCGACGGTGGAATGACCGGGTGGTGCGGGAGCCGCTTTCCGGCAGCGGAATCCGCCGGACCTGTGTGTTGTTCGCGCGGCGTCGCCCGGCGGTTCAAAAAATCTTCGGGTGCCGCGCCCGGGAGTGCGCCGGCCGCTGGCTATCATTCGCACGCCGCCGCCAGGGCGGCACTTCGCATCCGCCGGTGGCAGCCCGGCCCCGTCCATTTCTCCATGTCCGTCTCCCCCTCCCCTCAGGAACTGCTGGCAGCCATTCAGGCAGGCGACGAAGAAGCCATGGCCATGCTCTGGCGCGCCTGGGCGGGCAAGGTGCAGCTGTTCGCGCGCCTGCAGCTCGCGCCCTGCGGCCCCGAGGCGGAGCCCCTGTCGCAGGAGGTGGCGGTGGATGTGTTCCACGACCTCTGGCGCGAGCCGGCCCGCTTCGACGGGCGGGTGGCCTTCGGCACCTGGCTGCTCACCCTGGCCCGCAACAAGTCGATCGACCGGCTGCGGCAGTGGGGTGCGCGGCACCGCCGCGAAATCACGGGCGAAGGCTTCGACGACGCGGCCGAGCGCCATGCCGACGAAGCGCCCGGCCCGGCCGAGCAGCTGGACGCCGTGCAGCGCCGCACCGGCCTGCTGAGCTGCCTGCGCCGCCTGCGCAACGGCCTGCAGCGCGAGGCGCTGATGCTCTGGGCGCTGGAGGACCTGCCGCTCGCCGAGATCGCGCGCATCCAGCAGTGCCCCGAGAACACCGTCAAGACCCGCCTCTTCCACGGCCGCAGCCACCTGCGGCTGTGCATGGAGCGCTGGCTGGGCCTGCAAGGGGGCCGCCCATGACCGACCCCCGGCCCGGCCCCCTGGGCGACGAGGAAGCCAGGCGCTTCGCCGACCTGCTGCCCGATTACCTGAGCGGCGTGCTGCCGCCGGCCGACGCCGCCTGGGTGGTGGCGCATGTCGCGCGCCACCCCGCCAGCGCGCAGGAGGTGCGCTGGCTGCGGCAGGTGCGCGCCGACCTGCGCGAGGAGGCCGCCCAGGAACCCCTGCAGGCCGGCCTCGAGCAGTTGCGTGCGCGCATGCGGCAGGCCCCGCCCGGTGTGGCCGCCACGGAAGGCCCGGCCCGCCCTGCACCGGCTGCACCGGCCGCACCGCCTCGGGCGGCGCCGCGCCGGCCCCGCTGGTTCGCCCAGCCGGCCGGCGCCCTGGCCACGCTGGTGATCGTGGCGCAGGCCGGCTGGATCGCCTGGCGCGAAACCAGCCCGCCGGCCGAGCTGGCTTGGCGCGGCGCCGGGGTGGAGGCGTTGCGCGAGGCGCCGCCGCCCGCCGCCGTCGCCCCTGTCGCCAGCATCGCGTTGCGGTTGCGCCCGGGCGCGACGGCGGACACGCTGGCGACGCTGCTGGCCGGCCACCCGGGCCGCCGCCTGGTGCTGCAGTCGCCAGGCCAGTGGGTGCTGGAAGTGCCTGACGCAGCCGATGCTGCGGCCGCCCTGCAGGCGGCCCGGGCCCACCCCGCCGTACTGCAGGCCGGCGCGCCCTGACGCGCGGCGCCGGCGGATCCTTTCCCACCCTCTCGCATCCACCAGGCCGCTGCCGTGCGACGCCGCCAAGCCATCATCGCCACCACCGGCTGGGCCGCGCTGCCGCCCCTCGCCGGCCTGGGGCCGCGACCGGCCGCCGCCGCGGCTGGCTCGGCCGCCGGCGCCACGCGGCACGCCCTGCTGATCGGCGTCTCGGCCCTGGCGCGCCAGCCCGCCGCCCTGTGGCTCAAGGGTCCGGCGCACGACGTGGCGGCGGTGCGGCAGGCGCTCGCCGGGCACGGTTTTCTGCCGCAGCACATCACCGTGCTGGCCGACGGCGTCGCCGGTAGCGCGGCAGCCTCGCCCGACCGGGCCGAGGTGCTGAAGGCGCTGCAGGCCCAGGGCCGCCGGCTGGCGCCGGGCGACACCGTCCTGCTGTTCTGGTCGGGGCACGGCGTGCGGGTGGCGCCCCCGCCGCCGCTGGCGAACGAGCCGGACGGCCTGCGCACCTGCCTGCTGACCGCCGACGCCGCCCGCCTGCCCGCCCGCAGCCCGTGGCCGCTGCAGGGCGCGGTGAGCGACGCCGAGATCGGCCAGAGCGTGGACGATTGGCTGGCACGCGGTGCCCACGTGGTGGTGGCGGTGGACGCCTGCCATGCCGCGTCGGCCACCCGTTCCACCGTGCCGGGGCTGGCCTGGCGGGGCCTGCGGGTGGCCGACCTGCAGGCGCTGGAGCCCTTGCCTGGGAGCGGCCCGCATCCCATGGCACCGCCCACCCCCCCCGCTTCATCGCTGCTGCCCGACCGTCTGCCGCCTGCCCGCCCGCGCCCGACGGGCTACGTCGCCCTGCTGGCCTGCGAGACCACCCAGCGCACGCCCGAATGGCGGGCGCCCGACGGCGCGGTGCGCGGGCTGTTCACCGCCGCTTTGTGCGCAGCCCTCGCGGCCCTGGCGCCGGGCGCTGCGGCGCTGCCGGACTATGCGGCGCTGGCCCGTGCGCTCACCGCCTGGTCGCGCCGGGGGGCGCGGGCGGCGGGGTTGCCGGCCTCAGCCTGGCCCTCGCCGCGCTTCGAGGGCAGCCTGCTCGCGCCGCTCTGGACGCATGCCCCCCAGGCGCCGCTGCGGCTGGACGAGCCCGCGCCGTCCGCAGCGGCGGTGGCGCTGCCCGTCGGCGTGCGCGCGCGGCTGGCCTGTGCAGCGCCGGGCGCGCCCGCCCGGTCGTGGGACTGGGCGCAGCGGCCCCGGCTCGCGCTCGGCACGCTGCCCGAGGGCTCGGTGCTGGAGCTGCAGCTGGACAACACCAGCGGCCTGCCGGTGGACGTGCTGCTGGTGTACGGGGACGCGGCCGGCGGCCAGACCGTGCTGTACCCGGCGCTGGCCGGCGACAGCACCCGCCTGGACGCCGGCACGCCGCGTGCCCCGGCTCGGCTGCACCGGCGCTTCGCCGTCACCCCGGGGCCGTCGCCGGGCGCGGAGGCGCTGGTGCTGCAGGTGGCGCCGGTGCCGAAGGACGGCCTGCCGCGCGAGGTGTCTCAGGCCGTGCCGCCCGCCTGGCAGGCCCGGGCGGAATGGCAACTGGCGGACGGCAGGAGCGTGGCGCGCCCGTCCGCATGAGCTGCGGCGATTCTTCGGCAGTGAAAAGGGCCGCTGGCGCTTGTGCTTCAAGCGCCAACAGCTATGAAAAAAAGAGCAGACGATGCGCGGCGCAGGCCGTGTGACGGGTCCGGCGGACCTAAACGTGTACCTGCACACGGCGGCCACGCGCCTGGGCAGGTCAATCCAGGGTGAAATCTGCCCCTGGCGCTTATCCCATAAGCGCCTACAGCTAGTAAATAGTAGCAATCAGTCCGGTTCGGCCGACAGCACCACGAACGCGCCCCAGTAGTACGGATGCAGCGACGGTGGCCGGGCGGCCGGCTCTGCGGCCACGGCGCTCGCCGATGCGAGCGGGCGCAGACCCCGCGCGGCGGACGCGTCCTCGGGCGGGGGCGGCTCCTGCAGCAGGCCGCGCTGCGCCCGCTGCAGGGCGGCGACGGGGCGCTGCCCCTGCGCGATCTGCGCATACACGCGCTCCATCAGCTGGCCCGTGGGCGCATCGGGCACGGCCCACAGGCTGGCCAGCACGTTGCGCGCGCCGCGCGCATGCGCCAGCCATGCCAGGCTCTCCAGCGGCGTATCGCCAGCGCCGGGGTCGGCGGGCAGCGCGGTTTCGCAGGCGGAAAGCGTCAGCAGCTCCAGACCGTCGAAGCGGTATTCGGGGCCGGCCAAGGCCTGCAGCGTCAGCCGCCGGTGGCGGCCCAGCTGCAGCCATCCCCCCTCGGGCTGGCCGGGCGTCAGCACGAAGTGGCTGGCGATGTGCACCACCTGGCGCGTGGCCAGCGCCTGGCGCAGGCGCTCGGGCGTGAAGGCTTCGTTCAACGAGAGCGGTGTGGCCGCGGCCGGCCCGGGCGCCAGCTGCCGCAGGGCGCGCAGCTCGCTCGGCACCTGGGGCAGCGCCGGCAGTCCGCCGCCGTGGCTGGCGCCCAGCAAGGCCCAGCCCCGGCGCGGCACGGCGGCGCGGCGCGTCGCGGGCGCGCCGGGGGGCGGCAGCGCGCCGCCGCCGTCCAGGCTGAGCGTGGCCTGCTCGACCAGCCAGCGCTGCCCGTCGTGCAGCACGGCGAAGGGCAGGTAGCGCAGCACGCCCTCGGCGCGCAGCCGTACCCGCGGAGCGTGGTCGCCGGTGGGCACCAGATCGGCGATCGGCGCCCACAGCAGCGCATGCAGTGCCTGGGCGGCGGGCAGCGGGTCGGCCGCGGGGTTCTGCAAGGCCCGGCGCAGCGCGGCCACGTGGTCCAGCAGGTCGGCGTCGCCCATGGCCACCTCCCGCACCGTGGCCTGGCCCCCGGGCGGCTGCACGGCGATGTGGAGCGTGTCGGGGCCGGGCAGGTAGACCACGCGGGTGGCGCCGCCGCCAGAGGGCGATTCGGGCACCGCGCCAGGGGCGGCCGCGGGCGCGCCGGCCGCCGGCGCTCCCCCCGGCGGCCGGGCCAGGTCGAGCAGCGCCTGCATCGCGCCGTCCAGCTCCGCCCGCACGCGGGCCTGCATGGCCTCGTCGGCCGGCCGCTCGGTGCGCCGCAGCTGGTCGTGCAACTGCCGCAGCGACTGCCCGGCCTGCGCCAGCCGCTGCTGGCCGGGCCGCTCGCCCGGCGTGAAGGGCAGCGCCTGCGGTGGCGGCGCGCTGCGCACCAGCGCGTGGTAGGCGTTGCTGCGCACCAGGGACAGCACCTGCTCGGCCTCGGCCCAGCGCTGCATGCGCAGCAGGGCATCGGCCAGCTCCTCGTAGCCCGGCAGGCGGGGCTGCACGAAGCGGTCCTGCTCCTGGGGAGCGAAGCTGCGCAGATCGGCACGCTGTCGCTGCACGGTGTTGACGAACATCTTGCCGTAGGCCGCTTCCGCCCAGGGTGTCTTGCGGCCTTGCGACAGGAGCACCAGCCGCTCCACGGCCTGCCATTGCGTATCCACGTGCTGCGTCGCCCAGCCGATCGCCCAGGCTTCGGCCGCTTCGCGGCGTGCGGCGTCCAGGTCGCCGGCGCGGCGGCTCAGGGCGGCGCGGTCCAGCAGCAGCCCGGCGCGGTCGCGCGACAACAGGCCTTCGCGGGCCTGCAGGGCGTCGGTGGCCTGTTGTGCCTGCTGGCGCGCTGCAGCCAGCTGCGCCGCGCCGCCGCTTTCCGCCAGCCAGGCGTGGTGGGCGCTGCGCGCCTGCGGCACGGCGGGGTGGTCGGCGGGCAGCTCTCCGCGGTCTGCACGCTGCAGCACGGCCTCGAGCCAGCCGCGCTCCTCGTCGCGCCGGCCCAGGCGCCCGGCCAGGTTGGCGAGCGACAGCTCGGTCCAGCCCAGCCCCTGCGGCTCGCCGGTGCGCAGGCTGAAGCAGTGCGCGGTACGGGCCGTGGCGTAGGCGGCGTCCAGGTCCTGCTGCGCCGCGTGCATGCGCGAGCGTGTCGCCAGCACGTTGGCGCACAGCGCGTCGTCGCACTGGTCGTCGGCGGCCAGCCAGGGGCGCAGCTGCGCGAGTTCGTCCCGCGCCCGCTGCCACTGTTGGCGCGCCACCGCGTGCGAGAAGAGCACCTGGCGCGCGCCCAGCACCTCGGCGCCGTCCGGCGGCAGCCATTGCCGGGCCATGCGCAGCGATGCGCGTGCCTCGGCGTCGGCGCGGTCCCACTGCCCGCGCTGCGCGTGCAGCCAGCTGGCGACCTGGCCGGCGCGGGCCAGGCCCAGAGCGCGCTCGCGGGGCGACAGGCCGGGGCCGGCTGACCACAGGCGGCGGGCCTGCCGCAGGTCGTTCCAGCCGGCGGGGTCGGCCGCGCCTTGCAGCGTGGCGGCGGCCCGTTGCAGCAGGGTTTCGGCGCGGGTGGCGGTCGTTTCGGCCGGGGCCGGGGCAGCGGGCGCGGCGGCACCCGCCAGGGTGGCGGCCGCGATCGCCCAGCCCGCCAGCGCGTGCCGCACGATCCGCGCCGCACGGGCCCAGGCCATGGTCAGAAGTCGCGTTCCAGCGACAGCGCCACGGTCCAGGGGCGGCTCAGGCGCACGGTGTCGGTCTGCTGACTGCCGCTTTCGTGCACCGGGGTGGCGAGGCGGGTGCGCCAGTCGGAGCCCCACTGCGTGGTGCGCAGCCGCAGCCGGGTGGCGGCATCGACCTTCCAGAGCGCGTAGGCGTCCAGCGTGGCCAGCGGGCGCGTGCGCAGCTGGCCGACGGTGTTGGGCTGCGAGGTGTAGCCGGCCTCGGCCCGCAGCGTGGCGCCCCAGGTGAACGCGGGCCATTGGCGGCTGCCGGCGTCGAAGCCCAGCCCCAGCACCACGGGCGACTGGCCGACCAGCCGCGCAGGCACGCCCGGGCTGTTGCTCGCCACGCGCGAGCGGGTGAGCGTGAGGTCCGCGCGCAGCACGACCGGGGCGCGCCAGGGGTGGTCGGGCGCGAGCCGGTCCATGTCCCAGCGCAGCTCGGCCTCGGCGCCCAGCACGCGGTTGTTGCCGATGTTGAACGGTGCCACCACCCAGCGGCCATCGTCGTCCTGGAACAGCCGCCGGGTGATGGCGTTCTGGATGTCGCGTGCGAAGAGGCCGAGCCGCAGCTCGCCGGGGCGCTCTTCCCGCGCCGTGGCGGGGCCCCAGGCCTGCCGCAGGCCCAGCTCGGCGCCCGTGGAGGTCTCGGCCCGCAGCGCCGGGTTGCCGCGCATGTCGGGGAAGAAGGGTTGGTTGGCATCGCCGGTGCTGCGCCCGCCGGGCGACAGGTCGCGCAGGCGCGGCTGGCGGTAGGTGCGGGCGAGGCCGGCATGCCAGCTGCGGTCGGCGGTCTCGTCCCACGTGGCGTTGATTGACGGCAGCCAGAGGTGGTCGCCGCTCTGCCTTTGCCCAGCGTTCTCCGCGTCGCCGCTGTCGATGCGGCGGCGCTCGCGGCGCAGGCCGGTCTCGATGCGCCGGTCGGCGGCCGGGCTCCACTGCACCTGCCCGAAGAACGACGCGGCGCGGCGGCGCAGCCGCGAGCTCTCGGGCTCGCCGTCCGAGAGCGCGTCTTCGCGGTAGCGCTCCCGCAGCAGTTCGGCGCCCGCCGCCCAGCGCCAGCCAGGGGCCAGGGGCTGCTCCCACTTCAGGCCGACGCGCTGGCTGCGCTCTTGCGAGCTGCCGCGCCAGTCGCTCCGGTCCAGCAGCTCGCCCTCGCCGTCGAACGTGGCGGTGTCCCATTGGCTGCGCGAGCCGGAGCGGGACTGGCTCGCATCCACCGTCCAGGTCCCGCCGCTCGCCAGACGGTGCTGCCAGCGCAGTTGCGGCTCCAGGTGCCAGAAGCGGGGCTCGTCGTCGCGCGTGAGCGAGGTGGCGTATGGCGCGGGCCAGGGCGCGTCGTGGTCGAGCACGCCCGGGGTGTGCTTGCGCGACGCGCCCAGCTCGCCCAGCCACTGCAGGGTGACCTGGTCCTGCGCGCTGGCGCGCCAGGCCAGGGAGCCATGGGTGACGAAGTCGCGCCGGCGCTCGGCGGTCTGCAGGCGGGTGCGGTCCACGTAGTAGGTCGAGCCGTCCGCCGCCGAGCCCACCGATTCGGTCCGCCGGTGGATGTCGGTGCGCTCATTGCGCCAGCGGCCGGACACGAGCCAGTCCACGTCGCCCAGCCGGTCGCCCAGCTCCAGCGCCACCAGGCCAGTGGAGCCGCCCTGGGTGCGGCCGCCCTCCACCCGGGCGCGGCGGATGCGTTCGCCGTGCGCTTCGCGGGTGACGATGCGCACCGTGCCGGCCACGCCTTCTCCGCTGTCGGTGGCGGTGGCGCCGCGCACGATCTCGATGCGCTCGATCACCTCCGCGCCCAGGCCGTCCAGCACCGGTCCGTTGCCCTGCATCGAGAGGGGCCGCCCGTTCAGCAGCACCTGCGTGTAGCCGCCGCCCATGCCGCGCAGAAGCAGCCGCCCGTCCGCATCCAGCGTAATGCCGGGCAGGCGCCGGAGGATGTCGGACAGGGTGGCATCGCCATAGCGGGCCAGCTCCTCGCGGCCATACGAGCGGGTCTGGGCGTCGACGGCGGAGGGGGCGTCCTGCACGTCCACGGTGGGCAGGGTCTGCGCCGCGGCGGGCAGGGCGGCGGTGGCTGCGGCTGCGGCCGCGCACAGGCTGGCGCCGCTCCAGACCCGGCGGGCGTGGCGAAGCAATTCTTGGCGTGGCATTGGATACGGCCCTCCCCGAGCCGCCCGCTCATCGGCGGGCTTCTTTTTTTGTCCTCTGGATGAAAGGCCGCGCTGCGGCCACCTGAGGCTGTCGGCTTACAGGCCCAGCATCAGCTTCAGGTTCTGCACCGCCGCGCCGCTGGCGCCCTTGCCCAGGTTGTCCAGCCGGGCCACCACCACGGCGTGGCGGTGCTCGTCGCTGGAGAACACGCGCAGCTCCAGCTGGTTGGTGTCGTTCAGGGCCGTGGGTTCGATCTTGCCGTCGTCCGTGCGGGGCAGCACGCGCACCCACTGGTCGGGCGTGTTGCTGCGGGCGTAATGGGCGGCCAGCGCATCGTGCAGGTCCGAAGCCTTGGGCGCGCCGGGCAGCAGGTCCAGGTGCAGCGGCAGCTGCACCAGCATGCCCTGGCGGAAGTTGCCGACCGAGGGCGTGAAGATGGGCCGGCGGGCAAGGCCCGTGTACTTCATGATCTCGGGCAGGTGCTTGTGCGAAAGGCCCAGCGCATACAGCTCGAAAGGCGCTGCTTCGCCCTTCTCATAGGCCTCGATCATGGTGCGCCCGCCACCCGAATAGCCGCTGACCGAAGGCAGCGCCACCGGGTAATCCTTGGGCAGCAGGCCGGCATCGACCAGCGGCCGCACCAGCGCGATGGCGCCGGTGGCATAGCAGCCGGGGTTGGACACGCGCAGCGCGCCGCGCACGGCCTCGGCCTGGTCGGCCGACAGTTCGGGAAAGCCGTACACCCAGCCGGGCGCCGTGCGGTGCGCGGTGGAGGCGTCGATGATGCGGATGGTGCGGCCCGTCTCGGCGGTGATGGCATCGACCAGGGCCACGGTCTCGCGCGCGGCATCGTCGTGCAGGCACAGCACGACCAGGTCGACGCCGGCGATCAGCGCGCGCTTGGCGGCCGCATCCTTGCGCAGCTCGGGCGCGATGCTCACCAGCTCAATCTGCGGCATGGCCTGCAGGCGTTCGCGGATCTCCAGTCCCGTGGTGCCGGCTTCGCCATCGATAAACACTTTAGACATCAATCTGCTCCTGCAAAGAAAGCGGGCGGGCCGCCACGGACACGTAAGTTATATCCACATGGATGGTGCGTCGCAGCATGATACAGTCGTCGGTTGCCATGTCCTCGAGCCCGCGCCAGACATCCACATCTGATCATGGCAAACGGGTAACCACCATACTTTCCTGAGAGAGACCTCATGAAGATTCACGAATACCAAGGCAAGGAAATCTTGCGCAATTTTGGTGTGCCCGTTCCGCGCGGCATTCCCGCCTTCACGGTTCAGGAAGCCGTGGAAGCAGCCCAGAAGCTCGGCGGCCCCGTGTGGGTGGTCAAGGCCCAGATCCACGCCGGTGGCCGTGGCAAGGGCGGCGGCGTGAAGGTGGCCAAGAGCATCGACGATGTGAAGAAGCTCGCCGGCGACATCCTGGGCATGCAGCTCAAGACGCACCAGACCGGCCCCGAAGGCCAGAAGGTCCGCCGCCTCTACATCGAAGACGGCGCCGACATCAAGAACGAACTCTACGTCTCGCTGGTCACCGACCGCGCCACGCAGAAGGTCGCCCTGATCGCCTCCAGCGAAGGCGGCATGGACATCGAGGAAGTGGCCCACTCCACGCCCGAGAAGATCATCACCGAGATGATCGACCCCATCGCCGGCATCACCACCGAGCAGAGCAAGAAGGTCGCGGCCGCCATCGGCCTGACGGGTGCCTCCGTCGACCAGGCCGTGGACATCTTCGCGAAGATCTACAAGTGCTACATGGAGACCGACGCGTCGCTGGTGGAAATCAACCCGCTGAACTGCGACTCCAAGGGCAACCTGATGGCCCTGGACGCGAAGTTCAACTTCGACGCCAACGCGCTGTTCCGCCACCCTGAAATCGTGGCCTACCGCGACCTGGACGAAGAAGATCCGGCCGAAGTGGAAGCTTCCAAGTTCGACCTGGCCTACATCAGCCTGGACGGCAACATCGGCTGCCTGGTGAACGGCGCGGGCCTGGCCATGGCCACCATGGACACCATCAAGCTGTTCGGCGGCGAGCCGGCCAACTTCCTGGACGTGGGCGGCGGTGCCACCCCCGAGAAGGTCACCGAAGCCTTCAAGATCATGCTGAAGAACCCCAAGGTCGAAGGCATCCTGGTCAACATCTTCGGCGGCATCATGAAGTGCGACACCATCGCCACCGGCGTCATCACCGCCTGCAAGGCCGTGAACCTGAACGTGCCGCTGGTCGTGCGCATGAAGGGCACCAACGAAGAGCTGGGCAAGAAGATGCTGGCCGAATCGGGCCTTCCCATCATCGCCGCAGACACCATGGCCGAAGCCGCGACGAAGATCGTTGCTGCCGTTAAGTAATGACCTTTGGGGACGGATCTTCAGCTCCGTCCCCGACTGACTAGGACACGCATCATGTCGATCTACATCAACAAAGACACCAAGGTCATCACCCAAGGCATCACGGGCAAGACGGGCCAGTTCCACACTGAAAAGTGCCAGGAATACGCGAACGGCAAGAACTGCTTCGTGGCCGGCGTGAACCCGAAGAAGGCCGGCGAGTCGATCTTCAACATCCCGATCTACGCCTCCGTCAAGGAAGCCGCATCGCAAACCGGCGCCACCGTGTCGGTGATCTACGTGCCGCCCGCAGGCGCCGCCGCCGCCATCTGGGAAGCCGTCGAGGCCGACCTGGACATGGCCATCTGCATCACCGAAGGCATTCCTGTTCGCGACATGCTCGAAGTGCGCAACAAGATGAAGGCCAAGGAAGCCGCCGGCGGCAAGAAGACCCTGCTGCTGGGCCCCAACTGCCCCGGCCTGATCACGCCCGACGAAATCAAGATCGGCATCATGCCCGGTCACATCCACCGCAAGGGCCGCATCGGCGTCGTGTCCCGTTCGGGCACGCTGACGTACGAAGCCGTCGCCATGCTGACCGAAGTCGGCCTGGGCCAGTCGAGCGCCGTGGGCATCGGTGGCGACCCCATCAACGGCCTGAAGCACATCGACGTGATGAAGGCGTTCAATGACGACCCGGACACCGACGCCGTCATCATGATCGGCGAAATCGGTGGCCCGGACGAAGCCGAAGCCGCCCAATGGTGCAAGGCCAACATGAAGAAGCCGATCGTCGGCTTCATCGCTGGCGTGACGGCCCCTCCCGGCAAGCGCATGGGCCACGCCGGCGCGCTGATCTCCGGTGGCGCCGACACGGCCGATGCCAAGCTGGCCATCATGGAAGAGTCCGGCTTCATCATCACGCGCAACCCGTCGGAACTGGGCAAGCTGCTCAAGGCCCAGCTGAAGTAATGCGCCTGCGCCGGCCTGCCGGCCGGTGCACGGTGTGAACGAGGCCCCGGACGGGCCCGTGGCGTGGAGCGTGGCTGGCTACGCAAAACTACGCACGACCCGGCCCGTCGGCCTTGGCTACACTGTCCGCTCCCATAAGAGAAGCGCCCGAAACGCATGTTTCGGGCGCTTCTTGCATTCATAACAGTGGAGCAATCGCCATGGAATTCATTCATTCCGCCGACTTCTGGATCGGCCTGGTCAAGATCGTCTGGATCAACATCATCCTCTCGGGCGACAACGCCGTCGTCATCGCCCTGGCGGCCCGCTCGCTGCCGCCGCACCAGCAAAAGAAAGCCATCGCCTGGGGTTCGGGCGCCGCGGTGTTCCTGCGCATCGTGCTGACCGTGGTCGCGGCCAAGCTGCTCGAACTCTCCTTCCTGCAGATCATCGGCGGCTGCCTGCTGCTCTGGATCGGCTTCCAGCTGCTGACCGACAACGACGACGGCGAGGGTGAAGCCAAGCCGAACGGCGGACTGATGGCCGCCGTGCGCACCATCCTCATCGCCGACCTGGTGATGAGCCTGGACAACGTCATCGCGGTGGCCGCTGCGGCGCAGGGCAACATGGTGCTGCTGATCCTGGGCCTGGCCATCAGCATCCCGTTGGTCATCTTCGGCAGCACGCTGATGATCAAGCTGATGGAGCGCTTCCCCGTCATCGTCCTGCTGGGCGCGGGCCTGATCGGCTGGGTGGGCGGCGAGACCATCGCCAACGACGCCGCGCTGCATGGCTACGCCATGGCCCACCCCTGGCTGCACTACGTCGCTGCCGCGCTGGGCGCGCTGCTGGTGGTCGGTGGCGGCAAGTGGATGCAGGCCCGGGCGCACCGGCGCACGTCGGCTGCGGCCTGACAGGGGGCGAAAGAGCCGGCCGTGCCCGCTCGCGCCGCAGCAATTCAGTCTTGTTGCGGTGCGGGTGCCTGCCATGGCCTGGGCAACGGCTGTGCCTGGCGCCCTGCCTGGCGCGGAGGCTTCGCTCCGTCCCTCTGACTGGCGGCGCGGCTTTTTTCTCCGCCAGGGCTTGGCGGTCGCCGAGTTTCCGGCTCTGCGCCGAAGGGCGATGCAGGTCGGTTTTAGCCATGGGGGGCTGCTTGCGCATACCCCCCTCGTCTATGATGCGTGCGCGACCCAACAAGGCACGATATGGCGGATTTCCACAACTTTTCAGCGGCACCGAAGCGGTCCACCCCCCTTGCTCCCTCTTCCATCTCCCGGTCGCCGTCGACGGGTATCGCAGCCTGCCTGACCCGCGTGCTCCCGTGGCCGCGTTGCGCATGAAGCCTTCCGCCGCCCCGGTACGCCTGGACTATGCGTTCTGCGCCCTGTCGGACCGTGGCCGGGTGCGCGGCAACAACGAAGACGCCGTGGCCGTGCTGGAAGATCTGCGCATCGCTGTGCTGGCGGACGGCATGGGCGGCTACAACGCGGGCGAAGTGGCCAGCAGCATGGCCATCGAGGCCATCGGCTCCGACATGTCGCGCTGGTTGCGCGAAGCCGGCACGGGCGTGGCCGGTGCGGACATCCGCCGGGCGCTGGAAACCGCCGTCACCAATGCCAACTACGCCATCCTGAGCGCGGCCCTGGCCCATTCCGAATACACCGGCATGGGCACCACGCTGGTGGTGGGCGTGTTCCAGAACGACCGGCTCATCCTGGGCCACATCGGCGACTCACGTTGCTACCGGTGGCGCGGCGGCACCCTCCAGCAGATCACCCGGGACCATTCCTGGCTGCAGGAACAGATCGATGCCGGCCTGCTGTCGCCCGAAGAGGCGGCCGCCTCGGGCTATCGCAATCTCGTCACCCGGGCGCTGGGGGTGGACGCCACCGTGCAGGTCGAGATCAACGAATTCCCCGTGGAGGCCCAGGACCTGTTCCTCTTCTGCTCGGACGGCCTGACCGACATGGTGGACGACGCCACCGTGGCCCAGGTGCTGAGCATGCCGATTGCTTTACCCCTCAAGGCCTCGCGATTGATCGAGCTGGCCAACGAGCTGGGTGGACGGGACAACATCACCGTGCTGCTGGCGCAGAGCCTTGCCGCGCCTGGCGCAGTGGCCAGGAGCCGTGGACTCATGGCCCGCCTTTTCGGCACCGGCGGGCCCGGCGAATGACCTGCGCACCCCGACGCGATCCACCTTCCGACAACGCCCCTCACAACGACAGAACAAACAGGAGTAGTGGCCCATGCCCAAAATGATCGTCTCCATCGACGGCGTGGTGATCAAGGAAGTCCCGCTCACCAAGGACCGCACCACGGTTGGCCGCCGGCCCTACAACGACGTGGTGATCGACAACCTGGCGATCAGCGGTGAGCATGCCGTGCTGCACATGCCCGTGCCCGGCGGCGCGGTCGAAATCGAAGACCTGCAAAGCACCAACGGTACCTACGTCAACGGCCAGCCCATCCAGCGCCTGCACCTGCGCAACGGCGACGTGGTCGACCTGGGCAAGTACAAGATCCGCTTCGTCCATGAAGCAGAGCCCGCGGACAACTTCGAGCGCACGATGGTGTTCCGGCCCGGCATGGCCCCGCCGCGGCCCGAGCTCTCCCGCACCGCGCCTCTCTCCGGCGCCATGCCGCTCAGTGCCACACCCGCACCCACCGCTTCCATCCGCGTGCTGACGGGCCCCGCCGCCGGCCGCGAAGTCGTGCTGACCAAGGTGGTCACCACCATCGGCAAGCCGGGCGTCGCAGTGGCGTCGATCAACAAGCGCCACCACGAATTCGTGCTGGTCCATATCGAGGGCGACAGCAAGGCGCGGGTCAATGGAGTGGGTACGCAGGCGGAAGCCACCACGTTGAAGGCAGGTGACCGGATCGAGTTGGCAGGGACGGAGATGGAATTCTTGTTAGGTTGAAGGCTAGATCTGCCGGATGTGACAGCTTGGTCTTACAAATTTGTCATCTCACGCATTGTCCCGACTACTATGTAACTGTTTGTTGACATTTGCGAGCGTTTGCAGCCGGTGGCCGACGTCGGAGCAGCTGGCACGCAACCTGCTGAACATAGGCCGAACCTGAAGAATCCTTCGGCAGGTTTCTTTTGAAATTGACTCTTTGGAGAATCTTATGAAACGCAATCTGCAAAAGGGTTTTACCCTGATCGAATTGATGATCGTCGTGGCGATCATTGGTATTTTGGCTGCTGTGGCACTGCCTGCTTATCAGGATTACACGATTCGTGCGCGTGTCTCTGAAGGGATGGTCGGTGCAACTACTGCCAAACTCAATGTTGCCGATGTGATGGCGAAGGGTGCGACGGTCGCCGATGCTGCTGGCTATGGTGCCGGTTTCTTCGCGCCTACTGCTTCAGATAACGTCATTGGCCCAAACACCCAGACTGCTAACGCAACCACAACTGTGGCTACTGCGATCCGGATCGCACCTGTGACTGGGGACATCACCATTCCTTACACTGCGCGCGTCCAACCTGCGGCCACCAACCTTCTCACGTTGGTGCCCTACACCGGGCCTGCCGCTACCCCCGTTCGTCTGCCTGACGGAACCGCTGCTTTCACTCCTCCCCAAGACGCTATCAAGTGGAAGTGCCGTGCAGCTGGCGCTACGTCGCCCTTCGGCATCACGCCAACAACGGCTCCTACCTTGCCTGTTCGTTTGGCACCTGCCGAATGCCGTTGAGCTTTGTTAATTAAAAAAAGGCGCTTCAGGCGCCTTTTTTTTGCTTTGTGAGTTGCTGTTATGTTATTTTTCTGGAAAACGATATCAGCTCGCATTCGTTACAGTTGGAGATGGGGCGCCGCACATTTAATAATAAGTGGCTTGCTGGTGGGCTTGGTGGCGACGTTGATTTATCTTGATTGGTATCCAATGCCGTGGGCAAGGATGCTTAACGTTACTAAAATAGTGTGGGTGCTCGCATTTGTGGATCTACTTTGCGGACCATTTCTAACGTTGGTTCTAGTCAGTCCCAAAAAGCAAAAAAAGACGTTGATTATTGATCTTGCACTTGTCGGACTGATTCAATTTGCGAGTTTGGTTTATGGCGTTTGGGTTATTTATAGCGCTCGGCCTGTGGCTGTGGTTTTTGAGGTAGATCGATTGGTGCTAATTACAGCTAATCAATTGCCGGTTAATTTTTCGACTAGCAATTTCAAGCCAGATAATATCGCTCGGCTAGCAGATCTTCCAGTATTCGACATTCGTAAGCCTGCAAATCAAAAAGAATATTTGGACAGTCTTAATTTGTCTCTCCAGGGATTGCCAACATCCTTGCGACCGGGGTGGTGGCAAAGCTTTGATGAGAGATCAAAAAGTGAACTTGTTGCCAAACTTAAGCCGCTGGACAAGTTAGGGGTCAAGGATGAACAGCACCGACGCGAAATCAGTAAAATAGTAAAGAAACAACCGGTAAAATCAGAGTTTTTTTATATCCCATTGGTTTCGGAAAAAAATCTCGATTGGATAGCAATTACTAGGTCAGACGGCGAGATTGTTGATTATGCACCGGTGGACGGATTTTAGTCTTGCAAACCTTTGTGGATAAAGTCTGTCTTGCCGCCGTATTTTTCTAAAATGTACACTGAAGTTATGGACATATCTCTATCTACAGCTTTGCACATATCGTAGACGGTTAGTAATGCGACTTGTACGGCGGTCAGCGCTTCCATTTCTACACCTGTCATGCCGACGGTTTCGACGCGAGCACGACATTGAATTGCACATATTCCTTCCGAGTGAATGTCAAATTCCAGCGTAATTCTTGTCAAGGACAAAGGATGACACAAAGGAATCAAATCACTAGTTTTCTTGGCTGCCATAATTCCTGCAATCCTGGCGATCCCGAGTACATCTCCTTTTTTATTCGTTCCTGCCTGAATAAGCTTCAAGGTCTCCGCCTTCAATTCAATTCGTCCAGTTGCCACGGCTAGGCGGTGTGTGTGTGGCTTACCACCAACATCCACCATATGTGCCTGACCTTGGGCGTCGAAATGGGTCAAAGGGGAGGCGGAAGAAACAGGGTTTTCGCTCATAAGTCGGGTGCGGCACGCGGGTGAAGGTCGTGCACGAAACAAATCGGGGATCAGGGCATCATACGGCGATGTACCGGCGCCCCGGCATGCTCGCGTGGGGTTCCGTCGGAAGGAGATGCCCTGTGAGTCTGGATAGAAAACGGCCTGCATCCGTGGTGTGGCGGTCGCTGGTAGCTATGGTATTGGTAGCGTCGGGGTGGCTGTTGTCACCCGCCATCTCCCATGCCCAACGCGGCCTGCCCTCCATGGGCGATGGTGCCGACATGACCACCAGCGAGGAGCGGCGCCTTGGCGACCGGATCATCCGTGAGCTGTACCGTGATCCGGACTACATCGACGACCCCATCCTGAACGAGTATGTGCAGACGCTGTTCCAGCAGCTGCTGAAGGCCGCACGTGAGCGGGGTGAGCTGTCGCAGGAGCTGGAGGAGCGCTTTGCCTGGGAGGTATTGCTCGGGCGGGACCGCACGGTGAATGCGTTCGCCTTGCCGGGTGGCTACTTCGGCGTGCACCTGGGTTTGGTGGGGGTGGTCAGCACGCGGGACGAGCTGGCCTCGGTGCTGGCGCACGAACTCAGCCACGTCACCCAGCGCCACATTTCCCGCCTGATCGCGCAGCAGAACCGGCAGACGCCCTTGATGCTGGGTGCCCTGGTGCTGGGTGCGCTGGCGGCCAGCAAGAACCCCGAGGCGGCGCAGGCCATGATGGTGGGCGGGCAGGCGCTGGCGGTGCAGAACCAGCTCAATTTTTCGCGCGACATGGAGCGCGAGGCCGACCGGGTCGGTTACGGGCTGATGGCGCCGGCGGGTTTTGCGCCGCAGGGGTTCGTCAGCATGTTCGACAAGCTCCAGCAGGCCAACCGCATCAACGACAACGGCAGCTGGCCCTACTTGCGCAGCCACCCGCTGACGAGCCAGCGCATGGCCGACATGCATTCCCGCATTCCGCAGGGCGCCGCGCCGGCGCCGCCGCCCACGCTGGAGCACGCGATGATGGCCGCCCGCGCCCGGGTGCTCATGCGCCCTGGCGTGGACGCCTGGCGGCAGTGGGAGCTGGAGCCGCGCAGCACAGGTTTCGCCGCCCGCCCCGCCGCGCAGCAGGCCGCCGGCTGGTATGCGGCGGTGCTCAGCGCCGTGCAGTTGCAGGACGTGGCCCAGGCCCGGGAAGGGTTGAAGGGCCTGGACGAGGCCGTGCAGGGCGATGCGCCCGCCATGCGCCAGGCCCGGCTGCTGGCGGCCGAGGTGGACATGGCCGCGGGCGACCCGCGTGCGGCGGCGGCGCGGCTGGCGCCCGTGCAATCGGCCGCGGCGGCGTCACGCACCACGCTGACGGCGGCCGATCTGGGCCTGGGCGACGATGCGCCCGCGGCCAGTGCCCGCCAACCATCGGCTGCGGCCACGGCGCCAGGCGGCACGAGCCGGCCGGAGCTGGTGCTGCGCACGCAGGCGCTGCTGCGAAGGGGCGCCTCCGCCGACATGACCGGGCCGCTGCAGAACTGGCTGGCATCCCACCCGCGCGACGCGGGCGTATGGCAATTGCTGGCCGGTGTGTGGCAACAGCAGGGCCAGCCGCTGCGCGCCGTGCGTGCCGAGGCAGAGGCCCAGGCGGCGCGCTACGACTATGCGGCGGCGGTGGACCGGTTCAAGGCCGGCCAGGATCTGTCGCGCAAGAGCGCCGCCGCGGCGGACTACATCGAGGCGTCCATCATCGATACCCGTCTGCGGGACATGCAGGCCAAGCTCAAGGAGCAGGCGGCGGAGCGTTGACGAAGCAGACGACCCTGCGGAGCCTTCCGAGCGCGGCGCAAGCGGAAGGCGCCTGGTGGATCGGCCGATCTGCCAGAGTGGGCCCGGCGCCGCGTTCGCCCGCCGGCCGGTCGACGAGCCAATGGGCTCGTCAGCCGAGCATCACTTCCTGACGAACAGCCCGCCGAGCGCGGCTTCGATCACCAGCCCCAGGGCCGAGTAGATCAGCGAGCCGATCAGCGCCGCCGTGAAACCCCGCACCTGGAAGCCGTCGCCCAGCACGCTGGCGGCGGCCCAGAACATCAGTGCATTGATGACGAAGAGAAAGAGCCCCACGGTCAGGATGGTGACCGGCAGGGTCAGCACGACCAGGATCGGCCGCAGCACCACGTTGAACAGGCCGATGACGAAGGCCGCCCCCAGCGCGGCGGGGAAGCTGCGCACTTCCACGCCGCTGTAGACGTAGGCAACGCACAGCAGGGCGACTGCGCTCAGCAGCCATTTGAGAAGCAGTTTCATGCGCCAAAGGATAGCAGCAGGCCGCGCCGTGCAGGCGGGCCCCGTGGCGGGCAAGAAAAAGGCCGCCAGACCCGCGAAGGGGTGGGGCGGCCGATGAGGGGTGCCGGTGCGGCAATCAGGCAGGATGCCTGCGAATCACTCCGCCACGAGGAAGAACATGGCTGCCAGGCTGGCCAGCGAGCCGGGCAGCGACCAGTTGCGCGAAGGCTTCTTGGTGACGAGGACGGATACGGGCGTGGCGGCGGGGGCCGCGACCGGTGCCACGGCCTCCTGCTTGGGCCGGCGTGCGTCAACCACCTGGGTGCCGGCGCCGTGCTCGGCCTGCAGGTGGGCCAGCAGCTCGGGCAGCGGGCCCTTGGCCAGCACGGTCGAGACGACCTGCTGGCCGTCACCGGAGCGCAGCCACGGAACGACCTGTGCGAACAGCTTGTCGGCCCACTTGGCGCGCCAGTTCTCGCGGGCGCTGTGGCTCACCCACTTGCTGATGCGGTGCGTCATGCGCGGCGCGCAGGCCACCAGGATCCAGTGGGTGCCGGCGCCGCCCGCCTGCCGGCCCGTGAAGGGCCCGAGGATCTGCTGCGCATGCGCTGCGTCGTCCACGTACACGATGATCTTGTTCATGGGAAGGTCCTCCGTCAGCGGGCCGTGCAAGGCAGGGCCGGGGGCGATGTGGGAAAAAAGGGGCGGTACCCGGACCGCCCCAGCCAGCCTATGGGAGCGCGGTGCGGCGCCAGGGTTCCCGGCCGGCCGCACGGTGGCGCGTTCTCATACCGATTCGCCTCCCACCGGCCAACGCCGTCACGTCAGCCGGTGGAAGGCCAAGCCGTATCAGTGGCCGCCGGCCACGCCGGCCTTCAGGCGGCGCGCGACGAGCAGCTTGCCGACGATCAGCACCAGCAGGGCGCCGGCAATGTGGGCCGTCCAGTAGAGCGTGTCGGAGATCACGGCCATGCCTTGCGCATCCAGCGTGCCCCACTTGGGCGCCCAGGTCCAGCGGTCGGGGTTGGTGAAGGCCGGGTCGGTGACCAGCATGCCCCCGGCGATCCACCCCAGCAGCATGCCGCCGATGGTGATGATCATCGGGAACTTCTCCATCAGCTTGATGACCAGCTGGCTGCCCCAGACGATGATCGGGATGGAGATCAAGAGGCCCAGCACCACCAGCAGCAGCGAGTGCTCGCCCGCGTTCTGGGCCGCGCCGGCGATGGCGATCACGTTGTCCACGCTCATCACCAAGTCGGCGACGATGATGGTCTTGATGGCGGCGAAGAGCTTGTCGCTGCCCGCCACGTCCCCGTGGCCCTCCTCGTCCGGCGCCAGGAGCTTCACTCCGATCCAGACCAGCAGGATGGCGCCGACGAACTTCAGGAACGGCAGGTTCAGCAGCGTCATCGCGAAGGCGATCAGCACCACCCGCAGGATGATGGCACCGGCGGTGCCCCAGATGATGCCCTTGGTGCGCTGCGCGGCCGGCAGCTTGCGGCAGGCCAGTGCGATCACCACCGCGTTGTCGCCACCCAGCAGGATGTCGATGATGATGATCTGGCCGAGCGCCACCCAGAACTCGGGCGATGTCAAGAAGTCCATAAATTCCCTCAAACGTCGTGTACGAAAACCGAAACGAAAAGGAAGGACTCGCCGCCCCTGCGGCGTCGAGCCCTGCCGAAGATCAGGAACGCCTTGCGGCACTCCGTGGGCAACGGGGACTTCGATCAGGCAGGCCGCCCGCGGTGGCGCGGTGCGTCGAAAAGGGAGGTCGGCCTTGATCAGCCCCCATGGGGCCCATCAAAGGTCTTGCTCGGCCAGGCATGCGCGCATCTGGAAAAAACCAGGACGGCGGCACACCCCACCCGGACTGCCGGAAGCGAAGCGCTTCGTACTGACGACAGGACCGATCACCAGGCCAGTGGCGGCCCGTGCAGGCCAGAAACCGGATGGTGGGGAGCTACTCCCCTTCGAAGCCCGCATTGGAACACAGCCTTTTACACAGCGGCAAGACGCACGGGCCCGGGATTGCCCTGAGATGCGATGAAAAAGCCGTCCGGCGCTTGTCCCGCCTGAGCGGGCTGCTATCGAAAAGAAAGCATTCGCGCCTGCATGGGCGCTTGGCACGCAACGCGCCGGCCGTGCCGGGCCGACGGTATGATCGGCCCCCCTTCGCGCACCCATGGCTTTTTCTTCTTCTTCCCCGCCCGCTGCTTTGGCGCGCCTGCACATCACCGACATCGAGGCCGCCATCAACTACTGGCGCGCCCGCCGGCCGCCCGCGCATGCCGAGGGCGCGGCGCTGTGCCCGGAGCTGCTCGCGCTGGCCGAGGTCTACGCGCTCATGGTCTACCGGCACGAGGACGAGGTGGACGGCACCGCACTGCCCCCGGCCGCGCTGCAGGCCTGGCTGGCCTGGTACGACACCACGCCCGATACGCCCTGCATCGCCATCTGCTCAACCAGCCAGGGCGACGAGCAATGCAAGGGCTGCGGGCGCAGCTTCGCCGAGGTGCAGCACTGGCTGGGCATGACGCCGCTGGAAAAGCGCGTCGTATGGCGACGCATCACCCTCGAAGGCGCGGCCTGGCGATTCAACCGCTATGCCGAGCGGGCGGCGGAGGGCCGGTCGGGCGCCACGGCGGGGACTTGACCCCCACCCCTCCAGCGGGGCGGCCGGCGGCCGAGGCCGGCCCCGCCGCTTTCCTCCGCTTTCCCTTTACTCGGCAGCGGCCTGCGGCTATGGTGAAGCGAACCGCTCCGCCCACCCCCGAAGACCGCCCACCATGCAGCGCCTGACCACGGCACCGAACATCGCCATCGCCACGCTGTGGAGCGACCTGCTGCGCGAGGCCGGCATGCCCGCGTCCGTCCAGCGGCAGTACCTGGGCGCCGCGGCCGGGCACCTGCCGCCCAGCGAATGCCTGCCCGAGATCTGGCTGGAACATGCCGAGCATGCCGAACGCGCCCGCCAGCTGCTGCAGGCCCTGCAAGACCTGCCCCAGCGCCACTGGCGCTGCGTTTGCGGCGAAGAGGTGGAAGGCGGGTTCGAGCAGTGCTGGCAATGCGGCAGGCCGATGCCGAACTGACGGGGCCGGCGATTTGCTATTGAATTAATAGCTGCCGGCGCTGATGAATCAAGCGCTACAGGCTCATTTGGCATGAAATTTCAGTGCCGGCCGGGCAGGTGCCGCTCACTTCCAGCGCACCGGCTCCACGTGCACGCTGCCCTGCGTGCTGCTGAGCGTGAGCGCGCCTTCCTGCACCGTCGCCTGCAGCTGCATGCTGCGCTCGGCCAGCGCGGCCAGTTCCTGCGAGGCTTCGGCGGGAATGCGCCAGACCTGCAGCTTGTCCTGCCGCGTCAGCTTGTTCTGTATGCCCTTCCACCAGACCTCGGCCGCGTGGTGGAAGCAGTACACCAGCACCGCGTCGGCCTTGGACGACGCCTTGGCCAGCGGCTTGTCCTCCGGCTGGCCGACCTCGATCCAGAGCCGCTTGCGGCCGGTGAAGTCGGTGATCGACACGTCCGGGTCTTCCGGGTCCGACAGGCCGGCGCCGAAGGCCAGCGTGCCGTCGCCCTGGCACACGGCCTGCAGCTGCCAGGCGTTCAGCGCCAGGGCCGCCAGGCGCACCATCATGCGTTCGTCGGTCTCGCTGGGGTGGCGCGCCAGCGTCAGCGCGTGGTCGGCGTAGTAGCCGTGGTCGATGTCGGCGATCGCGAGGTTCGCCTTGAAGATGGTGGACTTGATGGCCATGGGGGCGAATCACTCACAAAATGATAGCTGCCAGCGCTTGCGGTTCAAGCGCTGGCAGCCGATTTGACTTCAAAAGAGCGGCGCCGAGCGCCAGGCGCGGCGGCAGGGAGTGCGGGTCAGACCCGGCGCGCCAGCTCCGCCGCCTTGCCGGTGTAGCTGCCGGGCGTCATGGCCAGCAGCCGGTCCTTGTCGGCCTGGGGAATCTCCAGGCCGTCGATCAGCGCGTGCAGCGCCTCGGCCGTCACCACCTGGCCGCGCGTGACTTCCTTCAGCTTTTCGTAGGCGCCCTGCACGCCGTAGCGGCGCATGACGGTCTGGATCGGCTCGGCCAGCACTTCCCAGCTGGCGTCCAGGTCGGCGGCCAGCGCTTCCTGGTTCAGCTCCAGCTTGTTCAGGCCGGTCAGCAGCGACGTGTAGGCCAGCGCGGCGTAGCCCATGGCCACGCCGATGTTGCGCAGCACCGTGCTGTCCGTCAGGTCGCGCTGCCAGCGGCTCACGGGCAGCTTCTCGGACAGGTGGCGCAGCAGCGCGTTGGCCAGGCCCAGGTTGCCTTCGGCGTTCTCGAAGTCGATCGGGTTGACCTTGTGCGGCATGGTCGACGAGCCGATCTCGCCCGCCTTCAGGCGCTGCTTGAAGTAGCCCAGGCTCACGTAACCCCAGATGTCGCGCGACAGGTCGACCAGGATGGTGTTCGCGCGGGCGATGGCATCGAACAGCTCGGCCATGTAGTCGTGCGGCTCGATCTGGATGGAATAGGGCTGGAAGGTGAGCCCCAGGCCCAGCGGCTCGGGCGTCTCGACGACCTTCTTGCTGAAGGCTTCCCAGTCGAAGTCGGGCCAGGCCGAGAGGTGGGCGTTGTAGTTGCCCACGGCGCCATTCATCTTGGCCAGGATCTTCACGCCCGCGATGCGGTCCACGGCGGCCTGCAGGCGCACCACCACGTTGGCCAGCTCCTTGCCCACCGTGGTGGGGCTGGCCGTCTGGCCGTGCGTGCGGCTCAGCATGGGCACGTCGGCATGGGCATGCGCCATCTCGCGCAGCTTCAGCACCACGCGGTCCAGCCCCGGCAGGATCACCTGGTCGCGGCCCGAGCGCAGCTGCAGGCCGTGGCTGGTGTTGTTGATGTCCTCGCTGGTGCAGGCGAAGTGCACGAACTCGGCGGCTTTTTCCAGCTCGGGCCGGGCCTCGAACTTCGACTTGATCCAGTACTCGACCGCCTTCACGTCGTGGTTGGTGGTCTTCTCGATGTCCTTGATGGCCTGCGAATCGGCCTCGGAGAAGTTCTTCACCAGGCCCAGCAGATAGGCGCGGGCGCCGGTGGTCAGCGGCTTGAACTGCTCGAAGCCGGCATCGGACAGCGCGATGAACCAGGCCACCTCCACCTGCACCCGGCGGTGCATGTAGCCGTGCTCGCTCATGATCGGGCGCAGCAGGCTGAGTTTGGCGGCGTAACGGCCGTCGAGCGGCGAAAGGGCGGTGATGGTGGACAGGCTCATGGCGCGCAATTGTAGGGGCCGTCCGACAAGCGGCGCGGTGCTGCGGACAAGCGACAGACTCCACGGGCCGCAGCCCCTAGAATCAGCGGCCGGCCTTCGCCGCCCCTCTTTTCGCCTGTCCGGCCATCACCTCGGGCCCTCGCCCGCACCCCATGAAACTCATCGGATCCCACTCCAGTCCCTACGTGCGCAAGGTGCGCGTGGTGATGGCCGAAAAGAAGCTCGACTACCGCTTCATCGAGGAGAACGTGTGGGCCGCCGGCACGAACATCGGCCAGTCCAACCCGCTCGGCAAGGTGCCCTGCCTGGTCATGGACGGTGGCGAGGCCGTGTTCGATTCGCGCGTGATCGTCGAGTACCTCGACACCCTCTCGCCGGTGGGCCGGCTGATCCCCACCCAGGGCCGCGAGCGTGCCGAGGTCAAGACCTGGGAGGCCCTGGCCGACGGCGTCATGGACGCGGCCATCCTGGCGCGGCTCGAATCCATCTGGGACGGCCGCGCCGAGGGCGAGCGCAGCACCGCCTGGATCGACTACCAGCTGGGCAAGGTGCGCTCCGGCCTGCAGGCCATGGCCCAGGGACTGGGCGACAAGCCGTTTTGCAGCGGCATCCACCTGAGCCTGTCCGACATCGCCGTGGGCTGTGCGCTCGGCTGGCTGGACTTCCGCTTTCCGCAGATCGACTGGCGCGGCGACCATCCGGCCCTGGCCCGCCTGTACGACAAGCTCGCACTGCGCCCGAGCTTCGCCGACACCGCGCCACGCTGAACGCCTTCAGCGGCACCCGCCAACAAAAACGCCGCCTGGCGCGAACCAGGCGGCGTTTTTTTCGGCATAAAAAAGTTGCGAAGCGTCCCGAAACGAATAAAGAGAGGGAGGGAGGAGAAGCGCTCCGGGGTTTCAGTCAGGCCGCAGGCCGGAAAGGCTTCGCAACAGTAATCAATGTGGTGACCATGAAGTGCGCGTTACTTACTCCATCGACTCCGGTTCGGATTGCGAAGTTCCGCAAAAACAGGGCGAAATTCACAATCTTTGTAAACCTGGCGTCAGGTAGGAATGATAAGGCGAAATGACCGGCCGAGCCGCCCGGACCACCGCCTTCACTCACGGCTTTACCAACAGTTGCTGCTCTACCAGATCCACCACCGATTTGCTCATCGGATCCACCGAGCTGCCGAAGCTGCCCACCACCGTGCCCGAACGGCCCACCACGTACTTGTGGAAGTTCCACCGGGGCGCCTGCCCCGCCTGCTCCGCCAGCTGCCGGTAGAAGGGCGACGCATCGCTGCCGCGCACCGCGCTCTTGGCGAACATCGGGAATTTGACCCCGAACGTGTTCTCGCAGAACTCGGCGATCTGCGCGTTGCTGCCGCCTTCCTGCGCGAAGTCGTTCGATGGAAACCCCAGCACCACCAATCCCCGGTCGCGGTACTTGGCGTGGAGCGCCTCCAGCCCCTTGTACTGGCCGGTGAAACCGCAGTAGCTGGCGGTGTTGACGACGACCACCACCTTGCCGGCGTACTGGCAGAGCGACTGCGGCACCTCGTCCTGCAGGCGGTCGAAGCGGTGGTTGAGCAGCGCCGGGCAGGCAGCGGCGGCCGGTGCCGGCACGGCAGCGCCGCGTGCCGGGGCGACGGCATCGGCCGCCCGCGCCGCGGTGCCCGAGGCCAGGGCGGTGGCGGCGATGGCCGACAGGGCCAGGCGGCGGGCGAAGGACGGAGCGGCGGTCGGGCGATTGCGGCGCATGGCGGTGTTCCTGGGTGATCGACGATCGGCGGAGGACCGGAAAGCCTGGCAACTTCTACGTTGCCAGCCGGGCGCTGGATCGTCCGGCCCGGGTGCCGATCGTGGCATGGCGCCCCGGCGGCCGCAACGGTTCCGCAGGCAGGAACGAGCCCGCGTGGCCCGGGCCGCAGCCTGCGGGCCGGGTCGGCCGGGGGTCAGACCCGCTCGGCCAGCGCCAGCAGCCGTTCCAGCCGCACCTGCACCCGCACGTCGTGCCGCGCCACCGGCGCCACCACCTTCGAGGCGGGCTGCCGGGTGTCGCGGGGAATCAGCTCGCCGGTCGGCATGCCGCTCTGGTTCAGCACCACGGCCACGCGGGGGGTGGTGGCGGTGGTGCCGCGCCGCAGCACCACGGCCACCTCCTGCGACGCCAGCCGCACGTAGGCGCCCGGCGGGTAGATGCCCAGGGTGCGCACCATGGCGGCGCCGGCTTCGTCCACTTTCTGGTTTTCGTCGTGGTAGCTGGCCTGCAGGGCCGCGGTCACCGGCATGGGGTTGCGGGTGGAGCGGGGCGACATGCGGGCGCTGAACGTGTCCGCTCGCTGGATCAGCCGCGCCATCTGCTGGCCCTCGGTGCGGCCGGCCAGCGGGCCCGGGGCGCGGCGGTGGTGCTCGGCCACGGCTTCCAGCCAGACGGCATCGGTCACGCCCAGGGCGCGCAGCTGGGCCACCGAGCGGTCGACGTGGGAGTCGATGGCGTTCATCTGCTCCGTCGTCAGGGGTTGCGTCTGCAGCGCCAGCTGGTCCTGCAGGGCGGTCATGGAAATGTTCATCGACAGCGCGGCCAGCCCCAGCGTCTGCACGCGTTCGGGCGGCCAGCGCAGGGTGTCCCGCGCCACCAGCATGACGATGCACGACACCAGCATGGCGTGGGTGGCGCTGTACATGCGGATCTCGCGGGCCGCCAGGTGCATGAGCGCCAGCAGCGTCGGGTCGGGCAGGGTCTCCACCTGGCGGGCCAGGTCGGCGTGCAGCGCCTGTAGGCGGGCGGGAAAGTCCGGCGCCGCCGAGGGCGAGCGCAGCAGCTGCGTGGCGCGCAGCTGGGTTTCGCCCCAGTCGATGCGGCCGGACGGCTCGGGCGGGCGTTCGGGCTTGGCCGGCGCGGCACCGGCGCTGAGCTTCACCGCCGCGATCTGCCCCAGCGCCTGGTCGGTGTTGAGCATGCGGTGCAGCTGCGCCACGTAGGCCCGGTGGCTGTCGCCGGATTCGGTGGTGTCCACGCACAGCTGCAGGCCGCGGGCCAGCATCGCGTCCAGCTCGGCGCGGGTGCGGACGACATAGCCCTTCTGGGCCAGCAGCAAGCCCTCCGAGTCACGCAGCACGAAGGGCAGCGGCTGGCCGAGCTGGATGCTGTCGATGTTCAGGGGAACGAGGTTCATGGAGCGCTGCATTATCCCGCGCCGGCGGGCCGCCCGATGGACTGCAAACTGCGGGCAAACCCCGTCAATTCGAACTTTCGGTGCGTGCGGGAGATGCTATTCAATATATAGCGCAAAACCCTTGATCGATGGGCGCGTGGGCCGATTTTGATCCCGAACGTCAGGCCGCTTCGGGGTCCAGGTCGGCAAACAGCTCGGCCGCCGGCAGCCGCAGCGCCACGCTCGCCAGCTCCACGGTGTCCTCGCCCGCGAACGGGTGCAGCATCCAGAGGCCGTCCGCGCCCTTGCGGTAGACGTCGGTGGCGCGGCGGTCGATGTCGACCAGCACGTATTCGGCCAGCCGGGCGATGCGGCGGTAATGGGCGAACTTGGCGCCCCGGTCGTAGCCGCCAGTGCCGGCCGAGAGCACCTCGGCGATCAGCGTCGGCTGGGACTTGGACAGCCGGCTCGCATGGTCGCCCGCGTCGCAGGTGACCAGCACGTCGGGGTAGAAGTAGGCGTTGGAGGCGGCCACGTGCAGCCGCATGTCGCTCATGTAGGTCTTGCAGGGGCTGCCGCGCAGATGATTGCGCAAGGCCATGTAGAGGTTACCGGCCACCATCACGTGCCGGTCTTCCGCCCCCGCCATGGCGAACACCTCGCCGTCCAGGTATTCATGGCGTTCTTCCTGGGTCGCTTCCCAAGCCAGGTAGTCGTCCGCCGTCAGGTGCGGCTGGTGCTGCGGTCGTGCCATGGCGTGCCTCGTGCGGTGGGGGAAGAGACCTGCATTATCCCCGCGCACCCTGGGGAACCTCTGCACGAATCATCGCGCCGTGTGCATCTGCGGATTCGGGCAGTCTGCGGCGTTGCCAATCCTCGCCAAAGCTTCGCTAAAAGCTGCGGTTGGCGCCTTGCAGCCCCTCCCGATCCGCAGCGCCCACTTGCCGCTCGATTCATGCAGAGCTTCCCTCGCCATGCCCCTTGCGCCGCAGCACGGTGCGCAGCAACCATTGCTCGAAGTCGTCGATGTAGGTGAACACGGCCGGCACCACCAGCAGGCTCAGGATGGTGGAGGTGATCAGCCCGCCGATCACCGCCACCGCCATGGGCGAGCGGAAGCTCATGTCCGCCTCGCCCAGCGCCAGGGCGATGGGCATCATGCCGGCGCCCATGGCCAGCGTGGTCATGATGATGGGGCGGGCGCGCTTGTGGCAGGCGTCCAGCAGCGCGTCCAGCCGGCTCATGCCTTCGCGGCGGGCGACGATGGCGTATTCCACCAGCAGGATGGAGTTCTTGGTGGCGATGCCCATCAGCATGATCAGCCCGATCAGCGAGGGCATGGAGAAGCTCTTGCCCGCGATCAAGAGGCCCACGAAGGCGCCGCCCAGCGACAGCGGCAGCGCCATCAGGATGGTGACCGGCTGCAAAAAGTCCTTGAACAGCAGCACCAGCACGATGTAGATGCAGACCACGCCGGTCAGCATCGCCAGGCCGAAGCTGGCGAACAGCTCGCCCATCATCTCCGCGTCGCCCACGTCGATCAGGCGCACGCTGGCCGGCAGGCCGCGCACGGCGGGCAGCTGCTTGACGGCGTCGGTCACCTCGCCCAGGCCGCGCGCACCCAGCTCGATCTCGAAATTGACGTTGCGCGAGCGGTCGTAGCGGCTGATGACGGCCGGGCCGCCCGCCACCTCCAGCGTGGCGACCTCGCCCAGCCGCACCGGGCCGCGCGCGCCGGGCACCGTCAGGCGCTCCAGCACCGACAGGTCCTGGCGGGCGGCGTCGTTCAGGCGCACGACGATGGGTACCTGCCGCTGCGCCAGGTTGAGCTTGGGCAGGTACTGGTCGTAGTCGCCCACGGTGGCCACGCGCAGCGTCTCGGCGATCGCGTTGCTGGTCACGCCCAGGTCGGCGGCGCGGGCGAAGTCCGGGCGCACGGCGATCTCGGGGCGCACCAGGCTGGCGGTGGAGCTCACCCCGCCGATGCCGGGGATGGTGCGGATGTCGCGCTCCACCGCACGGGCGGCCGTCGCCAGCGCCTGCGGGTCTTCGCTGGCCAGCGCCAGCACGTACTTGTCGTTCGATCCGCCCAGGCCGATCTTCACGCGCACGCCGGGCAGGCCCTCCAGCGCGGTGCGCAGCTGCTGCTCGATGGCCTGCTTGCGCGGGCGCTCGCCGCGCGGCGCCAGCCGCAGCGTCATGGTGGCCTTGCGCGGGTCGCTCGCACCCGAGCCCGCGAACGGGTCGGCGCCCGAGGAGCCGCCGCCGATCGCCGTGTAGATGCTCTCGATGTGGCCCACGCCGCGCAGCCGCTCGGCCGCCTGCGCCACCACCGCCTGCGTCTCGGGCAGCTTGGTGCCGGGCGGCAGTTCCAGCGTGACCTGCGTCTGCTCGTTGTCGTCCGCCGGGATGAAGCCCGAGGGCAGCAGCGGGATCAGAGCCAGCGAAGCGACGAAGAACACCAGCGCGCCGGCCAGCGTGACGATGCGGTGCTTGAGGCACCAGGCCGAGGCTCGCATGTACGCGGCCAGCCAGCGCGGCTCCTTTTCCTGGCCCACAAGCGGCTTCATGAGGTAGGCGGCCATCATGGGCGTGAGCAGCCGCGCCACCACCAGCGAGGCGAACACTGCCAGCGCCGCCGTCCAGCCGAACTGCTTGAAGAAGCGCCCGGCCACGCCGCTCATGAACGCGGTCGGCAGGAACACGGCGATCAGCGTGAAGGTGGTGGCGATCACCGCCAGGCCGATCTCGTCGGCCGCCTCCATCGCCGCCTGGTACGGGCTCTTGCCCATGCGCAGGTGGCGCACGATGTTCTCCACCTCCACGATGGCGTCGTCCACCAGGATGCCCACCACCAGCGACAGCGCCAGCAGCGTGATGATGTTGATCGAAAAGCCCAGCATCTGCATGCCGATGAAGGCCGGAATGACCGACAGCGGCAGCGCCACCGCCGACACGATGGTGGCCCGCCAGTTGCGCAGGAACAGCCACACCACCACCACTGCCAGGATGGCGCCCTCGTACAGGAGGCGCATGGAGCTGTCGTACTCGTCCTGCGCGATGCGCACGAAGTCGAAGGTGCGGGTGAGCTTCAGGTCGGGGTGCTCGGCCAGCAATTTGTCGAGCGCTCGCTGCACGCCCGCGCCCACGTCCACCTCGCTCGCGCCCCGGCTGCGCGAGACCTCGAAGCCGATCACCGGCTGGCCGTTCAGCAGCGCGGCGGAGCGTTGCTCGGCCACCGTGTCGCTCACCGTCGCCACCTGGTCCAGGCGCACGTGCCCGCCACGCGAGAGCGGGATCTGCAGCGCGGCGATCTCCGCGGCCGTCTGCACCGTGGCGATGGTGCGCAGGGGCTGCTCGGAGCTCCCCAGGTCGGCACGGCCGCCCGCGCTTTCCACCTGCACCGCACGCAGCTGGCGCGACACGTCGGCCGCGGTGGCGCCCAGCGCCTGCAGCTTGAGCGCGTCCAGCGCCACGCGCACCTCGCGGGTCACCCCGCCCACGCGGCCCACCGCGCCCACGCCCGGCACGGCCAGCAGCTGGCGGGTGAGCGTGTCGTCCACGAACCACGACAGCGCCTCCGCATCCATGCGATCGGACGCGATGGCGAAAGCGAGGATGGGCTGCGACGACAGCTCCAGCTTGGCGACGATCGGGTCGCGCAGGTCGGCCGGCAGGTCGGCGCGCACGCGGCTGACGGCCGAGCGCACGTCGTCCACCGCCTCCTGCACGGGCTTTTCCAGCTGGAATTCGGCCGCGATGGTGGCCGTGCCATCGACCAGCGTGGTGGTGATGTGCTTCAGGCCCTGCGTGGTGGCGATGGCGTTCTCGATCTTGCGCGCCACGTCGGATTCGAGCTGGCCGGGCGCGGCGCCCGGCAGCGCGGCGGTGACCATCACCACCGGCAGGTCCATGTCGGGAAAGTTCTGCACCTTCATCGACCGGAAGGCGAGCAGCCCGGCCAGCGTGAGCAGCACGAACAGCATCGCCGCGGGAATGGGGTTGCGGATCGACCAGGCAGAGAGGTTCATGGCTGCGGCCTCCGGGCGGTGCGGTGGGCGAACGAAAGCATCGTTTGCTCCTTATTTGATAGCTGGTTGCGCTGGTGGAACGGGCGCTGGAGCCTGTTTCGATGCTGAATCGGGTGCCGAAGCCGGCACGGCGGGCGCCGCCTCGACGCGCACCAGGTCCCCGTCGTTCAGGAAGGCGCCGCCGCGCTCCACGATGCGCACGCCCTCGGCCAGGCCCGAGGCCACCTCCACCCGGTCGCCCACGCGCTGGCCGGTCTGCACGCGGCGCATGGCCACGCGGCCGTCCTGCGCCACCTCGAACACGCTGCTGAAGCCGTCGCGCACCACCACGGCCGATTGGGGCACGGTGAGGGCGTCCCTTGCGCCCAGCTGGAAGTCGCCCCGCGCATAGGTGCCGGCGCGGATGTCCGGATGGCTGGGCAGGTCCACATAGACCAGCCCGTTGCGCGTCTGCGGATCGACCGTGGGCGCCACCATGCGCACGGTGCCCTGCACCTGCGCGCCGCTGGCCGCCGTGACGGTGGCCTTCTGCCCGGGGCGGATGCGCGGCAGGTCGGACGAGGTGACCTCGGCGCGCCACTCCAGCCGCCCGCGCGTGACCATGCGAAAGAGCTCCGCGCCGCCGTTCACCACCGCGCCCACGGTGGCCGTGCGCGACGAGATCACGCCGCTGTCGGGCGCCAGCACCTGGGCATTGCGCAGCCGCACCTGCTGCGCGTTCAGCGCGGCCTGCGCCGCCTCCACCCGCGCCTGCGCGGTTTCGCTGGCGGTGGCGTACTGCTGGATCTGCTGGCCGCTCAGGGCGCCCGACTGCGTGAGCGTGCGCGCCCGCTCGGCGTTGGCGGCCGCTTCGGCCGCGCTGGCACGCGCTTCCAGCAGGCTGGCGCGGGCCTGGGCCACGTCGGCCTGCACCGTCTCGGCCGCGAAGGTGGCCAGCACCTGGCCCTTCTTGACGGCGTCGCCCACGTTCACGCGCACCTCGGTCAGCCGCAGGCCGTTGCTCTCGGCCCCCACCACGGCTTCCTGCCAGGCGGCGATGTTGCCGTTGGCCGGCAGCCGCAGCTCGATGGCCGAGCGCACTGGCTGCGTCACGGTGACGGCGAGCGCCGGACGCGGGGCGTGCTCGGCGGCGGCTTCGGGTTTGGCGGCGTCGGCGGGGCGGTTGGCCAAGAGGGCGCCGGCCACGGCCAGCACGCCCACGATGCCCACCAGGGCGAGAACGATCACGGAAGGTTTGAAGGTCTTGCGCGGCATGAAGGCGGCTCCGTTCGTGCGGTCAGATCGAAAAAATCAGAAAAGAAATGCGCGTCGGCTCAGCGCGGCGCGTCCGGCACGCCGTCCCAGCCGCCGCCGGCGGCGCGGTAGAGCGCGATCCACGCGGCCATGCGCTCCTGCTCCAGCGCCACCAGGGCGGTTTCGGAGGCCAGGGCGGTGCGGCGGGCGTCCTCCAGCTCCACCAGGCTGGCCAGGCCCGCCTGCCAGCGCGCCTGCGTGCCCTCGAACGAGCGGCGGTAGCCCTCGGCGGCGCGGCGGGCGTCGGTGCTGCGGGCGGCGGTGCTGTCCAGCCGCACCAGGGCCTGCTCCACCTCACTCACCGCCTGGCGCACGGTGGCCCGGTGATTGGCGACGGCCTCGTCGTAGCGGGCGCTGGCGGCGTCCACCTGCGCGGCACGCCGGCCGCCGTCGAAGAGTGGCACCGACAGCGCCACCGGGCCGATCGACCAGGTGTTGCTCGACACCTCGACGCCGCCGGTGCGCACCATGCCGCGGCCGATCGAGCCGCCCAGCGTCAGGCGCGGATAGCGCTGGGCGCGGGCATTGCCCACCTCGGCGCTGGCGGCGGCCACCTCGCGCTCGGCCACGTACACGTCGGGCCGCTGGGCGATGGTCTGCGCGGGCAGGTCGGGAATGGCGAACAGCGCATCGGGCGTGCTCGGCGCGGGCGCGGCGGCCAGCCGGGCGCGCAGCTCGGGCTCGGGCCGGCCGGTCAGCGCCACCAGCGTCTTCACGTCGATCTCGCACTGCATGCGCTGCTGCGCGGCGCGCACGCGGGCATCGGCAAAGCTCGCGTCGGCCAGGGCGGCGGTGGCCGGGGCGGTGAAGCCGGCGCGCTGGCTCTCGGCCGACAGGCGCGCCGTCTCGCCGCGCGAGCGGGCGTCCGATTCGGCCACGGCCAGCTGGCGCGTGCACTGGCGCCAGCTGCTGAGCTGCTGCGCCACCTCGGCCGCGACGGAGACACGCGCCTCGTGCCAGCGCGCACCCGCGCCCGACAGGCGCTCGCGTGCCGCGTCGCTGGCCGCGGCGTTGCCGCCGAAGAGGTCGATCTCCCAGCCCGCCTGCAGGTTGGCCTGCGCGGTGGTGGCCAGGCCGCCCACGTTTTCATTGGCGCCCCGGCTGGCGTTGGCCTGACCGTCCAGCGTGGGCAGCAGCGCGGCGCGGGCGGCCGTCTGCGTGGCGCGGGCCTGCACGATGCGCGAGCGGGCCTGGGCCAGGGTGGGGCTCGCGTCTTGCGCCGCGCCGATCAGCTCGACCAGCAGCGGGTCGCCGGCCCGTTCCCACCAGCGGGCCAGGTCGGCCACGTGGCCCTGATGGGGCAGCGGCGCCTGCCAGCCGGCCGGCACGGGGGCCGGCACCTCGGCGGCGGGGCGGGGCAGCGTGCAGGCGCCCAGCCAGAGCGGCAGGGCCAGCGCCAGCAGGGCGCGGGTGGTGGATCGCATGGATCGGGTGGATCGGGTGAAGCAGCGTGCGTTCATGGTGCGGGGGCGGCGCCGTCAGCGCCGGAAAGGGGGCCCGGTGCGCGGCGCAGCGCCGCTTCGGCGGCCACCAGGGCCAGGGCGTATTCGGTCAGTCGCGCCGTCCAGGCCGGCACGGCGCCCGGGGCCGTCAGCAGCTGCGGGCGCAGCGCGCCCACCACTTCCTGCTGGCACCAGACCTGGAAGGCCAGGCCGGTGATGGAAAAAACGAGCCGGTGCACGTCGTCGTCGTCCACCGGTGCGCCCAGGTGGGCGGCCAGCAGCCGGGCCAGCGCCTCGTGCGGGCGGCGCACGTCGCGCTCCAGTTCCACCTCCCACTGGCTGGTGGGCTCCAGCGCCTCGCGGATGTGCAGGCGCACGTACTGCCGGGCCATCTCGCCATGCTGCAGCGGCTCCAGCACGCCCTCGAAGTACACCTGCAGCGCCTCGCGCAGGCTGAGGCCCTCGCGGGTGAAGGCCTCGATCAGCGGCTGCATCTGGCCGAACGATTCGGAGAACAGCGCCGCATACAGCGCCGCCTTGTCGCCGAAGTAATAGCTGACGGCCGCCACGTTGGCCTGCGCGGCCTGGGCGATGGCGCGGATGGACGTCTTGGCGTAGCCGTGCTCGGCGAACAGCCGCAGCGCGGCCCGCAGCAGGCGCTCGCGGGCGGGCGGCAGGGCGTCGGTAGCGTCGGTGGGGGCGGTGTCGTCGGGGGAGGGGGCTCGGGCCATGGCGGCGTGATTAGAGCACAACAAATCAAACGTTTGTTTGACATCTCGCTCCGGTCAGTGTTTTGCTATGAAAAACATAGCTGCATGCGCAGGTGGAATGGGCGCTGCCGTCTGTTTTGGCCCACAATTTGCCACCCTGACGACGAAAGGGCCGCAGTGGCGGCCCCTTCTCCTTTGCATCCCGACCTGCGCCCCCAGGCGCCCGGGCTCACCGGCTGCGCAGCCAGCGCACCCACCGGTCCCCGCCGAACTGCACCAGCGACACCAGCGCGACCAGCACGGCGATGACGATCAGCATCACCTGCGTGTCGAAGCGCTGGTAGCCGTAGCGGATGGCCAGGTCGCCCAGGCCGCCCGCGCCCACGGCGCCGGCCATGGCCGACGAGCTGATGAGCGCCACCAGCGTGATGGTGAAGCCGCCCACGATGCCGGGCAGCGCCTCGGGCAGGTACACGTGGCGCACGATGTGCCACTTGCGGCAGCCCATGGCCTGGGCGGCTTCGATCAGGCCCGGGTCCACCTCGCGCAGGCTCACCTCGGCGATGCGCGCGAAGAACGGCGTGGCGCTGATGGCCAGCGGCACGATGGCCGCCCACACCCCGATGGTGGTGCCGGCGACCAGCCGGGTGAACGGAATCAGCGCCACCAGCAGCACGATGAAGGGCGTGGCCCGGAAGCCGTTGACCACGCTGCCCACCACCCGGTGGAGGCGCGGCGAGGCCAGGAAGCCGCCCGGCGCGGTCACGATCAGCAGCACCGCCAGCGGAATGCCCGCCACGAAGGCGATGGCGGCGGAGGCGCCCACCATCGCCAGCGTGTCGGCCAGGGCCTGGGTGTAGCGCTCAAAGGGAATGCTCAACGTCAGCGACATGGCCGATCACCTCGATGGAATGGGCAATGGCGCCAGGCCCTTGCACCAGGGAAGACAGCGCCGGCAGCGGCACGGAACCGGGCAGCGCGACGATCAGGCGCCCCAGCGGGTGGCCGGCGATGGGGTCCACGCCGCCCTGCAGCAGCCGCACGGGGCTGTGCAGGGCCTGCGCGATGCGGGCGAAGTCGGGTTCCAGCCCGCCCGCGCCGGTGTAGTCCAGCCGCAGGATGCGCTGAAAGCTCCCGTGCGCCGGCGGCTCCGGCCGCAGCCGCGCCTGCAGGTCGCCCGGCAGGCCGTGCTGCAGCGGCGCCAGCAGGGCGCGGGTGGCGGCATGGCGGGGCGCGCCGAACACCTGCCAGACCTCGCCCAGCTCGGCGATGCGGCCCTGCTCCAGCACCAGCACCTGGTCGGCGATCTCGCGGATCACGCTCATCTCGTGCGTGATGAGCACGATGGTGATGCCCAGGCGCTGGTTGATGTCCCGCAGCAGCTGCAGGATGGCATGCGTGGTCTCCGGGTCCAGCGCCGATGTCGCCTCGTCGCACAGCAGGATCTCCGGCCCCGTCGCCAGCGCCCGGGCGATGCCCACCCGCTGCTTCTGCCCGCCCGAGAGGCGCGCCGGGTAGGTGCGGTGCTTGTCCGCGAGGCCCACCAGCGCCAGCAGTTCCTCCACCCGCTGGTGCACGGCGGCGGGCCGCCAGCCGGCCACGCGCAGCGGCAGCGCCACGTTGTCGTATACCGTCTTGGCGGCCAGCAGGTTGAAGTGCTGGAAGATCATGCCGATGCGCCGGCGCAGCGCCACCAGGCCATCGTCGTCCAGCGCGGCGATGTCGGCCCCGTCGACCAGCACCCGGCCCGCGGTGGGCGACTCCAGCCGGTTGATGGTGCGCAGCAGGCTCGACTTGCCCGCGCCGCTGCGCCCGATGATGCCGAAGACGCTGCCGGCGGGAATCTCCAGGCTGATGCCTTCCAGCGCCGCCACCGGCCCGGCGGACGAGGCATACACCTTGCCCAGCCCGTCGAACACCACCGAGCCGGTGCGTGCCGGCGGGCCCTGCACGGCGACCGGTGCCGCGGGGCCGGCCTGCGCCACCGTCCGTTGCGGCGCCTGGCCGGCGCCGCTGCGCCACAGGGCGGCCGGCGAAAGGGTGTGGACGCCGCCGCTCATGGCTGCTGCGTCCAGGTCAGCACGTAGAGCCGCTTGTCGCCCGCGAAGGCGCGGTCGATGGCGGCCTTCACGGCGGCGGAGTTCTGGAACACCTTCACGAACTTCTGGATCACCGGGTCCTTGGCGCGGTCGGCCTTGGACACGAACTGGATCGCGAAGCGCGCGTCCTCGATGCCCGAATACGCCAGCCCGCTGGACGGGTCGAACGCCTTGGAGGCCACGATGAAATGCGGGTAGCCCTGGGCGATGTCCACGTCGCCGGTCACGCGCACCAGCTGCGGGCCCTCCACCTCGACGAACTTCAGCTTCTTCGGGTTCTGCGCGATGTCGTCCACCGTGCCGAGAAAGCCCACGCCGGGTTTCAGCGTGATCAGCCCGGCTTTTTGCAGCAGCAGCAGGCCGCGCCCCTGGTTCACCGGGTCGTTGGCCAGCGCCACCTTGCCGCCCACGGGTACGTCGGCGGCCGCCTTGTGCCGGAGCGAATAGAGGCCGATGTTGGCCAGAAAGCTCGTGCCGGCGCTGGCCAGCTTGAAGCCGTTCTTCTGGATGGCGTTGTCCAGGAAGGGCTGGTGCTGGAAGAAGTTCAGGTCCAGGTCGCCCGCGTTCACCGCCACGTTGGGCGTGGTCCAGTCGGTGAATTCGACGGCGGTGACGTCGATGCCCTGCGCCTTGGCGTCGGGAATGGCGGCGGCAATGGCGTCGGCATAGACGCCCGGCAGCACGCCGATGCGCAGCCTGTCGGCGGCGTGGGCGGGCAGGGCGGCCCACGCGGCGAGGGCGATGAGGGGGGTGAGAAGCAGGCGGTGCAAGGTCATGGTGCGGAAAGAAGTGGAGGAATGGGGGAGGGGTGAGCACAGCGGTGCAGGCCGGTCGGCAGGCTCAGGGCGAACGGGGTGGTGGCACTGCGTGGGCCAGCCACGGCAGGCTGTAGAGCCGCTCGTTGCCCGCGAACGACTGGCGGATCTGCGTGCGCACGGCGGGCGAGTCCTGGTAGATCTGCACGAAGCGCTGGATGCGCGGGTCTTGCGCGTTGTCTTTGCGCGCCACGAAGCGGATGGCGTAGGCCAGGTCGTCGATGCCCGAATACAGCAGCGCGCTGCCGGCCACCTGCGGCTTGCCGGCGTTGACGTAGTGCGCGGGGTAGCCCTGGGCCAGGTCCAGGTCGTCGATGGCGCGCACCAGCTGCGGGCCTTCGATCTCGGAAAAGCGCAGCTTCCTGGGGTTGGCCACGATGTCGTTCACGCTGCCGCGCGCGCCCACACCGGGCTTGAGCTGGATCAGCCCCGCCTTTTCCAGCAGCAGCAGGCCGCGCCCCTGGTTGACCGGGTCGTTGGCCACGCCCACCCGGGCGCCTTCCTTCAGGTCGGCGAAGCGCTGCACCTTGAGCGAATAGAGGCCGATGTTGGGCAGCAGGCCGACAGCCACGCTGGTAAAGGCGTAGCCGCGCTCGCGGATGGCGTTGTCCAGGAAGGCCTGGTGCTGGAAGTAGTTCAGGTCGATGTCGCCGGCCGCGAGCGCGGTGTTGGGGGCGGTCCAGTCGGTGAATTCGATGACTTTCACGTCCAGACCCTGCCGGCGGGCCTCCTGCGCCGCGACCTGCACGGAGTCGGCCAGCGAGCCGGGCGTGACGCCGATGCGCAGCGGCGCGGCGGGCGCCTGCGCCAGGGCCGCCGTCGCCAGCCAGCCCACGGCGGTTGCGAGGAAGGAGCGGCGGGCCGCAACGAGAGATGGCTTCATGGCTGGGCCTCCAGCGCGGGCTGGACGGGGGCCGCCACGGCGTGGGCCGGGGCTGCGGCGCGGCGCCGGAACGCCTCGGCCGCATGCCGCGCCGGCAGCCGGTCGCCCTCGCCGAAGAGCCGGCTGCGCAGCGTGCCGTCCGCATACGCGGTCTTGTAGACGCCGCGGCTCTGCAGCTCGGGCACCACCAGGTCGATGAAGTCCTCGTAGCTCTCGGGCACCACGGTGCGGCTCAGGTTGAAGCCGTCCACGCCGGTCTCGGCCACCCAGGACTGCAGTTCGTCGGCCACCTGCTGCGCGTCGCCCACGATGGCCGGGTAGCGGCCGCCGAGCGCGAACAGCTCCAGCAGCTTGCGCCGCGTCCAGCCCTGCTGCTGCGCGGTGCGGCTGGCCGATTCGATGGCGTTGCCAGGCGAGTAGTCGACCGGCGCGTCCAGGTCGTACTGCGCGAAGTCGATGCCGGTGCTGGCGGCGAAGTGGGCCAGGCCCGCCTCGCGGCTCGCGTGGCGCAGGTAGTCGGCGTGCTTTTCGCGCGCCTGGGTCTCGGTGCGGCCCGTCACCACCGCCGCGCCCACGAAGACCTTCACGTCGCCGGGCCGGCGGCCGGCGCGCACCAGCTGCTCGCGCAGGGCCTGCACGGTCTGGCGCGCGGCCGCCTTGTTCGGCGGCGAGATGAACACGCATTCGGCATGGCGCGCCGCGAACCGCTGGCCCCGGCCCGAGCTGCCGGCCTGGAACAGCACCGGCGTGCGCTGCGGCGAGGGTTCGCTGAGGTGGTGGCCCTCCACGTCGAAGTAGCGGCCGTGGTGCACCACCTTGTGCACGCGGGCCGGGTCGGCGAACACGCGCGCGGCCTTGTCGCGGCGCACGGCGCCGTCCTCCCAGCTGCCTTCCCACAGCTGGTAGAGCACGTCCAGGTACTCGTCGGCGCGCTCGTAGCGCTCGTCGTGCGGCAGCTGCGCGGGCTGGCCCATGGCGCGGGCGGCGCTGTCCAGGTAACCGGTGACGATGTTCCAGCCGATGCGGCCGTTCGTCAGGTGGTCCAGCGTGGAAAAGCGCCGCGCCAGCAGGTAGGGTGCTTCGTAAGACAGGTTCACCGTCACGCCGAAGCCCAGGTGCCGGGTGGCGGCGGCCATGGCCGGCACCAGCAGCAGCGGGTCGTTCACCGGCAGCTGGATGGACTCGCGCAGCGGCACCTCGACATTGCCGCGATAGACGTCGTAGGTGCCCACGATGTCGGCCAGGAACAGGCCGTCGAACAGGCCCCGCTCCAGCGTGCGCGCCAGGTCGGTCCAGTAGGCGAGCGTGCGGTAGTCCGTGCTGCGGTCGCGCGGGTGCGTCCACAGGCCGTGGTTGATGTGGCCCACGCAGTTCATGTTGAACGCGTTGAGCAGGATGTGGGGGCGCTGCTGTGTCATGGCGGTGCCCTCCTTCAGCGCGGCAGCCAGGCCAGGCGGTAGAGCCCGGCGTCGTTCAGGTAGAAGCGCTGGATCGCCTGGCGCACCGAGGGTGAGGTCTTGTAGACGGCCAGGAACTGCGCGATGCGCGGGTCGGCCGCGCGGTCCTTGCGGGCGACGAACTGGATGGCCCAGGAATCGTCTTCGTAGCGGGTGTAGGCCAGGCCTTTGCTGGCATCGAACGCCTTGGCCGGGATGATGAAGTAGGGGTAGCCCAGCGCCAGGTCCACGTCCTGCGTGGCGCGCACCAGCTGCGGGCCTTCCACCTCGATGAAGCGCAGCCGCCTGGGGTTGGCCACGATGTCGGCCTGCGTGCCCAGCAGGCCCGTGTCCGGCCGCAGCGTGATCAGCCCGGCGTGCTGCAGCAGGCGCAGGGCGCGGCCGATGTTCACCGGGTCGCTGGCGATGGCCACGCGGGCGCCGTCGGGCAGGTCCGCCAGCGTCTTGTGGCGGGTGGAATACAGGCCCAGGTACGACAGGATGCCCGGCTGCACGCTCACGAAGTCGAAGCCCTTGCTGCGCACGGCGTTGGCCAGGTAGTTGCTGTTCTGGTAGTAGTTCAGGTCGATGTCGCCCGCGTCCAGCGCCACGTTGGGCGTGGTCCAGTCGGTGAACTCGACCACCTGCACATCGAGGCCCTGGGCCTTGGCCTCCTTGGCGGCCAGCTCGACCGAGTCGGCGAAGATGCCCGGCACCACGCCGATCTTGAGCGGCGCGGCCAGGGCGCTGCCGGCGAGCACGGCGGCGCCAGCGAGGGTAACGAGTGTGCGGAACAGGCTAAGTGGCTTCATGGTCTATGCGATGTCGTTGCGATGGCTGGGGAGGAGCGGGCTTCAGAGCGCCCCGTGGCGCGGCGGAATGCGGCCGTTGAGGTGGTAGTTGCCGATGGCGTGGTACTTCCAGCGCACCGGGTCGTGCAGCGTGTGCGTGCGGGCGTTGCGCCAGAAGCGGTCCAGCCCCTGCCGGCCGGTGGTGGCCGAGGTGCCGCCCAGCTCGAAGAGCCGCGTGCCCGCATCCAGCGACGCGGTGGTGGTGAGCGCACGCGCCTCGGCCACGGCGACGGATGCCTGCGCCACGCTCTGCTCGGTGGGGTCGGCCTGCGCCGCAGCCACGAAGCGGGCGGCGCGGCGCACCAGGGCCTCGGCGGCGCGCACGCGCACTGCGGTGTCGCCCAGCTGCTGGATGAGCAGCGGGTCGTCTGCGGCACGGTCCACCCCGGCGTCGATCCAGGGCCGGGCGTGGTCGCGCACGAAGGGCAGCGTGGCGGCCAGCGCGCCCCGCGCCAGGCCCAGGTCGATGGCCGCGTGCAGCAGCTGCGCCAGCGGGCCGATGGTGGTGGGCCGCTGGAATGACGCCAGGAAGGGCACGACCCACTCGGCCTCGACGCGCACGTCGTCGAACTCCACCGAGCCACTGCCCGTCACCCGCTGGCCGAAGCCGTCCCAGTCGTCGGTGATGCGCACGCCCGGCGCGGTGCGGGGCACGAAGGCCAGCCAGGTCACCTCGCGCCCGTCGGCCTCCTGGGCGACCACCAGTGTGGGAATCCAGTGCGCATACAGCGCGCCGGTGCAATAGAACTTGCGGCCGATGACACGGAAGCCGTCCCCATCGGGCACCAGCCGCGTGCGGCGCTGGAAGTCCTTGTGGCCGATCTCGGCCAGCGCGTTGCCGAAGCGCTCGCCCGCCAGCACGCGGCCATAGAAGAAGCGCTTTTGCGCATCGCTGCCGCCCACGCGCAGCACCTCCAGCGCATAGAAATGGTTCTGCGGAATCTGCCCCAGCGAGCCGTCGGCCGCGCTCACGCGGGCGATCACCTCGGCCAGCGTGCCGGCCGAAACGCCCGGGCCGCCGTACTCGGGCGGCACGGTGATGGACCAGAGCCCGCTGGCGACGAATTCGTCCAGCTCGGCCCAGGGCAGCAGGCGTTCGCGGTCGCGCCGGGCCGCGCCGGGCGCCACGCGGTCGGCAAAGCGCTGCGCGGCGGCCAGCGCCTGGGCGTCGCTGGCGATGCGCTGCGGCGTGCCGGCCGGGGCAGGGGCGGGCGAGGCTTGCGGCGGCGGCACCGGGGCCGGGGTGAACAGGGCGCTGGCGGGCGGTTCGGGGAGCAGCAGGGACATGGCTGTCGGTTCTCTCATCGGTGTGGAATTCGGTATCGGCCGGGGTGTGCGTGAAGTCAGTTCCACGAATGCCGGCGGGGCAGCGCGCCGTTCAGCAGGTGGTTGCCGATGAGGTGCAGCTTCCAGCGCACCGGGTCGTGCAGCGTGTGCACGCGGGCGTTGCGCCAGTGGCGGTCCAGGTGGTGGGCGGCGCGGGTGGCGGATGAGCCCGCCAGCTCGAACAGCTTTTCGCTGGCCTCCAGCGCGATGCGGGTGGTGAGCACCTTGGCCTCGGCCACGGCCACCGACGCCCGTGCGCTGTCTTCGGCGGTGAAGCCGCCAGCGGCCGCGGCGCGCGCCGCCAGGGCGTCGAACAGCGCCCCCGTTTCCCGCAGCACCTCGCGTGCGGCGTGCAGGTCGATCTGAAGGCGGCCGACATCGGCGATCAGGTACGGGTCGTCGTGCGCGTGCTGCACGCCCGAATCCACCCAGGGCCGGGCGCGCTCGCGCACGAAGCGCTGCGCATCGGCTACCGCCGCCTCGGCAATGCCCTGGTCGATGGCGGCCTGCATCAGCTGCGAAGTCGGCCCGTAGAGCCCCGGCCGGTCGGCCAGCTGCCACAGGGGCAGCACGTCGGCCGCATCGACCGGCACCTCGTCGAACACGACGGTGCCGCTGGCGGTGGTGCGCTGGCCGAAGGCGTCCCAGTCGTCCACCACGGCCAGGCCCGGCGCCTCGCGCGGCACCCACACCTGCACGCTGCGGCCGGCGTCGTCGGTGGCGCGCACGGGAATGCGGTGGGCAAAGAGCGCGCCCGTGGAATAGAAGCGCTTGCCCGTCAGCACCAGCTGCCCCTGCGGCGTGGTGCGCAGCCGCGTGGCGCCCTGCAGCACGGTGGCGGCCCCATCGGCCTTGCGCTCCGGCCCCGCATTGCCCAGCCGCCGGCCGGCCAGCACCTCGGCATAGAAGCGCGACTTCTGCTCGGGCGTGCCCAGTTCGTGCAGCACGCCCAGCACGCCGAAATGGTTCTGCGGAATCTGCCCCAGCGAGGAATCCGCCGCATTGAGGATCACGAACACCTCGGCCAGCGTGGCGTAGGCCACCTGTGCCCCGCCATGGCTGCGCGGCACGGTGATGCCGCCCAGGCCGCTGGCCGACCAGCGCGTCAGCTCGTCCCAGGGCAGGCGCCGCTCGCGGTCGCGCTCGGCGGCACCGGGCGCGAATTCAGCCGCCAGCCGGTGCGCGGCGTCGATGGCGTCGGCGTCGGTGGCGATGCGCGCCACGTGGGTGGGGGTGTCGGGCAGGCGTTGCTGCAGGAGTGCGGGTCTTGCGGTCATGCATGGATTGGAGACCGGGACGCGGCGGCGTGGTGCGAAGGAATTGGTAGATCGATATGCGGGATTCGTCGTGGAGCGCCGTGGATGCCTACGGCATCGCAGATGCGCCCTTTGGGGACAACTTCAGCCTGAACTGAAGAGCCAGTGCCACTGCCGCTGACGGCAAGGCTGGTGCTTGGACTGGCCCAGAATGGCGCCACGATGTTTGTCCCCAACCTTCACGTCCGTCTTGCGCGGCCCACTGACGCGGGGCGCCTGGGTTCCCTCTACTCCCAGCTGTTGGACAGTTCCCATCACCAAGTCCTGCCGGAACGGATTCTGGATTTGCAGGGCGGTGCGAATGGAGCGTTGCTGGTGGCAGACGCAAACGGAGTGGTTTGCGGAACGGTCTTGGTATCGCTCTGCGCAGATGTGATGTACGGCATGCAGCCATTCGCTGTGCTGGAAAACCTGGTGGTCGACCTCGCGTTCCGCAAGGCTGGGGTCGGCGCTGCACTCCTGACAGAAGCAGAAGCGTTCTGTCGCCAGAGGCAGTGCTCGAAAATCATGATCCTCAGCTCCAGGGAACGAGCCGGTGCCCACCGATTATTCGAGTCGCGCGGTTTCGACGGTTCGGCCAAGGCGGGATTCGTGAAGTACCGCCGCCACTTCGAGGGCTGAGCCGCGCCAAGGGCAGCGAGCATTGCTGCAAACGCATTCGTGAGGGGTTGCTGGTTACGCCAGGCGGGCAGCTCGCGTGGGCCCTTGCTCAGGTCCCGGTGTGTGCGGCTTCTTGGCACGCACTGCGGTCTTGTGACGCCAGTACTTGATCCATCACCGCTTTGAATATCGACCCGTTTGACAAGACAGCGTCCGGGTGCCCGCGCGGCTTCCTCGTGCGGGTACTCATGGTGGCGGGCTCTGACAGCGATCTGCTCCGCCGCACTGCCGTGATCGAACGGGATGAATGACCTGATGCCTCAGATCACGGCGCCGGGTGGAGCGGCAAAGGCGGAGCCACTCATGGAGGGCTGGGATGCCAACTCGGCACCCGAGATCGGCCCGGCTTCAGGCCGCAAGGGCCAAACGCGGCGCAGCCACCGCCCCGGCCGCCGCAGCCGGCGCCACCCCCACCAGCGGCGCCGCACGCTCCGCCGCCAACGCGATGCGCGCCTTCAACCTCGCGCTGCCGACGGCGTAGCCCGTGAAGTCCTGCTCCGACGCGTACACGCCGATGGGCAGCGTGCGCGCCTGGAAGAAGCTGAACAGCGGGCGCAGCTGGTGGTCGATCACCAGCGCGTGGCGGTCGCTGCCGCCGGTGGCGGCCAGCAGCACGGGCACGTCGATCAGGGCGTCCTGGTGCACGAAGTCGAACAAATGCTTGAAGAGGCCGGTGTAGGCGCCGCGATAGACGGGGCTGGCCACGATGAGCAGGTCGGCCGATTCGATGGCGGCGAGTTCCGCGTCCACGCTGGCGGGCAGCTGGCTGCGGTAGAGCGCGCCGCCGATCTGCGGCGCCAGCGGGCCCAGTTCGATGGTGTGCGCCTCGATGGGCAGCACGTCGCCGATCGCGGCGATCAGCTCCTCGACCAGCACCAGGGTGCGGGAGGGGCGCTGCACGTTGCCGGAGACGGCGACGACTTTGAAGGGGCGGGTCATGGGTCGGGTTCCTTGCTTCCTGGTTCCAGGGCCCGGCGCGACCGTCGCGGCGGGCTGATGGAGGGATTTAAGACCCGTCGGCGCTTTCGCGGTGCGAAGGTTTCCGCGCATGGATATGCGGTTTGCGCGCATGCGGGCTCACAGAGACCGGGCAAGGCTGGCTGGGCCCACGAGACGGCGCAGCGCCGATGGCCGGCCACCCGCCCCTGGGATAGTGACCAGTTCGCTATCAATTCAATAGCTGGAGGCGCTTGTGGATCAAGCGCTGGAGCCGGATTGGGCTTGAATCCCCGTCGAAATCAGCCGCCGAACACTGCCCGCCACAGCGCCAGCACCGCCTCGCGCTCGGCCTGCAGTGTGGCCGGGTCCACGCGGGTGGGCTGCTCGTTCAGGCGGGCGCGGTGCTGCACCTGGCGCAGGGTGCGGTAGGCGGTGGCGGCGGCGGTGCCCACGCCCTCGGGCAGAAAGCCCGCGTCCTCGGCGCGCCGCAGCAGGGTGATGTTGCCGCGGTTCTCGCGCAGGCTGGGGTGGTCGGCCGACTGCGACAGCACCAGGTACTGGATGGCGAACTCGACGTCCACCATGCCGCCCACGCTGTGCTTCACGTCGAACTGGCCGGCCGGCACCGGGTGCGCGGCGCGCACGCGTTCGCGCATGGTGACGATCTCCTCGCGCAGCGAGGCGGGGTCGCGCGGCGCGGTGATGACGGCTTCGCGCACGGCGTCGAAGCGCCCCTGCAGATGGCGGCCGGTGCCGACCAGGGCCGCGCCGTCGCCCAGGGGCAGCGGCGGCAGCGTGCCGGGCGGCGCGAGGTCCTCGGTGCCCAGCAGGAAGCGGGCGCGCGTCATGGCCTGGTGTTCCCAGGTCCAGGCGGTGTTGCTGCCACGCCGCTCCTGGTAGTTGGCGTAGGCGGTGAAGCTGGTCACCAGCAGGCCGGAATTGCCGTTGGGCCGCAGGGCGGTGTCGATCTCGAACAGGTCGCCCTCGGCGGTCTTCACCGTCAGCCAGTTGATGAGCTTGCGCACGAAGGCCGAATAGACCTCGGGGGCGCGGTCGTCGTCGTCGTCGAACACGAAGACGATGTCCAGATCGCTGCCGTAGCCCAGCTCTTTGCCGCCCAGCTTGCCGTAGCCGATGATGGCGAATTGCGGCACTTCGCGGTGGCGGTTCTTCAGGCGGCTCCAGCACCAGCGGGCGGTCACGCGCAGCACGCTGTCGGCCAGGGCCGAGAGGTCGTCGGCCACCTGCTCGACGGTGATGCGGCGCTCCACGTCGCGCGCCAGGGTGCGGAAGGTCTCGGCATGGTGGGCGCGGCGCAGCAGGTTCAGCAGCGTCTCGTCGTCGTCCTCGCCCGTGGTCTGCAGCGAGGCGATGCGCAGCGCCAGCTCGTGCTCGAAGTCTTCGGGCACGAAGCGTTCGGACAGCAGGGCCTCGCCCGCCAGCTCGTCGATCACGCCGGGGTGCTGCAGCATGTAGCGGGCCGGCCACTGCGCGGCGCCCAGTAGGTGCAAGAGATGTTCGTGCACCGTGGGGCGCTCCAGCAGCAGCGCCAGGTACACGTCGCGCCGCAGCAGCGATTCGAGCCAGCCGACGAGGCGCACCACCGCGTCTTCGTTGACCTGGCCGTCGGCCAGCCAGCGGGCGGTGCGCTGCACCAGCCGCAGCAGGCGGTCGCGCGACTCGTCGCTCAGGCCCTGCACGCGCGGGTGCGTGCGCCACTCGGCCACGCGGGCGCGCACGTTGGGCGGCAACTGGCCGAGCACGGTCTCCAGCTCGGGCGGGGCGGGCGTGCCGGCACGCGGGCCGCCGCAGCCGCCCTTGCTGCACTGCTTCTTGCCGGCGCCGCCCAGCAGGGTGTCGAACTCCTGCGCCACCAGTTCGCGGTGCGCGTCCAGCTGGTGCAGGAAGGCGCAGCTGCTTAAGGCCAGGGTCTGGGCGATCCAGGCCAGGTCGTCGTCGCGGGTGGGCAGCACGTGGGTCTGCTGATCGTCCAGGTACTGGATGCGGTGCTCCACCTGCCGCAGGAAGGTGTAGGCCGCGGCCAGCGCATCGGCCGTTGCCGTAGGCATGAGGCCGGCGCGGGCGATGCGCTGCAGCGCCTCCAGCGTGGGGCGGCAGCGCAGCTCGGGGAACTGCCCGCCGCGCACCACCTGCAGCAGTTGCACGATGAATTCGATCTCTCGGATGCCGCCGCGGGAGAGCTTCACGTCGTTGGCGCGCTCGGGGTGGCCGGCGCTGCGCTTGGCGGCATGGTCGCGGATCTGGCGGTGCAGCGAGCGCAGCGCGTCGAACACGCTGTAGTCCAGATAGCGGCGGAAGACGAACGGCAGCACCACGCCGCGCAGCGCCTGCACGGGCTCGCCGATGACGGATTCGCGCGGCGCCACCACGCGGCTCTTGAGCCAGGCGAAGCGCTCCCACTCGCGGCCCTGCACCTGCAGGTATTCCTCCAACGCGGCCAGCGACACGGCGGCGGGGCCGGAGTTGCCATTGGGCCGCAGCGCCAGGTCGACGCGAAAGACGAAGCCGTGCTCGGTGGTGTCGCCCACCAGGCTGTAGATGGCCTTGACCGCCTGGCCGAAGTATTCGTGGTGCGAGATGCGCCCGCGCCCCTCGGCGTTGCCGGCGGTCTCGCCGTCGTGCTCGTACACGTAGATCAGGTCGATGTCGCTGGAGACGTTCAGCTCGCGCGCGCCCAGCTTGCCCATGCCGATGATCCACAGCTCCACCGGGCCGCCGCCGGGGCCCTGCGGCGCGCCGTGGCGCGCATCCAGCTCGGCGCGAGCCTGCACGCAGGCGCGGTCCAGCGCCAGCTCGGCCAGCCAGGTCATGGCGCGGGTCACGTCCTCCAGCGGCGCCTGCTGCTCGCAGTCGAGCCGGATCAGCCGCTCCAGCACCAGCTGGCGCAGGATGCGCAGCGCGGCGCCGGTGTCATAGCCACGGGCCGCCAGCGCGTCCAGCGCCTCGGCCATGGTGTCGCGGGTGGGAAGGCCCGCCGGCAGCAGGGGGAATTCGTCCGCATAGCGGCGGTGCAGCCGCTGCAGGAAGCGCGAATGGTCGGCGATGCCCGGGCCGGCGGGTGGCGGAGACGGCTGCATGGAGGAGGGTGTCAGAGAGCGGAGCGAAGGGGCGTCGGGGCCGTGCGGGAAGGCGTGCCGTCGTACACAACGACACGCTCCGGCCGCGAACCCGGGGGGAGGGCGCGGGTCATAATTCCTGGCACCGACAACACCCGCCATGAACGCCGAGACGCCACCACGCCCCACACGTCTTCTGACATGCGTCGCGGTGTTCGCTCGGTGGTCGCTGGGGCTGCTGCTGGCCTTCGGTGTCGCGCTGGCAGCCGCGTGGGGCGTGCTTCATGGCTGGATTGTGCCGCGAATCGGCGAATACCGTCCGCAGCTGGAAAGCCATGCCGGACGGGCCCTGGGGGTTCCCGTGCGGATCGGCTCGCTCAGCGCGCGCTCCAACGGATTGCTGCCCGCCATCGAGCTGGGCGACGTCGCCCTGCTGGACGCCGAGGGCCGCCCGGCGCTGCGCCTGCCGCGCGTGGTCGCCACCGTGTCGCCGCGTTCCCTGCTCAAGCGCGGCTTCGAGCAGCTGTATATAGAAGGCGCCGAGCTGGACGTGCGCCGCGAAGCGGACGGCCGCATCTTCGTCGCCGGCCTGGCGTTGGGCGGCAGTGACGGCGATACCGCTGCCGCAGCCAGCAGCGAGGGCGCGGACTGGCTCTTCTCGCAGCCCGAGCTGGCCATTCGCGGCGGCACGGTTCGCTGGAGCGACGCGCTGCGCCCCGCCCCGCCGCTGGCGCTGAGCGACGTCGACCTGGTGCTGCGCAACGGCCGCTGGCGCCACGCGCTGCGGCTGGACGCCACGCCGCCGCCCGAGTGGGGCGATCGCTTCAGCCTGCGCGGGCAGTTCCGCGCCCCGCTGCTGGCCACGCACAGCGGCGCCTGGCAGCAGTGGAGCGGCCAGCTCTTTGCCGAGTTCACGCGGGTGGACGTGTCGCGCCTGAACCAGTACGTGGACGTGGGCGCGCGCGTGACCGGCGGCCACGGCGCCGTGCGGGCCTGGGCCGACGTGCAGCGCGGCCAGCTGTCGGGCGGCACGGCCGACGTGGCGCTGGCGGGCGTCAGCACCACGCTGGGCGCGCAGTTGCAGCCGCTGGCGCTGCGCACCGTGGCCGGCCGTATCGGCGGGCGGCGCTTCGAAGACGGGTTCGAGGTGTCCACGCAGGGCCTGCAGTTCCTCACCGCCGACGGCCTGCGCTGGCCCGGCGGCAACCTGACGCTGCGCCACACCCACGGCGATACGGCCGGGCAGGACCATGGCGAGCTGCAGGCCGACCGGCTGGACCTGGCCGCGCTGGCCGACATCGCCAGCCGCCTGCCCCTGGACGACGCGGCGCACCGGGCGCTTTCCACCTACGCGCCCGAAGGCATGGTCGAGGCCGTGCAGGCCAGCTGGCGCGGCCCGCTGGCGGCGCCGCAGCAATACCAGGCGCGCGGCAAGGTCTCGGGCCTGGCGCTGGCGGCGCCCGCCGGCGCGGCCGAGGTGGCCGCCGCGCGCGTGCCGGGCGTGCGCGGCGCCACGGTCGAATTCGATCTGAACCAGGCCGGCGGCAACGCCACGCTGGCGGTGGCCGATGGCGCCCTGCTGCTGCCCGGCGTGTTTGAAGACCCGCTGGTGCCCGTGCAGCAGCTGGGCGCGGCCGTGCGCTGGCAGCGCGACGGGCAGCGCCTGGCGGTGCAGGCCAGCGACGTGCGCTTCGCCAATGCCGACGCGGCGGGCGAGGCGCGGGCCCATTGGCACACCGACGACCTGGGCCATGCGCCCGGCGTGCTCGACCTGTCGGGCACGCTGCAACGCGCCGACGGCACGCGGGTGCATCGCTATCTGCCCCAGGTCATTCCGCAGGCCACGCGCCACTACGTGCGCGACGCCGTCACGGCGGGCACCGCCAGCCAGGTGCAGTTCCGCGTCAAGGGCGACCTGCACCACATGCCGTTCGAGCAGCCGGGCCAGGGCGAATTCCGCATCGCGGCGAAGGTGCGCGGCGTGACCTATGCCTACGTGCCACCGTCGCTGCAGCACACCCCGCAGCTGCCGTGGCCGGCCCTTACCGGGCTGGAGGGC